>JAICTU010000362.1 GCA_025936205.1 Polyangiaceae bacterium | reverse complement strand
GGAGTGGAGGGTCCGGCTCATTCCCTCAGCACAGCGTGCGCTCGAATGCTGCACGCCGCCGCTGCGCTCATCTCGAGGGGCCGCCCGCTGTCATCCCCGGCCCAGTGCCGAGATGTGACGAATCATGAGGCCCCAGCCTTGGCTTGCATTCCGGGCCGAGTTGCCTCGAGATCTGGGAGGGGGAGGTGGGACCCAGCCTCCGCCGCGCGCGCTGGGGCCCTAGCCACCGCTTGCGTTCCGGATGCGGAGTTGCTTCGAGGTCTGGGGGGGGTGAGCGCTCGAGTTAGCTCGATGGCGCCACGCCGAGTTGTTCGCGGGCTTGGTTCAGGGCGACCTGGATCACTTCGCGCACGGGCACACCGTGGGCTTCGGCGCGGGCGGCGCAGATGTCGAACTCGGGCTTGATCTGGGGGTTGCCCCAGGGACCCGTGCCCACCTTGATCGGGATGGCGCCCCAGGGGGTTTGCACCTCGATCATGCGCCGCGGCCGCTCGCCGCGCGTCACCGGCGATTTACGATAGCCGAGGCTGCTCGTCTCGCGCAGCAGCACGGCCCCGAGCGCATCGGCGGCGTTCGCCGGGCAGAGCGCCGACAGGATCAGGCCGGGGCGGCCCTTCTTCATCTGGATCGGGGTGAGCCAGGCGTCGAGCGCGCCCGCGCGCAAGAGCGCGCTCAGGGCATGCCCGGCGAGCTCGCCGGTGAGATCGTCGACGTTGGCTTCGACGATCACGTGAGTGGCGGGGCCGCCCGCGGCTGCTTGCCACGGCTGGCCCAGCACCGCTCGCAAGGCGTTGGGCCGATCGGATAGCTCGCGCGTGCCTTTGCCCCAGCCCACGTGCTCGGGAATGAAGCTGGGCCAGCTCGCAAAGGAGCTGGCCACCGTGGCCACGATGGCGGCGCCCGTGGGCGTGACCAGCTCGGCTGCTATGCCGGCGTCATAGGTGGGCACGCCGCGCAAGCACAGGAGCGCCGCGGGCGCGGGCAGAGGCAAGAGCCCGTGGCGGCACTCGACCGAGCCGCGGCCGAGCGGCAACGGGCTCGCGACGACCTCCGCGCCCAGATAGTCGAAGCAGGCCGCCGCCCCCACGATGTCGACGATCGCGTCCACCGCGCCCACCTCGTGGAAGTGGACTTGCGCGATGTCGACGCGATGAACCTCGGCTTCGGCCTCGGCGAGATGGCGAAAGATCGCGCGCGCCAGGCTCTGGGTGCGCGCTGGCAACGGCGCTGCCCGTAGCAGCGCATCGATCTGGGCGTAGCTGCGTTCCGGCTGCTGACCCTCGACGTGCACGTCGAAGTGGCTGGCGCCGATCGCGCCCGCGAAGCCGCGGCTCAACTCGAGCCAAAAACCACTCAGCGGCAGGCTGGCGATGACGCGCTCCACCTCGGCGAAGGGCACGCCGAGATCGACCAAGGCCGCGATCGTCATGTCTCCGGCGAGCCCGCTGGGCGCGTCCAGAAAGAGGAGCTTTCCTTCGCCGGCGCCGCGCTCTAGCTCGGGACGAGCGATCGATTGCGCCGAGTGCGGGTGCTCGTGCTCATGGTCATGGCCATGGTGATGCTCATGCTCATGGTCGTGATCCTGCTCATGGTCGTGATCATGATCCGCGTGGTCATGGACGTGATCGTGCTCGCCGTGCCCATGATCGTGGGCGTGATCGTGCCCGTGGTCATGATCGGCATCACCGTGACGGTGGTGATGGTGGTGGTGATGGTGCGGGGAGGAGTCGCGCTGTTTCATCCAGGGCTCACACGGCGTGCGGTTCGAGACCGGGGCGGCGCGTGAGCCGCACGAGGGCCATCGCCGCGCCGAAGCCGTTGTCGATGTTCACGACCGTCACGCCGGCGGCGCAGCTCGACAGCATGCCGAGCAACGCAGCGATGCCACCGAGCGAGGCACCGTAGCCGACCGAGGTCGGCACTGCGATCACCGGCGCCGCGACCAGGCCGCCGACGACGCTCGCGAGCGCGCCTTCCATGCCCGCGCAGACGATCACCCCGGGGGCGCGTTCCAGCGCGTCCAGATGGCTGACGATACGGTGCAGGCCCGCGACGCCGACGTCCGCGATGCCGCGTGCCGGCACCCCGAACATGCGCAAGGTCTCCAGGGCTTCGGCGGCGACCGGCAGATCGCTCGTGCCGGCGGTGATGACCAGCACCGGTTCGCCGGGGCGCTGCGGGATCTCTCGGCTCGAGTGCGATGCCGTGCGCGAGAGCTCATGGTAGACGAGCTCGGGCAGGAGCGCGTGCAGATCTCGAGCCTTGGCAGGGTCGAGGCGCGTCACCAGCACGGGTTGCCCCGCCTCCACCAGCGAACGCGCCACTCCCGCGATCTGCGGAGCCGTCTTGCCCTCGCCGAAGATCACCTCCGGCACGCCCTGACGCAGCGCGCGATGATGATCCACGTGAGCAAAGCCCAGATCCTGGAAGGGCAGGCGTCGCAGCTGTTGCAGCGCGCCCTCCACATCCGTGGCGCCGGCGCGAACCTGCTCCAGTAGCCTGCGTAGCCGCTCGGGGTCCATGGGTGCCGGTGTAGTTCGGGAACCGCGATCAGGTAAAGGCGATCCGCCGTCACGCCGCGCTCCGCATCGGGTTGGCGCTCCCCTGCCAGGCGGACCCCGCAGCGGATTTGCGAGCCTCCGAGGGCTGTGGCACGAGTCGGAGATGCCTGCATTCAGCGCGCTGCTGGCGGGATTTGCCCTGGGGGCCGGACTGTTTTGGTCTGCGGCGGCGCAGCTGCGCAGACCCATCCGCCCCGTCGCTGGTCAGGCTCTCTTGATCGCCGTGCTGCTCGGCTTGCTCAGCTATGCACCCGCCGTGGCACTGCTGCTCAACGCCGAGCCCGATTGGGCCTATGCGTATCTGATCCCGGCCAGGTCGCTGCCGCGCTGGCTCGGCCCGTGGTTGGTGCTGCTGTCGGGGCTGAGCGTGCCGCTCGGCTTCGGCCAGGCCTTGCGCGCTTCGCGCGGGCGGCCCGCGGTCGCCCAGCGCTGGTTCTGGCTGCCGCTCGCGCTCGCGCTCGCGCCGCTGATCGCGCTCGCGCCGCGCCTGCGAGTGGCCGCCAGCTTCGAGCAGTTCCACGGCGCCTTCGGCGCGAGCGCGCTGCTCCAGGGGCCGCTCGGCTTTCTGCTCGGCTGGCTCCTGCTGTCGCTCGCGGTGGCCACCTGGTTTGCGCGTCGCTGCCTGGAATGGCTCGCCGCGGGCGCGTCAGAAGGCAGCTGAGCCCGCCCGCCGGGCTCAAAGCGCGCTCACACCATTTGCAGGGCGCTCGAGTGTTGCTACCTGGAGAGCATGAGCGAAACAGCTGAAGCAGAGCGCCTGCAGGGCATCGCCGCGCGCCTGGTCGAGGAGGCACGGCAAGGGGGAGCCGACGTCGCGGAAGCGAGCGCCAGCTCCGGCTGGGAGCTGACGGCGAAAGTCCGGCTCGGCAAGCCCGAGCTGGTGCAGGAGGCGGGGCATCGCAACGTCGCGCTGCGCGTGATCCGTTCGCAGCGCGTTGCGATCACCTCGACCAGCGACTGGACGGAAGAGGGGCTGAAGCGCTGCGTGAGCGACGCGCTCGCGCTCGCCGAGCTCAGCGAACCGGACTCCTTCGCCGGCCCCGCCGACCCGAGCTTGCTCGCCAAGGGACCCTTCGCCGATCTCGACCTGTTCGATCCGTCGGTGGACGGTATCGGTGCGGACGTGGCGCTGCAGCGCGCCGAGCAGGCCGAGCGCATCGCTCTCGAGCAGGACAAGCGGCTCGAGCTGAGTGAAGGCGCGACGATGTCGCGCGTCTCCGGCTGGTCCGCGCTGGCGCTCTCCAGCGGCTTCTCCGCCGTGCGCCGCGGCTCCTTCATCTCGCTCTCGGTCGTTCCGGTGGTCGAGGACCAAGGCGGCAAGAAGCGCCGCGGTCATTACTGGACCGGGCATCGCCACCTGGCCGGGCTGGAGCCGATCGAGGTCGTGGGCCGCAAGGCGGCCGAGCGCACCTTACGCCAGCTGGGCGCGCGCAAAGTCGCGACCTGTCAGGCCCCGATCGTGTTCGAGGCCGACGCGGCCCGCTCGCTGGTGTCGAGCTTCATCGGTTGCGTGCTGGGGGGTGCGGTGTGGCGCCGCTCCAGCTACCTGGCGGAGCGCGAGGGCAGCAAGGTCGCCAGCCCGCTGGTCGACATCGTCGACAATCCGTTGATCCAGCGCGGCCCCGGCTCGCGCGCCTTCGATGGCGAAGGCCTGGCGTCGCGGGTGAACGTGGTGGTGGAGGGAGGCGTACTGCGCACCTTCCTGCTCGACAGCTACTCGGCGCGCAAGCTGAAGCGCCAGTCCACGGCCAGCGCCGGGCGCTCCGGCGGGGGGGTGAGCGCGAGCACCAGCAACCTGATCCTGAAGGCCGGGCAACAGACGCCCGAGCAGCTGATCGCCTCGACGAAGCGCGGCCTGTACGTGACGGAGATGATGGGCTTCGGCTTCAACGCGGTGACCGGCGACTTCTCGCGCGGGGCGTCCGGATTCTGGATCGAAGACGGCAAGCTCGCGTTTCCGGTCAGCGAGGTCACGATCTCCTCCAACCTCGATCAGATGCTGCAGAACATCGACGGCGTCGGCGATGACCTGGTGCTCAAGAGCTCGCTGGCCTGCCCGACGCTGCGCGTATCGGAGATGACCATCGCGGGCGAAGGATGATCCTCTCCGATCGTGACATTCGGGCTCGCCTGCGCAGCGGCGAGCTCGCGATCGAGCCGCTCTCCGACGAAGATTTGCAGATCCAGCCCGCGAGCGTGGATCTGCGGCTCAGCCGCGAGTTTCTGGTGTACCGGCCCGCGCAGGTCACGGTGCTCGACCCGGGCGACCCGGCGAGCATCGCCGCCTCGATGGATCGCGTGGTCCTGGACGAAGATCGGGCATTCGTGCTGCACCCGGGCGAGTTCGCCCTCGGCACCAGCGTCGAGCGCGTCAAGATCCCGAGCGATCTGGTGGGCATGGTGGATGGACGCAGCAGCATCGGCCGGCTCGCGGTGGTCGTCCACGCCACGGCCGGTTTCATCGATCCCGGGTTTGAAGGGCAGATCACGCTGGAGCTGTCCAACATCGGCTCCATCGCAGTGAAGCTCTATCCCGGCATGCGCATCGCACAGATCGTGCTGCATCAGCTGACCTCACCGGCGGAGCGCCCCTACGGCCTGGAGCGGGGCAGCCACTACCATTTACAAACAGGACCGCAGTTGAGTCGGATCCGCCTCGATCGCTGAGCAGAGGGGGGCCGGGCCTGCGCCGGGCGGCGCTGTCCGGCGTATCGGGGCGCGGGCGGCCCGCGGCGGTCAGCGGTTGTGACAGAGGAGCCAGACCAGCCACAGCACCATCTCGGCAGCTTGCTCCTGCGCGCCGAGCAGATCGCCGGTGATGCCACCCACCGCCCTTCGATAGTAGGGAGCGGCGAGAAAAGGCAGCAAGCTGTTGGTGCCGGCCAGCGCGGCACAACACGGCAGGGATAGCTTTCCGAACGCCGCGGCGGCAGCGAGGCAGAGCAGCACCCAGCCCACCGCCACCATCAGCTGTCCGCGAGCGATGGGCAAGAAGCTCGGGCTCTTGGCCTGCGCCAAGTCGCTGACGTAGGGTTCGCTGAACATCAGGCGCACGGGGCCCAGCCGTGCCAGGCAGTGCACCACCACGAGCACGAACCAGCCGTGCTCGTCGAGCCGCGCGATCGCGCTCGCGCGGATCAGCAAGCTGAAGCCCAGCGCCAGCGCGCCATAGGTGCCGATGCGGCTGTCCTTCAGGATCGCGAGCACGCGTTCGCGGTCGTGCCCGCCACCGAGCGCGTCCGCCGAATCGGCCAGGCCGTCTTCGTGCAGCGCGCCCGTGGCCAGCACGGACGCGGCCAGTGCGAGTACGGCCGCCAGCTCGCGCGGCAAGCCCAGCTCGTTCGCGCCCAGCCACACTGCCGCGCTGAGGCCCCCGATCGCCACGCCGACCAGCGGAAGATGAGCCGGTGCCCAGCGCCATTCCTCGGCGCGATAGGGATAGCCTCCGAGTGGTAGGCGCGTGAAGCTCACGAACGCGGCCCGCACGCCGCGCAAAGGCGCCACGCTATGCACCGCCCTCCGGCGCCGCCCCTTTCACGTAGCTGGCGATGCCGGCCACCATCCAGGCGACGTTCTGGGCGCGCGCCGCGATATGCTGGTTCACGAGCCCCTGCAGGTCCACGAACTTGCGCCCGAGCTCGGTCGGAGCGTGCAGGCTCTGGCCGAGCTCGTTCGAGACCAGCAGCAGCTGCGCTCGCGGCTCCGTCAGGCGATCGATGATGGCGCGTGCGCGCGCGAGGCAGCGCTCGAGATCGGCGTCGGAGAAGAGATTGGTGAGCCAGAGCGTCACGCAGTCGATCACTGCGACCTCACCGTCCAGCGGCAGCGCGTCGAGCTCAATCTCGCACTCCACGGTGCGCCATTCAGGGCCGCGTTCGCGCTGATGACGCGCGATGCGAGCCTGATGATCGGCGTCCCAGGGCCGCGACGTGGCCACATACAGCGGGCGTTCGGACAGCTGGCGTGCCAGCTGCTGAGCGTAGCGGCTCTTGCCCGAACGCGTACCGCCCAGCACCAACGTGATCATGAAGCACCTCCTGCCGGCCGCGTGCCGCTTCTATTGCTACTGCGAAAACCGAGCCGATCGCGCGGGACCAGCTCGACCCCGTACAGCTCCGCGGCAGCGTCCAGGAATTCCGCGCTGCTCGCGGAGCCGGAAGCTCGAGCCCGCCCGGCCTCGAGCAGCAATGCGTGGCGCGCGTGCCGCAGCACGTCGTCGAGATCGTGCAGCACCAGCACCACGCAGTAGCCATCGCCAGCGAGCGCGCCGAGCAGCTCGAACAGCCGCAGCGCGTGCCGCACGTCGAGCGACGCCGTCGGTTCGTCGAGCAGCAGGATGCGAGCGCCGGTGGCGAGCGCGCGCGCGATCAGCACCAGGCGCTGCTGCCCGCCCGACAGCTTGGGATAAGGTTGATCCGCCAGCTCGGCGATGCCGGTGCGCGCCAGCGCGTCGGTCACCTGCGCATCGTCGCTGGGCGTGCCGGCGAACCAGCCCGGCTGACTCGCATAGCGGCCCAGCGCGACGACCTCGCGCACGCTGAGCAGCGCGCGCAACGCCGAGCTCTGGGGCAGATAGGCGATCTGGCGCGCGCGCTCCGCGGCGCGCGCCTGCGCCAGGTCCAGCGCTCCCGCACGGACGCTACCGGAGTAGGGAAGCAGCCCGGCGAGCGCCCGCAGCAAGCTGGTCTTGCCCGAGCCGTTCGGTCCCACGATGGCGCTCACTGCTCCCGCCTCCGCCGTGAAGTCGACGCCGTCGACCACCCAGCGCCCGCCGAGGCGCACGCGCACGCCCTGCGCGGTCAAGCTCGTGTGGCTCATGGTGCGCTCGGCTCGATCGGAGTGCGGGGTGCCCCCGCAAAAGGATAAGCCGCGCGGTGCACTTGCTCGCTCGCTTCGAGCATGCCGAAGCCGGCGTCGTTCAGCAGCTGCGGGTCGAGCTCGACCACGCGGCCCTGCGTGCCACAGGCGCGCAGCCTGCCGAGCTCGCCGCGCTGACAGAGCGCCGCGCGCATGCCCGTCTGCATCACGATCAGCTCCGGGTCAAATGCCAGCAGCTGCTCGGCGTCGTAGCTGGGCCAACCCTCGAGCTCGCGAGCCGCGACGTCGTCCAGCCCCGCATAAAAGAGCACGTCGTGGTAGCTCGTGCCGCGCGTGCCGCCGAACATCTGGTTGCCGTGGATGCCGAGATAGAGCGCGCTCCGGCGCGCTGCAGGCGGCACATGTCGGGCGATCGCCTCCAGCCGCGTGCGAAACTGCTGGGCCAACTCTCGCGCCTCCGGCTCACGTCCCACGAGCCAGCCCACCGCCAAGACGTTGCTCAGGAACGTCTGGACGCCGCGCATGGGCCCCAGATCGAACACGCGCAGTCCTGCAGCGCGCAGCCGCTGGACGAAGGCGTGATCGCCGAGGCTGTTGACCAGCACCAGATCCGGGTGAACACCGAGCAGGGCCTCGATGCGGTGTGCATCGACGCTCGGCTTGCCGGCATAGCGATACGCGGCGCGGGCGTCCGGAGCACGTGCAGAGAAGGACACCACTTCGTCGGGGGCGCAGAGCGCCAGCAGCAGCGGATCTGCGAGCAGGCTGCCCGAGGCCACGTGCCGATACGGTCCGAGCGGGATCAGCGCACCGGTGGCGTCGCTCAGGGCACGGCCGCCGTCGGCCAGCGGCAGCGGCTGATCCAGCGGCGGCAGGCTCTCGCCAGGGTTGACGGCCCGCAGCACGCGCCCGGATGGGCGCAGTGCAGCGCCGGTGGCCGCGCCGAGCGTCAGCACCAGGGCAGCGACGTTGAGCCAGTCGACGGGGCGGGGCATATTCGGCGGGGGGTAGCGCACAAGACCGCGCGGGTCACAGGGCATAGCTGTCGCGCCGATGCTGGAGCAAGAGCCAGAGAAAGGTGGGCGCGCCGATCAGGCCCGTGATCACGCCGAGCGGAACCTCGCTGCGCCCCGGCAGGACCCGACACAGCACATCGCACAGCGCGACGAACGTGGCGCCGCCGAGCGCCGCGGCCGGCAGCAAGCGACGGTGTAACACGCCGACCAAGGGCCGCAGTGCGTGAGGCACGATCAAACCCACGAAGCCGACATTGCCGCCGAGCGAGACCGCCGCCGCGGTGAGCACTGCCGTCCAGATCACCACCCAGAGCCGCAAGGAGCCGAGCTCGAGCCCGAGGCTGCGCGCCTCGTCTTCGCCGCTCAGCATCAGATCGAGCGGCGTGGCCCAGCTCCAGCCGAGCACGCAGCCGATCAAGACCAATGGTGCGGCCAGCAGGAGCTGGCGCGCGCCCACGCCGCTCACATCGCCGAGCGCGAAGCTGAGCAGCGCGCGCGACAGCTCCCAGCGCTCCTGCGCCAGGCTGACGCAAAACGCCTCCAGACTGGAGAAGAGCGAGGCCAGCAGGAAGCCCGTGAGCAAGAGCACGACCAGATCGTCGCGCACGCGCGAGACCAGGAGCAGCACACCCAGGGCAGCGAGCGCGCCCAGCACCGTGCCCACCGGCAATGCCACGTCCGGTGAGACGCCGGGCAGCTTGCCGCTGGCCAGCACGAACTGAAAACCGAGCAGCGCCAGACGCCCGCCGAGGCTCGCGCCCGCGCTGGTGCCGAGCACGGAAGGGCTCGCCAGAGGGTTCCGGAACAGCCCCTGCACCAGCACGCCAGCGACCGCGAGCGCGGCTCCCGCCAGCGCCGCGCCCAGCAGGCGTTGCGCGCGCAGCTCGAGCAACGCCGCGCGCAAGCTCGGGTCATGCAGATCGCCGTGCCCGATTCGGAGCGAGAGCGCACACGCACCCAGCAGCGCCAGGATCAGCCCTGCGTAGCTCAGCCTCCAGTCCGGCAAACGGATCGAGCCCACGGAAACCGGAGCCCGGGGTGCGGGTTGCCGCCGCAAAAATTTGCCGGGCTCGGGCGAACTCATT
>JAICTU010000404.1 GCA_025936205.1 Polyangiaceae bacterium | reverse complement strand
GTGCTCGGGATTGCACGCAATCCCCGCGAGCACGAGCCCGAGGCCCAAGAGCAGCGGGCTCTTCACCATGCCCCCTGCGCGAACGCCCCGCATTGGCTCGGACCGCACGCGAGGCCCAGTTCCGGGCTCGCTTCTCCCCGCTGCAGATCCAAATACAATGACACCCCTCCCAGCGCCCCCAACGCCAAACCGGTGCCCAGGAACACACGCGACAGCGTGCGCTGCTGGAGCATCTTGTCCCAGGTCTCCGCGGTGTCAGCGCTGTAGCGATGCTCGATCGCTTCCGACTCCAGATGCCGGCGAGAGATCTCGAAGGCGCCAGCGCCGATCAACGCCGCCGCCGATGCCCCGAACGCCGTCCACGTCCACCATTGCACCCCCGGCTCTGCACCCACTGGCTCGATCGGAGGCGGCACCAGCGCAGCGGTCACCATCGGAACCGGAGCAGCCGGTACAGCGGCGGCACTCGGCGGCGACGCGGGCAGCTGCTCGAGCGGAAAGCTCAGATCGATCGCATGCCGCGCCGGCAGAACGAAATCGTGCGCGCTATCGTGATAGCCGCGCGCGCGCAAGGTCAACCGATGCGGACCTGGCGGAAGCTCGCCCGTCCACGGCGACACTCCGCGCGAGAGCTCGTCGATCAGTACGGTGGCTCCGATCGGATCGGAGAGCACTGTTACTTGCTGGACGCCGGACTTCTGCAGCTCGAGCTCCAGCTCCGCCACCCTCACGCTGGTGGGCTGCACGTTCTCCGCCTCCGGCGACCGGCGCAGGAAATCGCGGTAGGCCGCGAGCGCGTTGGGAACATCGTCCATGCGCTCGTAGGCTAGCGCGATGTTGAAGCTCAGTCGCGGACTGGGGGCCAGCCGGTCGGCCTCTTTAAAATGTTCAATTGCTGCGCGGAAATGCCCATGATCATACGCATCCATTCCCCGAGAAAAACTCGCGCGAGCCTGCGCGCTGACCGCCGCTGAGGCGGGCGCTGTCTGCGCGAAGCTCGGAGCGCAGAACAAAAGCACCGACGAGACGAGGAGGACCCGCAAGGGCGACCAGCATATACGTTGCGGCCAGGCCGGTCCAGGTGCGCACGCGCGCGCTCGCTCCGCCGCTGGACTGTCTGTAGCGAGCCCGTGGACAGTCCACGGGACCGTACGGGGCGGGGGCTGTCGAGAAATCTGCGCATTTCCCGCTGTGTGCGAGCTGGCACGCGAGGTGCTTTAGGAGTCCTCCAGAGGGCGCGGCAGAGAGCCCGCGACCACTACGGAAGGACACATCATGAACAAGCTCAATGACACCGGCAGCGCGAATCTGAAGGTCCTCGGCGAGGGCGAGCTGAGCCAAGTGGTGGGCGGCTGGGGCGGCCATCGCGGCGGCAACCGCGGCGGTGGACAACATCACATGAGCCGCGGCAGCGGCGGCGGTGGTGGTGGTGGCAATCGGTTCCGCGGCGGCGGCAACGTGAGCATCACGTTCAACATCACGATCAACAACATCAACAACAACAACCTGTTCTGAGCTGAGTCGCCCGAGCTTCACTCCCCCCGACCACCCCTCCGGCTCCAGCTCGCCCCAGCTACTGCGGGGTCACCCCGCACCCCGAGTAGTGGGCCGCTCTACCACTCGCCGCGACGTCAGCCCAGCCGGCACGTCAGCGAGAGCGGCCCGCGATCAGCAACTGAACTCGCACGGAAAAAGTTGGCAGGATATGTCCCCCACTACGAGCACTGGAGCCCCGAACATGTCATCGGATCGACGCAAGCCGACAGACCGCTCCGCGACCAGTGCGACCGTGGTGGCGGGCACCCCGATCTTCGCCCGGAAAAGTAGCACTGCGCCGCTCGGCGGGCGGCGCAAGGGCATCTCCGCATCGCAGTGCGTGGACGTGGACGCGACACCGCTGGACGTCGCGAGCGCGAGCGACGCAGCTCCGAACGCCTCGAAGTCGATCCCGACGGCACCCGGCGGCGCCGTCAACGTGTTCGAAGCACTGACCGCACGCCGCGCAGGGTTGTGGGAGACCGTCGTGGGCGTAGGTCCGTTCTTCAAGCGCGATCGCACGGCGGTCGTGCCCCAGGCCAGCGCCCCTTCTTCGCTTCCCAGTGAGCCCACGGTCAAGGCTGCACCGGTAGCGCAGCCCGAGCCCACCCCGAGCGCCGAACGCGCTCCGCTGGGCACGGGCCCGACCGGGACGCAAGCCTCCGTCCCCTCGCCCATCTCGCCCCGGCGCAGATCTCCGCGCAGTGAGGGTCCCGAGGGCACGCCGTCCGAGGCCGACAGCGAAGCGCGCAGCCCCGTGCGCGTGCTGCGCCGCCCGGCGCCACCGCCGAGCGAAAGCGCAGAAGCAAAGTCAGCGGCAAAGTCGGCATCCAGGCCCGATGCCGCAGCGGAGCCCGCCCCCGGCCTGTTCCGCAAGGCTGCGCTCGACGCCCGCCGCGGCGACGCGGCCGAGGTCGATTTTCTCGCCGGCTTCAAGCCCAAGGGCTGGAGCGTGCTGCTGCTGTTGGCATCGCTCGTCGGCTTGTTGTTCCTGGGCGCCGCGCTGGCCAAGGTCGAGGTCAACGCCGAGGCTCAAGGTATGTTGCGCGCGCCTCGCGGCCTGCGCCCCGTGGCCTCCGTGCTCGGCGGCTCGATCAGCGAGGTGCTGGTGCAGAGCGGCGATCAGGTCCAGCAGGGTCAGGTCATTGCCCGGCTGGAAGCGACCGAGCTGCGCGCGTCGCTGGTCAATCGCGAGCGCGAGCTCGCCACCACGCAGCGCGAGGTCACCGAGGCCGACAAGCGCGACCGTCAGATCGAAGAGCGTGCCTCGCAGGCCATGCAGCGGCGCCGCGTCGCGCTGCAGGGCCGCGTCGACGTGAACCGCGAGCGGCTGGCGCAGCGCCGCAAGCAAGCAGAGAACTACGCGGAGCTGGTGCGCGAGGGCGGCGCCAGCCAGGACCAGAGCCTGAACATCAAGGAGGCGCTGAACGCCGCTTCCGAGAACGTCTCGGCGCTGAGCGCGGAGCTCGCGCAGCTGGATCTCGAGATCGCAGATCGCGCCCGCCAGTGGCAGGAGCGCGACACGGCCCGCCGCTCGCAGCTGGCGCGCGCCGAGGCCAGCGTGGAAGAAGCCAAGACCATCCTGGCATCGACCGAGGTGCGGGCTCCGGCGAGCGGCCAGATCGAGAGCTTGCTGGCCACGCCGGGCAACGTGCTCGAAGCCGGCGGTCTGCTCGGCAACATCGTGCCCAGCGGCGCGCCACGCACCATCGTCGCCTTCGTGCCCAGCCGCGACATCGCCTTCGTCACTCCCGGCGCCAGCGCGACCGTGGAAGTGCAGTCGCTGCCGATCAGCGAGTTTGGCCTGGGCAAGGCGCTGGTGACGCGCGTGTCGAGCGACGTGGCCACGCCCACCGAGGTGCAGGCCACCCTGGGCGAGACGCTGCAGGGCACGCTGGTGCGCGTGGAGCTGGAGCTGACCAACTCGGAGACGAGCGCGCAGATGGATCCGCACCTGCGCTCCGGCGACCGCGTGACCATCCGCCTGCATCGGCGCGAGCGCCGCGTGATCACGCTGCTGTTCGACTTCGTGCGCCGGTGGGTGCAGTGATGCTGGGTAGAGGGCTGCTGGGTAGAGGGCTGCGCCTGCCCTTCTCGCGGCGCCGGGTCCACCCCGTCCAGCAGATGGAGGCGACCGAGTGCGGCATCGCCTGCCTGGCGATGATCCTCGACTACTACGGTTGCTCCAAGCCGCTGAAGTCGCTGCGCGAAGCCTGCGGCACCTCGCGCGACGGAAACTCCGCGCTCGACCTGCTGCGCGGCGCCCGCAGCTACGGCCTTTCGGCGCGCGGCCTGCAGCTCGAGCCCCAGGCACTGAACGAGCTGCGCCTGCCGGCGGTGCTGCACTGGGAGCTGAACCACTTCGTGGTGCTGGAGCGCGTGCGCCGCGGCGCTGCCCGCATCGTCGACCCCGCGAACGGCCCCCGCCTGGTCGACGCCGAGACGCTCGACCAGTGCTTCTCGGGCATCGCGCTGGAGTTTGCGCCCACGCCCGAGCTGAAGCCGCAGAAGCGGCGCTACCCCGGCGTGCGCCAGTACTTCGCCGAGCTGGGCTCGGTGAAGGCGCCGCTCGTGTTCCTGCTGATCGCCGGCGCCTGCGCGCAGCTGCTCGGCCTGGTCTCGCCCGCGGTGAGCCAGCTCTTGATCGACGAGGTGATCCGCCCCTCGCGCACCGAGTGGCTGCTGCCGCTGCTGGCCGTGCTGGCGCTCTCGGCCGTGGCCGAGGTATGGTTGCGCTGGCTGCACGGCTTGGCGCTGGCGTCGCTGCAGGGCGTGCTCGGCTTCGCCCTCACCCAGAAGCTCGGCATGCATCTCTTGCGTTTGCCGCTCTCCTTCGTCGAGAGCCGCAGCCACGGCGACCTGCTCGACCGCGTGAGCAGTCAGGCCGGCTTGAGCAAGCTGCTGAGCAAGACGGCGCTGGGCGCCTTCGATCTGTTCTTCCTGGGCTCGCTCACGGCGCTGATGATCGCCTATGACGTGCGGCTCGCGCTGCTCACGCTCACCATCGACCTCTCGCGCATCCTCGCCGTGCGCTTCTTCCGCGAAGACGTGCGCCAGCGCGCCGGCGGCGAGATCGCGGCGCGCGCCCGCGAGCACGCGGTGGTGCTGGAGGCCGCCGCCTCCGCCGAGCTGATCAAGGCCTTCGGCATCGAAGCCAGCGTCGGAGCCTGGTTCCGCCGCCGGCTCGCCGAGCGCCTGCGCTGGACCGTGAACACGCGCCGCTCCAGCACCGCGCTGAGCCGCGTGCTGTCGGTGTTCGACGCGGGCGCGCGCGCGTTCGTGCTCTGGGTCGGCGGCAGCCAGGTGATCGACGGTCAGATGAGCCTGGGCGTGTTCGCCGGCTTCCTCGCCATCCGCGCGCTCGCCAGCGCTCCGCTCAACTCGCTGGTCGGCACGCTGGAGAGCTGGCTCACCCTGCAGAGCACGCTCACCCGCGCGGAAGACCTGTTCGAGGAGGCCACGCTGCCCGAGGGTCGCCGCATCGCTCAGCGGTTGACCGGCAAGATCGAGGTGCAGGGCGTCGGCTTCCGTTACGGCAGCGGCGGCAACTGGGTGCTGCGCGACGTCTCGCTCACGATTGAGCCGGGAGAGCACGTGGTCCTCGTCGGCCCCTCCGGTCAGGGCAAGTCGACGCTGCTGCGCATCATCTCGGGCGTGATGGAGCCCACCGAGGGCCGTGTGCTGCTCGACGGCGTGGATCTGCGCGAGTATTCGCCCGAGTGGCTGGCGCGCCATCTGGGCGCCCTGGTCGGCGACCCGCTGGTGCTCGCGGACACCGTGCGCAACAACCTGCTGGTGCGCCGCCCCGACGCCTCCGAGGCCGCGCTGCAGCGCGCCGTGGACGCCAGCTGCTTTCGCGAGGTCGTGTCGCGCATCCCCGGCGGTTACGGAGCCCAGCTCGAAGCCCGCGGCACCAACCTCTCCGGCGGCGAACGGCAGCGACTGGGCTTGGCTCAGGCCTTGCTTGGTGAACCGCGCATGCTCTTCCTCGATGAAGCCACCTGCTCGCTGGACGCGCAGAACGAATCGCAGGTGCTCTCCAACATCCTCGGCGCCGGCACCACCGTGGTCTCGGTGGCTCACCGCGCCGCGGTGATCGAGACGGCCGATCGCGTCTACGAAGTACAGGGCGGCGAGGTGCGGCTGCGCACGCGGCCCGTCCCGGTACAGAGACCCCAGCTGGAGCTCGTACCGAACGATTCCAGCGAGCAACCCGTCGAGGCGAAAGGCAAGGCTCCGTGCAAGCTGCAGCTGGCCAAGTGATGACCGCGGCGCGAGCGAGCGCGCCGCGCTTCCAGAGCTTGCTCCTGAGCTCGCTGCTCGAGGAGCGCGAGCTGCTCACCAAGCTGGGCGCCGTCTCGCTGGTGGGGGGTCTGCTGGCGCTCGGTGTGCCGCAGCTCTCGCGCATGACCATGGATGAGGCGCTGCCCACGACCTCGCCGCGCATGCTGCTGGCGCTGAGCGCGGGTGCCGTGCTGATCGGCGCCCACCAGGCCTGGGCGGGCTGGATCGAAGATCGCTCCAGCACCGCGCTGGGCGCGCGCGTCGAGCGCAGCTCACTCGACACCCTGTTCGGCTCGTTCCTCTCTTCCGACTACGCGCTGCTGCGCAAGCGCGACGCGGGCTGGATGGGCGACACGCTGGGCGGCGCGAGCGGTGTCGTGTACGGCTACGTGTCGACCTTCGTCACGTTCGTCACCCAGGGTGCCTTCACGCTCGCTTACCTCGGGTTACTGCTCTCGGAGTCGGTGCTCGCCACCTTGCTCGTGCTGCTCGCGAGCGCCGGCATCGCCGGGCTCTCCTGGGGCTTCGCGCGCTGGGAGTCGAAGCTGGCCAAGACGGCGCTCGACGCCTCCAGCCGCCAGCAAGAGCTGCTGAACGTGCTGCTCGCCTCCCTGGCCTCGCTGCGCGGATTGTTTTGCACGCGCCGGCTCGGAGCCGAGTGGACCGACTCCCTGCGGACCGCGACCGTCACCGCCACGGAACGGGCCCGTGCCTCTACCCTGCGCACGCTGGTGGTGAGCGGCGCCGGGCGTACGCTCGGCATCGCCATCACCACCTGGTCCATCTATGCCTGCGTGGCGAGCCACCTGGGCATCGGCGAAATGATGATGCTAAGCAGCATCGCCGCGGGGCTCTCGGCGTCACTGCTGGCGATCTCCGGCGCCTGGCTCAGCTTCCGCACGCTGGAGCCGCAGTTCGATCGCATGAACGAGCTGCTGGCCGCCGCGCCGGCGCAGCGCGGCGAGGCTGTGGCGGGCGCGCAGACCGATGACGCGATCGTGCTGGAGGGCGTCTGGCAGCGCTACTCCGAGGACGGGCGCTGGATCCTCGAAGACCGTTCCTTCCGCGTAGAGCGCAACAGCTTCACGCGGCTGGACGCGCCCTCGGGCAGCGGCAAGAGCACGCTCTTGCGCGTGCTGGCGGGGCTGCTCACCCCGAGCCGCGGCCGGGTCAGCATCTTCGGCCTGGATGCGCGCGCCGCCCGCCACCTGGTGCTGTACGTGCCCCAGCACTGCAACCTGCTGGAGGCCTCGATCGGCGAGAACTTGCGCCTGCTGAGCGGCGCCTCGGATGAGGGGATCCAGCGAGTGGCGGAGCTCACGGGGCTATGCGATCTGCTCGCCAGTCTGCCCATGGGAGTCGAGACACCGGTGGCCGCGCGCGGTCACAATCTCTCCTCGGGCCAGCGCCAGCTCGTGATCTTGACCGCGGCTTTCGCCTCCCAGCGCCCCGTGCTGCTGCTCGACGAGTCGCTGAGTCAGATCGACGTGCGTACCCGCAGGCGCATGCAATGGCCTGCGCTGCTGCACAATCGTACCGTGATAGCGGTTGAGCACGCTCGCGGTTGAGGCAGGGTTGCCCGCTCTGTCACGGCCCTGCGTTGAAGCAGCCGGCTCGCGTTGCACTGGTGGAGAACATGCCAGCAAAAATCGAGGCTCGCCGCGGCTCGCCCCACCTGTCTGAACAATTGGAGCCTGGCGTCTGCGCAGCGGATGCATTAGCGAGCCATGCGGAGGCGAGCGTGAAAGAGCGGACACGAGCAACGGGGGCGGGTGGTTGGGGTGGCGGCCAGCCGGGACTGATCCTGCACGGACGCGTTGCAGCCCCTCATCGGACCGTGCTGGCAGCAGTCTGCAGCCTCTCCTTGGCGTTGGGCAGCACGGCGAGCAGCACGGCCCAAGCTCAGCCGCTCGACACGGTCAGCCGCGAGGCGGCCACGTCTCTGGCTGTTGCGGGCCTCGAGGCCTATGAAGCGGGCCAGTACTCCGAGGCGCTGGATAAGTTGGAGAAGGCCTACACGGTGGCCCGAGTCCCGACGCTCGGGCTCTGGTCCGCGCGCTCGCTCTACAAGCTCGGCCGCTGGCGCGAGGCGGAGGACCGCTACCGCGAGACGGTGGCGCTGGCCTTGCCGGAAGGCGACCGGGACACGCAGCAAAAGGCTCTGGTGGATGCGCAGGCGGAGCTGGCTTCGCTATCGCCCACCATCCCCAGCCTGGTCGTGGAGGTCGAAGGCGCCCGTCTCTCGGAGATCGAGCTGCGCATCGACGGCAAGCCCGCTCCCAACACGGAGTCCTCCTACCGCCTGGACCCCGGTGCACATCATGTGGAGGGCTTTCGAGGACCGGAACGCCAGAGCGCCGACGTGACGCTGGCGGCCCGCGAGACGCGCACGCTGTTGCTGCGCTTCAGCCCCGACCTTGTTCCTGGAGGAGCTGTTCCTGGAGGAGCTGTTCCTGGAGGAGCTGTTTCTGGAGGAGCTGTTTCTGGAGGAGCCGCTGAGGGGGCCGCGCCGGGCGCTGAAGCGTCCAGCAGCGGGCCTGCCCACAAGGGCAATCACTGGCTGCGCCCCGCGGGCTGGACGGCGCTGACGCTGGGCGGAGTGGGGCTCGCGGTCGGCGCTCTGGGCACCGTCCTGGCCATCGGCAAGAAGAACGACATCGACAAGAGCGCAAACTGCGAGGGCAACGCTTGCGCTCCGAGCGAGCAAGACCTG
>JAICTU010000811.1 GCA_025936205.1 Polyangiaceae bacterium | reverse complement strand
GGGTCCAGGAATCAGGGGTCCAGGAACCAGGCGTCAGGGCTTCCGGATTCAAAGCTCGGAGGCGCGTGGCACTCCGCGACTCCAGGATGTGCCCGCCGCGCGTCGCCCAGCGGGCGCATTCTAGCACCGTGCGGCTGCCAACGGTTCCGAGCTCTGAAATCCCCGACCCCTGACCCCTTCTGAAGCATTCGCAGCAATTTCCATAACTTAACAGCAGCTGAGCAGAGCTGTCCGGGCGAGGCGCGGTCGGCCCCACTCCGTGCTAGCTTCTCCGACCCCTCGAACTCCTCATGCCTGCCCAAACGAGCCGCGATCTCATTCGCTTTCGTCTCGCGCGCGAGTCGGGGCGACTCGATAAGCACGCCCCGCGGCGTGTCGCACTCGCGTATCCATCTCCGTACGCGGTGGGCATGAGCTCGCTCGGCTTCCAGCAGATCTACCGCATCCTGCAGGCCATGCCCGGTGTGGCTTGCGAACGCGTGTTCTTGCCCGATGGCGCCGACCAGACCGAGACCAGCGAGCTCGAGGCCCCGGTGAGCTACGAGGGGCTGCGGCCGCTCGGGGACTTTCCCTGGATCGCGTTCAGCGTCGCCTACGAGCTGGAGCTCGCGGGTCTGCTGCGCATGCTGCAGGCCTCGGGCATTCCACCGCTGCGCAAGGACCGCACGCACCGGCACCCCCTGGTGATCGCCGGCGGCCCGCTCACGTTCTCGAACCCGCTGCCGCTCGCGCCGTTCGTCGACGCGATCGTGATGGGTGAAGCGGAGAGCGTGGTGGAGTGGGTGGCGGAGACGTGCTTCGAGGCCGCGGATCCCGAGAGCGCGCGGCGGACGCTCGCGACGCACCCGAACGTGTTCGTGCCCAGCGAGCACGGTAACCAGCTGCCGGAGCTGGGGCGAGCCGATGACAGCAGCTTGCCCGCGCGCAGCGTGATCCTGACGCCCGACACCGAGCTCTCGAACATGTTCCTGCTGGAGGCCGAGCGCGGCTGCTCCCGCACCTGCACGTACTGCGTGATGCGGCGCAGCTCCCACGGCGGGATGCGCAAGGTCGACAAAGAGGTGATCCTCAGCGCCATCCCCGAAGGCGCGAGCAAGGTCGGGCTGGTGGGCGCCGCGGTCAGCGACCATCCGCAGATCGTGGAGGTGGTGTCGGAGCTCGCCGATCGCGGCAAGCAGGTCGGTCTCTCCAGCTTGCGCCCGGATCGCCTCAAAGAGCCGTTCGTCTTCGCGCTCAAGCGCGCCGGCTATCGCACGCTGACCACGGCGCTCGACGGCGCCAGCGAACGCCTGCGGGACATGATCGAGCGCCGCGGCCGAATCCCGCACTACGAGTCCTTGACCGAGCACGCGCGCGCGGCCGGCATGCAGCGGGTGAAGCTGTATTTGATGCTGGGGTTGCCCGGTGAGGTCGACGAAGATGTCGACGAATGCGCCGAGTTCGTGACCAAGCTGTCGCGCATCGCCCCGATGGCGCTCGGCATCGCGCCGTTCTGTGCCAAGCGCCGCACGCCGCTCGACGGGCAGGCGTTCGCCGGCATCGAAGTCGTGCAGAAGCGTCTGGAGCGACTGCGGCGCGGTCTCAAAGGGCGCGCGGACGTGCGCTCCACCAGCGCCAAGTGGGCCTGGGTGGAGTTCGTGCTGGCGCAGGGCGACGAGCTCGAGGGGCTGGCGCTCTGGCGCGCCGTTCAGGCCGGTGGTCGCTTTAGTGACTACCGCGCGGCCTTCGCGGAGCTGGGCTACGGCACGCGCGGTCCGCAGCGGCCGCGGCTCGCGCCTCCGGCTCAGCCCAGCGTGGTTCCGGCGCACTCGCGGCGGGCGCGCGAAGCGGGCAGCAAGCAGTTGCCTTTGGTCGGCTGAGCACCGCTGTCAGCGCGGGCGTTCACAGATCTGCAGCCGCGCGCTGAAGCCGCCGAGATCCACGTCCGGTCCGTCACGGACGATCAGGCCCGCGCCGCGGGCATCGCGCGCGGTCTGAGCAGCGAGCGGCGAGAGCCAGACCAGGCGCCCGCCGGGCCGCAGCGCCTGGGCCACGTGTCGCACAAAGCCTTCGAGCAGCGTCCCGAGAGAGCCGTCGCGGGCCACGCG
>JAICTU010000502.1 GCA_025936205.1 Polyangiaceae bacterium | reverse complement strand
TCGCCGCCCGCGCCACCACGCGCAGCTCGTCGCGCTCCGTGTCCTTCAGGATCAAATAGCCGTGGGCGGCGCCCACGTTTTCGATGATGGTCTGCATCAGCACCGCGAACAGTCGCGCGGGCTTCACCTCGCCGGAGATGGCCAGCGTGGCCTTCAGCGCCGACGCCACGTCGAGATCGTGACCACCCAGGCTGGCCGTCGCCGTGGCCGTGACCAGCGTCCCCGCGTTCGCGCTCTGATGCCCGCGCGCGTCCGGGCGCAGCCACTTGCCGTGAGTGCGCTCCAGCTGAGCGAGCTTGGCGGTCGCGCCCCAGTGCCGGTACAGGTGATAGGCCTCCAGCAAGCACTCGCGGGAGAATTCCGGGTGGCCGCGTTCCTTCCAGAACTCGGCCAGCGCCTCCTGCGCCAGCGCGCGCAGCTGCGGGAAGTCGTCGCCGCAGGACTGGACCGCGTCGCGGTGCAGCCGCAGCACGTCGTCGATCGAGGCACCCGACAGGCGCGCCAGCTCGGCGCTGACCAGCAGATGCTTGTGCTGATAGTTGGCGGGGCTGGCCGCCCCGAACACCTTCAGCGCGTCTCGGTGCTGTTCCAGCACCGAGAGGATGCGCGCCCGCTCGGGCGCGTCGGCGCTGGCCCACTGCCGCCCGAGCAGCAGCGACTGGAGCAGGTGATAGTCGGGCACCGGGAAGGCGCCGTTGCCCACCATCAGGTGCTGGGTGGCGAAGGCGTCCCAGTGCAGCGCGCGCGGCAGATCGCCGAGGATCAGCTGGGTGAGCGTCTGGGTCTGCCCGAGCACCAGCAGGAAGTGGCCGTTCTGCGTCTTCTCGATCTCGGCGCTGAACTCGGCGTCGGAGAGCAGCACGTCGCTCGTGTCGGCGTACAGCGTCGTCAGCTGGCCGAGCGCGCGGCGCAGGATGTGGGGCAGGGCGGCGTTGCCGATCGCGCCGGTATCCTGGCAGTAGGCGAGCGCGCGGTTGGTCACCCCGGCACAGACGTCCAGCCGTTTGCCGGCGAACAACATGCTCTTGGCCTGATGCACGATCGAATAAGAGGCGTGCAGCGTGTCGCCCAGATCGATGCCGCGCTGGTAGCCGCGCGCGAGCGCGTCGAGGCCCTCCTGGTAGTGGGCGCCCCAGTGGGAAATGAAGCAGCCGAACACGAAGTTCACCGAGGACTCGAGCGGCGTCGGCAACCTTCGCTCCAGCAGCTTGAACGCGGCCCGCCCCATGCGGTAGGCGCGCGAGTAGTCCTTCAGGATCGCGCTGAACACGATGCCGCAGTCCATCACGTTCTTGGCGGAGCCCGGCACGGTGCCATGCGTCAGCGCCATGTCGAACAGGATCAGCTCGGCCAGAATGAAGAGCGGCGGATTGAGCTGGCTGGCGGCGGGGATGATCTGGAACAGCAGCTCGGCGGCCGCGATGCGCAGCGGGTCGGTCGCCTCTGGCAGCTTCACCAGGTCCTCGATCGCCACGCGCTCGAGGTGTGCGAGCATCTTGCCGATGCCCGCGCCGATGCCCTGCTCGATCGCCGAGGGCTCGCTGGGCAGCTCCACGCCCAGCTCCGCCAGCGCCTGGCGGATGGTTTCCACGGTCGCGCCGAGCTGGCTCTGCTGTTCCTGGATGGCGGCTTTCAGGACGAAGGCGGAGGCGCGGCTCACCGCGTCCGGCGCGGCTCCGAACAGCTCCTCGCAGGCTCGCTGAGCGAGTTCGACGTGCCCGGACAGAAACAGACATTCCGCTGCCATGCGCCGGCAGGCGAAGTCGAGATCGCGATGGCCCTGCCACTCGTCGTCCGAGAGCAAGGCACGCGCGCGCTCCAGATAGGCGATGGCGGGCGCGTAAGCCGCCGAGCGCCGGGCGCTCGAGCCTGCCGAGTGGTTCAGCTCCGCGAGCTCCAGGCGCTGGCTCAGCTCGCCCAGCAGGCTGCGACCGCGATTGAGGTGGTCGATGAAGTCGAACACGCGCGCCGGCCGCTCCGGCTCCGGGATGCGCCGCTGGAGCTCGCGGCCGATGCGCAGATGCAGCTCCGCGCGTTGCCGCTCGTCCAGCAGAGCATACGCCGCCTCCACCACACGGTCGTGCGGGAACTGATAGGTGATGCCCGCATCCGCCAGCTCGAGGGCGCTGTCCGCGGCGTCGCGGCGTAGCAGGCGCTGAGCCTCGCCGCGCGGCAACAGCAGCTCGCGCTCGACGGCCTGCCACAGCGCGGCAGCCACCGCGCCCGGCGTCTTGCCGGCGATGCGCGCGAGCAGCCCCAGATCGAACTCCTTGCCCAGGCAGGCGGCGATCCCGAGGCAGGTGAGCGTGTCCGCCGGCAGCTCGCGCAGGCGGCCGAGCACCAGATCGACGACGTTATCGGTGAGCGCGGCGCGCTGCAGCACCTCTTCGTGCCAGACCCAGGCCCCGCGCTCCGCCGAGAACTCGATGCCGCCCTGGCGGTGCAGGACCGAGAGCAGCTCGTGCACGAAGAACGGGTTGCCGCCCGTCTTCTGGAACAGCTGCTGGGCGAAGCCGCGGCAGTCCGCGACCGCGCAATGGAGGGTGGCGGCGACGATCTGCTCCACGCTGGCCTCGGACAAGGGCTGGAGCGAGAGCTCGTGCACCAGCTCGGGGCGCTTTGCTTTCAGCTCATCGAGCCCCAGGCGCAACAGATGGCCTTCGGTCACCTCGTTGTCGCGGTAGGCGCCGATGAAGTACACGTAGCGCAGTTGTTCTTCGCCCAGCAGCTGCGCGAGCAGCTGGGGAGTGGAGCCGTCGGTCCACTGCAGGTCGTCCAGGAACAGCACCAGCGGCTGTTCTGCAGTGGCGATGGCGCGCAGCAAGCCGCGGAACAGGCGCTGCAAGCGGCTCTGCGCCTCACGCGCCGAGAGCTCCGCCACGCTCGGCTGTGGGCCGAGGATCTGGCTCAGCTCGGGCAACAGCGGAAAGAGCACGGCGGCGTCGTTGCCGAGCGCGTTGCGCAGGCGGTCGCGACGCCCGAGCAGCTGGCGCTCGGGTTCGCTCAAGAGCTGCTTGAGCACACCGCGCAGCGCCTGCAGCAACGCACCGTAGGGCAGATTGCGCTCGAGCTGTTCGAACTTGCCGGCGGCGAAGTGAGCCCGCTTCTCCACCACGGGCTTGTGGATCTCGGAGATCAGGGTGCTCTTGCCGATGCCCGAGTAGCCAGAGACCAGGAGCAGCTGAGCGGGGCCCGTCGCCGCGCGCTCGAACACCGAGAGCAGCCGCGCCGCCTCGTGCTCGCGGCCGAGCAGGACCTGCGAAACCTGAAAGCGCTCCGAGACATCGCGCGTACCGAGCTCGAACGCCGGCAGCTCTCGTCGCTCCTGCCAGGCGCCGCGGCATTGCTCCAGATCGGCGGCCAGCCCGCGCGCGCTCTGGTAGCGATCGTCGGGGTTCTTGGCCATCAGCTTGGCCACGATGCGGGCCAGAGCGATCGGTAGCTCGGGGTTCAGCTCGCGGGCGTCCGGAGCCGGACGCGAGAGGTGGCAGTGGATGTAACCGAGCACGTCTTGCGCGCTGAACGGCAGCGCGCCCGTGAGCAGCTCGAAGAAGGTGATGCCCAGGGAGTAGTAGTCGGTCCGGTAGTCCAGGTCGCGATTCATGCGCCCCGTCTGTTCCGGCGAGAGATACGGCAGCGTACCTTCCAGCGCGTAGTTGGGGCCGGCGTCGAGATGCTCCCGGCTCAGCTCGGACGCGATCGAGAAGTCGATCAGCTTGAGCTCGCGGCTGCCGGGATTGACCAGGATATTTCCGGGATTGATGTCCTTGTGCATCACGCCGCAGGCGTGGATGTGGCCGAGCGCGTTCACGATCTTGGCCGCCAGCGGGAAGAACAGCTCCAGGCCCACGCCGCGCGAGCTGCCTCGCGAAGCGATGGCCGAGAGCCGCTCCCCGCCAAAGTCCTCGAGCACCAGCGCCACGCGGCCCGCGTCGCGCTCGATGTCGACCGCGCCGATCACTCCCGCCGACTGGACCCGGCGCAGGACGTGATATTCGAACTCGAGGCGCCGCACCTCGCGCACGCTCGGGTATTCGCGCGTGGAGGTCTTGATGACGAGCTTCGCCCCATCGCGCACCCGGCGCACTCGTCGCACGGTGTTGCGGTCGGACTCGGCCAGGCGCTCACCAAGTTCATATCGTTCGAGAAGCATGGGGATTTCCCTCGAGTCGCATCGGCTCGCGGACGCGTGCCGGCATCCCGAGCAACGACGTCGAGGGACCCGAGCTAAACCCCAGTTCTCGTGACAATGCCAGCGCGGGCCCGCCGCGGTGCGGTAGGCGGGGCGAATTCGCACCAACTCCGCTTTCCCCACCGGTGGGTTCCGGTGGGGAAATGACGGAGGAACGAGCAAGCGCAGGCGCAGGGACGACGGACGGAGTCCCCGCAGAATCAGTGCGCCAGCGGCAACCCGGCGCGGACCCAGCTCTGGGTGCCGCCGCTCAGGTTGTAGACCTGGCGCAGACCGTGCGCGACGGCGAGCTTGGCAGCCGCCTGGCTGCGCACGCCGGCGGCACACACAAAGATGACCCCATCTTGCTGGAGCAGCGTCTTTGGGTTGGCCTTGAGCTCGCGCAGCGGCACCAGACGCGCGCCTTCCAGGTGCCCGCTGGACCATTCATTCGGTTCGCGCACATCCACGACGTCGAGCCCACCGGCGGCAATCAGATCTCGAGCTTGCTGCGGAGTAATTGATTGGACCACACGTCTAATATAGTGGACGCTCCTCATTGCGCAAGCGCCGGCACAGCGCCTTTGTTCTTTCCGGACAGAGTTGGAAGCGTGCCTGACCGGCTTGAAGGCGGGTCAGGGCGCCCACCAAGGCGTCCACATCTTCCTTGGTATTATAAGGCGCCAGGGAAGCCCGGACGGTGGCGTCCACGCCAAACCGGCGGAGGATCGGCTGCGCGCAGTGGTGGCCGGCGCGCACCGCGATGCCCTCCTGATCCAGGGCCTCCCCCACCTCTTCGGCTCGGTGGCCGTCCAGCAGGAAGGACAGCACGGCCGCCTTCTCGGCAGCGGTCCCGAACAGGCGCAGCCCCGGGATCTGCTGCAGGCGCTCCGTCGCATACACGAGCAGCTCATGCTCATGGCGCGCTATGTTCTCGAGCCCCAGCGCGCTGACGTAGTCGAGGGCTGCGCCGAGCCCCACCGCGTCGGCGATGTTGCCCGTGCCGGCCTCGAAGCGATTCGGCGGTGGGCGATAGCTGGTCTTCTCGAACGTGACGCAGTCGATCATGTTCCCGCCGCCCTGCCACGGGGGCATGCTCTCCAGCACGTCACTCTTTCCGTACAGCACACCGATGCCCGTCGGACCGAAGATCTTGTGTCCGGAGAAGCAGTAGAAGTCGCAGTCCAGTGCCTGCACGTCGACGCGCTGGTGTGACACTGACTGCGCGCCGTCGACCAGCACCTTGGCGCCGTAGCGGTGCGCGATCTCCACCATCTGCTTCGCTGGGACGATCGTACCGAGGGCGTTCGAGACTTGACCGAACGCCACCAGGCGCGTGCGCGGCCCGAGCAGCCGCTCGTACTCCTCCAGGATGATCTGGCCGGTGTCGTCGACCGGCGCCACGCACAGGCGCGCGCCCTTTTCACGGCACAGCATCTGCCAGGGCACGATGTTGGCGTGGTGCTCCAGCCAGCTGATGACAACCTCATCGCCGGCGCTGATGTGCCGGCGACCCCAGCTCTGCGCGACCAGGTTGATCGCCTCGGTGGTACCGCGCACCCAGACGATGTCCTTCGCCGAAGGAGCGTTCAGGAAGCGCCGCGAGGTCTCGCGCGCGGCCTCGTAGGCATCGGTGGCGCGCGCCGCGAGCGCGTGCGCGGCGCGGTGGATGTTCGAGTTCTCGTGCTCGTAGAAGTGCGAGAGCCGTTCGATCACGGCGCGCGGCTTGTGCGTGGTGGCGGCGTTGTCCAGCCACACGAGGCGCTTGCCGTGAACGCGCTCGTTCAGGATCGGAAAGTCGCGCTTCACCGCGTACGGATCGAAGAGCTGGTGGCGCGTCGGCTCGCCCGCGCTGAGCTCAGGCTCGAAGCGAGCGGCGCGCGTCCCGCCCGATGGCGCCGCGAGCGATGGCGTGAGCGGTTGCTCCGGGAGCGGCACCCCGCCGGGAGCAGCACCGAAGGGGGCAAGGCCCACGAAATCTGGTGGACCGGCGAGCGGCAGGGACGAGCGCGCGGGAGCGCCACCGGGAGCCGATGAGCGCACGCTCTGCGGAGGCCCGGCAAACTCGAGAAAATACGGCGTCGCGCCCGGTGCACCCGAGACCGGGACATTCGCCCCGTCGGGGTGCGCCGCGAGCGCGACCGGCGTGGTGCCGAACGTCTCCGCGAACATCGCGGGCAGTGTGCGCAGATCGCTCGCCTTGGGCAGCGGCGCGCTGGCGCTCGGCGGCTGCTTCAGGACTCCGGGGAGCGGCGGCGCGCTGACCGCGGGCGAAGCTCCGCCCGCGCCGACGGCGAG
>JAICTU010000059.1 GCA_025936205.1 Polyangiaceae bacterium | reverse complement strand
GCCGGAAGTGCTCGTGGATGCGGCTCAGGGCGCAGACCACGTCTTCGACCTCGATCGGGCTGAGCACCTGCGCCGGCGGAACCGGGTAAGCGTTCAGCAGGCTGCTCTCGCTCTGATAGAGCACGGCCGGGATGCGATTCCACTGATAGATGAGCTGCTCCGTGGACACGGCCGGCGCGGGGTTCGTGACGCTGGCCTCCCCGAGCTGAGCGTTGACGTAGAATTGGTCGCCGCGGATGGGCTCCAGGATGTTGCGGCTCACGCCCACGCCGTTCGCCCCTTCTCCCAGCGTCGCCGGGTGCACCAGTACGCCCATGGCGGCGGTGTCGTTGCGGATGCCGGCGTTCGTGCGCTCGTCATAGGCACGTGCGTTCCACAGACTGGCCCAGACCGTGCGCAAGGCGTCCGGCAGGGGACGCTCGGGATCATCCAGCTCACCGCTGGTGGAGGTGTGCAGGCCTGCGCCGTTGAAGTCGGGTAGATCCTCGGTATTGCTGCTGCTGCGGAAGCGCACGCGTTCGTTGCCAAAGCGCGCGCGCACGGCGTTGCTCACCTGCGCCAACAACTCCGGGTCCACGGGGTAGTCGAGGATGCGCTGCCTGACCTGGGCCAATCCCTCTGCACGCAGCGCGGGATCTTCGGAGAAGCGCGGATCTGCCTCGAGCTCCGCGAGCAATTGCTGGGCGCCGCTGGCCTGGAAATGCTCGATGTAGTGGACCATCGGGACGGCAAACGGAGCCGTGGGTGGCACGAAGGGCCGCGAGCGCAGGCAGTGAACCTGCTCCGGCACCACCTTCAGCAACTCCGCCAGCTGCGCCGCCTTGGCGCCCACGAACGGCAAGCTCGACAGGTCGAGCCCCGCCAGATCCTGGATGCCGCGCACGCTCGTATCCAGGCTCGGGCTCACCGGCTCTCCCTTGGGGACTCGGCTCGCCCAGAAGGCCTCGGCCTCCGCCGGGTCGGCGAGGGTCACTTCGATCCCGCCGGGCCCCACGACCAGCTTGACCAGCTGATCGAGGTAGCTCGACAGCGCGTCGCGCGCGTTCACCAGCGCCGCATTGGGCGTGCCGCGATTTTCACTGAGCACGTTCACGTGCGCGAGCGGCGTCTGAAACGACTCCGTGATGAGCCCGCCGATGTAGGGCACGTCGTTGGGCACGTCGTCGGTGATGGCGATGACCTTGGGCCCGAGGCTCGCGCTCCACAGCTCTTCGGCGGGCACGAACTTCAGCGTGCCGTAGGCCACCCCCTCGCTCAGCGACTGGTAGGTCATCCCCTCGAAGGGCGCATTGGGCCCGACCAGCGGCACCGTGCCCTCGATCTCGCGGGCCTTGTTGACCTGCGACGTGTCCTGCGGGTGCAGCATCCAGGCGCGCGGGTTGTCGAGATGGGTCAGCAGTGCCTGATAGGCGTCACGCATCTGCGAGCCGCTGATGGCATCGCCATACGTGAACTCGATCGCGCGCAGATCGACACTGCCGTAGTGCGAGAGCGTTCCCAGGTGAAAGCGCCGCGTGGACTGCGCGTAGTACTCGCGATCGGAGAAGTCGACCCAGCCGTCGTAGAACTCGGCGTTCTGCGTCGGATCGCAGCGATCCAGGTGCGGCTCCCGATAGACCAGCTCGCGCACGAACGTGTAGTGGAGCGGCCAGGCTGCGGATCCGATGAAATGCACCAGGCCCGGCGCCTGCAAATCGATCACGAACTTGGTGGACTCGATGCCGACCGCGTCCGCGCCGATCGACAGCGCTGCGAAGTCGCCGGGCGTGTACAGGTTGCGCACTCGATCGCCCACGTCTCGCGAGGGCAACACGTCACAGGCATTGTCGGCTCCCGGCGTGCTGTTGGTGCAAAAGCGCAGCAGCGCCGGGACCTCCAGGTTGCGCGCCAGAGCAGCACCCGCGGGCCAGCGCATGAAATCGACCCGATCGATCACGCTCTCGGAAGCGCGATCGAAGATGGTAACCACCCCTTCAAACGCAGGGTCGGATTCGAGCAGCTCCAGCAGCGCGCCCGACACCGGCACCTCCAGCAGCTGCCCAGGAGAGAGCGTTTGCCCGGGAGGCAGCGCGATCTCGCTGCCGGTGGAGCTGCTCGGCCAAGGCAAGCTCGGTCCATGAGGGCTCACTCGCAGCATCACGCCGTCGAGCGACAGCGCGCTGTCGCCTCGATTGGCGAGCTCGATGAAGGCACTCGAGCCCGCCGCCGGTCGCAGCGCGAGCTCGTTCAACACCAGGCCGCGCGGGGCCGCCGGAAACTGCGCGGGATAGGAGAACGGCGCAAACTTCACGTTGTCGGCGAGGGAAGGCACGGGAGCCGGGGCACAGGCGTCGCCGTTGACGCGGCCGGGGCTGGCGTAGCGACAGATGCGGAGGTCGCCATCGGCGTTGGGGAAGCGCGCATAGACGTAATTGACGTCGAGCGGCGGGATATCGACGGCGTCGATTTCCGTGCCTGCGGCGTCGAGCAGGCTCAGATGGTCGCCGCTGGAGCTCAGCTTGAACGGCAAGTGGCCGGGGCCTTGCTTGGGATCGTCGTCGGTCCAGAGCAACACCCCCTGGCCCGGCGCCAGCTTCACGTCGGGCAAGCGCGCCGGCTTGCCCTTCGAATCCGCGAGCTGGTAGTCGGCGAGCTCGAGCGTTCGCTCCGAGCGGTTGATCAGCTCGACCCAGTCATCGGCTTCGCCCGCGGCGTCGATCCAGGCACCGTCGTTCTGCGACATCACCTCGTTGACCACGAGGTCGCCGGGTACCGAAGTGCCGCCGCCGGTCGCACCCTCGCCGCCCTCGCCGCCACTTCCTCCGCTGACGACGGGGCCGTGCCCCTCTCCACCGCAAGCGCTGGCCGCCGCCCACCAGCCGAGAAGCAGTCCCAGTCCCAGGCGCGTCCGCACTCTCTTAGTAAAGCACGACCCGTTTCAGAAAGCTGGCGCCCGGGCCGGCAGGCGCTGGTTGGAATTGCGTCCAAAGCCGTCAGTCGCGCGGCCGAATGGCTGTCTCTCGCTGAAACTGGCTCAGGCAGGGAGGGCTGAGAGCCGTGCTCTCGGACGATGGCGCCGCCTTCCGAGCGCGGGGTACTGGGTGCGAGCGGCTTCAACGCAGAGCTGCTCGAGCTGTGCCGTACCGTGCTGAGCGAAGTGGCCCTGGTGGAGCCCCTGCCGGAGGAAGGGTTGCCGCTGCCGGCCGCGAGCTGGGCAGCGCTGGTGATCGCGCTGGAGCGGCCACTCGCCGAGAGCATGGTCAGGTTCTCGCGCCTGCGCCAGGCGTACCCTCTCCTACCGCTGCTGGTGCTGGCGGCAGACGTGGATGGCAACTTCGCCGCTGAATTACTGAAGTGCGGTGCCGAAGACTTCCTGATGCTGCCGCCGACACCCTCGGCGCTGCTGCACAAGGTGCGGCGCATGCTCGGAGAATCGAGCGGGCCTGCCTTCGACACACCCGAGTTCGCCGCCTTTCGCCCTCGCGAGTTCGATGTCAATCAACGGCATTGTTTCCGGGTGCCGGTCCCCCCGGATTTCGCCGTCTCCAGTACTTTCCCTGGTCCCGTCGATCGCGCGCTGGACGTGAAGGATCTCTCGATCGAGACCGAGCTCAGCCCGGGCCATGCGCAGCCGGGCGGCATGCAGATCGCCGCGGAGCGCACCATGGCGCGGCGTCTGCCCTTCGATCAGTGGCAACGCCGCCGTGAAATCGAGCTCGTGGTGAACCTGCCGAGCGGCTCCCCCATCAAAGCGCGAGGCCGCGTGATCCCGGGCCTGCGCAACTCTGCTGATGGTTCGATCCGCTTCGCCGTCGAGTACTGGGTAGCTCGCCCCGCGGAGAAAGAGCGCTTCCGCCGTTACTGGGTCGAAGCGCAACGCCGGGCGCGCCGCAGCGGCCGTAGCAGCGGCAAGTGAGACGCCCGACCCCTCGCGCTTCCTGGGGCTGCGTGATAGGGGTTGGCCCATGGCTAATCCTACCGCTGTCTGTGAAACCTCCCTGGGCACCTTCAAGGTCGAGCTGTTCGTGGACAAGATGCCGATCACGGCCAACAACTGGCTCGAGCTCGCGCGCAGTGGCTTCTACGACGGGCTGCATTTCCATCGTGTGATCGACAACTTCATGATCCAGTTCGGCTGCCCCCACAGCAAAGACCCGAAGAGCCCGCGCGCGGGTACGGGACAAGGCCCCAAGGGCTCGATCAAGGACGAGCATCCCGCCAACGCCAAGCTCAGCAACGAGCCCGGCACGCTCTCGATGGCCAACGCGGGCCCCAACAGCGGCAGCAGCCAGTTCTTCATCAACACCGTGCACAACGCCTTCCTCGACTTCTTCACGCCGGGGCCTTCCAAGCATCCCGTCTTCGGCAAGGTGATCGAGGGCATGGACGTGGTGAACAAGATCGGCAAGACGCCGACCAACTCCTCCGATCGTCCCGTCACTCCGGTGCAGATGATCAAAGTCACTGTTCAGGAGTGAGCGCCGCCGGCACGGGCTCGAACCGGGGCTAGGTTCGAGCCCGTCGTGCGCGCGGCCAGGGACGCCGAGCTCACTGCGCGTTGTCGTCGCCCGCAGCGCCAGCGGCACCGTTGCCCGGTCCGCCGTTGCCCGGGCCGCCGTTGCCGTTGCCCGGTCCGCCGTTGCCTGGGCCGCCGTTGCCCGGGTTGCCGTTGGTGGGATCGGGGATCACGACGGGCACCTCGATACAACCGCTGGTGTTGCGATTGCATTGCGCGTCGCAGGTTACCACGCCTGCAGTGCCCGCGGGACAGGACCCCACGCCCGCCGTGCCGTCGCACTGTTCCCCCGCTTCGACGGCACCGTTGCCGCAGACGGGGTTTGCCTGGCAGCCGCTGGTGTTGCGCGTGCAATCGGCGTTGCACGTCACCGTCCCCGAGGTCCCGGCAGGGCAGGTTCCAACGCCTGACGTGCGGTCGCACTGTTCGTTCCCGTTCGCCACTCCATCCCCGCAGACGCTGCCGCAATCCGCCGGGCAGGTCGCAGAGGTTTCGCTCGCCGCCGCCGTGCACGAACCGTCGCCACAGCGCGGCGCGGCGCAGGTACCGACGAACTGGCAGTTCATGCACTGCTGCAAGCCCAGCTGATTGTCCGGGCATGCGCGCGTGCCGTTGCCCTCGCAGGCTTCCGCGCCGTTGACCACCCCGTCGCCGCAGCTGCTGCCGCAATCTTGCGGGCAGCTGGTCGTGCTCTCGTTGGCGGAGGCGGTGCAGACACCGTCACCGCAGCGGGGCTCGGTGCACGTGCCGACGAACTGGCAATCCGTGCACGTCTGCGTGCCGATCTGCGGGGCGCAGGAGCGGGTCTGGTTGCCCTCGCAGGCTTCGGTGCCGTTGACGACTCCGTCACCGCAGCTGCTCCCGCAATCCGCCGGGCAGGTTGCAGTGGTCTCGTTCGCAGCCGCTGTGCAGACACCGTCGCCGCAACGCGACGCCACGCACGTCCCCACGAAGTGGCAGTCAGTGCAGGTGCGCGTCCCGAGCTGACCAGGCGGGCACGCTTGCGCCTGTGTGCCTTCGCATTCCTCCGTCCCGTTGACGGCGCCATCGCCGCAGCGGCTGCCGCAATCCTCCGGGCAAGTCGCGCTGCTCTCGTCGGCCGTCGCCGTGCAGACGCCGTCTCCGCAGCGCGGAGCGACGCAGTCGCGGACCTCCTGGCAGTCGATGCAGCTGATGGATCCCAGCTGACCGTTCGGGCAAGCGCGGGCCACCGAGGAATCGCACTGCTCGTCGCCGTTGATCGAGCCATCCCCGCAGCGCGCGCACGTGCCGTTCTCACACACGCCGCCATTGCCGCACGGCGTCCCATCAGGCTGAGGCACGCTCGTGTTGCAGGCTCCGTCGTCCTCGCAGCGGACCTGGAGGCAGGCGTTGCTCTGCGAGCCGCACGACTGCTTTTCGAGTAAATCGCCGCCGTTGCACACGGTGTGCGTAGCGGGGCCGTCACAGGTGCTGGCGAAGTTCGTGGGGTCACACTCCGCGCATCCCTTTTCGACGCTGCAGCCCTGCATGCAGGTCTCATCGCGCACCACGTTGCCATTGCAGCTGAGCGCGCGCTGCCCGGTTCCATTCGGGCCCGGCAAGCACAGCACCCCGCCCCGGACGAAGCGCGGATCGTTCTGGAACGAGCCCGTCGGTGAGCAGGTCTGCAAGATCCCACCCACGCACTGCACGTCTTCGCCAGGACGGCAACCACAGGTGCCCGCTGGACGATCAGCGGTACCGGGCTTCGGGAAGCACGGGCGCGTCCCGCAGCTGGGCCCGTCGGGCACGAAGCTGGTCAGATCGTCGCTGCAGCGCGTGGGCTGGTTGCCCGTGCAATCGCGCTGGCCCGCGGTGCAGATGCCCGGCTGGCAGCTGCAGTTCTGGCCGGTGCCATTGGCGTTGCACTGGGCCAGCGTCGATAGACAGGCAGCGGCGGTCGTGCAGGGGCGGCGCTCGCGGAACTCGTTGTTGGCGCCGCTGCTGACGCAGACGAGCAGGCTGGTTCCGTCACAGGTCGCGCTACCGAGCACGCAATTGCGGCAACGGTCCGGCCCGTTGTCGACCACCTGGCACCCGTTCGGGCAAGCCACGGTCGTCGACGTGATGCCGTCCGCCGAGCAGCTGACGAGGTTGTTGCCGACGCACGTGGGCTGCGAGTTCTGCGCACACTGGTCGCAGACGTTCTGGTTGGGCGCCGCATTGTTGGGATCGCAGATCTCGCTCCCGCTGCAGGTGTCGACCGTCGCGAAGCGGCTGCGGCCATCGGAGCAGACCTGCAGCAGCGTGCTCGCGCCCTGGCGCACGCACTGGTGCACCCCGTCCGCGGTGCAGCCCGCCGGTGGCGTGCGGCAGCTGCGGTTGGTAGCGTCACACAGCTCCGGGCTCAGGCAGCGTGCCGTGACCGTGCGCCCCACCAGGCGATCGCGGCATTCCTCCAGCTGACCCTGGCCATTGCAGCGGGCGCTGCCCACCACGCACGGATCCGCGCACCGCCCGGCATTGCCGTCGCAGGTGCCCGGATCGCAGTGCTCCAGATTGTCGAAACCGGTGCGCTGGCCGTTGCAGACCTGGAGGAAGTCGCCGTTGCAGCGCGTCTGCCCGGGCGCGCAGACCGGCACCTGGCAGCCATTGAAGCCGAGCCCCGCGTTACACAACCCCGCGGTCGCGCAGGTGTTGAGCGTGTCGTAGCCGGTGTGCTGATCGTTGCAGCGCTGCAGCACTGGACCCTGACAGCGGAACTCGGTGCCGCTGAGCGGACCGCGCTGGCAGACGGGCGGCGCGCAGAAGGCGCTCGTCGAGCTGTCGTCGTTGCACAGGCCGCTCGTCTCGCAGGTCTGGACCGGGTCGAAGCGGGTGCGATCGTCGCTGCAGCGCTGGATCGTGGGTCCGTTGCACTGCTCTTCGCCCGACTCGCACGGGGCGTCCCGACAGCCTTCACCCCCGTTGTCGGCGGCCACCGCGCTGCAGAAGGGCGGCCCGATGCACTCCTCGATGGCCTGGAAGTCGGTGCGATCCTGGTTACAAATCTCCAGCACGCCCGTGTCGCTGCAGCGATGCTGCCCGACCTCGCACTTGGGCCGCACGCAGCGCGGGGAGCCGCGGATACCGCTGTACGCGATGCTCGCGTCGCAGAGCACCGGCGTCGCGCACTCCTCGGCCACGTCGAAGCCGGTCAGCCCCTCGTTGCAAGCCAGGAGCCGCACGCCGTCGCAGCGCACCTCGCGAGCCAGGCAGGCGGGAGCCAGACACTCGATGGGCCCCTGCGCGTCGCCGCCCAGCGGGATCTGCGGCGGCACCGTCTCGGAGGTCATGACGCCGCCCTCGGCGTTACCCAGGGTCGTCCCGGCGAGCGTCGCCTCGCACACCTCGTTGCTGGCGCACTCGTCGAGCTTCTCCCAGTCGGTCTGGTCGTCGCGACAGCGCTCCAGCTTGCCCTCGTTGCAGCGACGAGCACCGGGCTGACAGGGCGCGGGCTGGCACTGCCGCTTGCCCGCATCGCAATGCCCGGCAGTCTGGCAGGTGTCGAACGTGGTCCAGCCGTTACGGTCGTCGTTGCACAGGCGCAGGACCGGGCCCGCGCAGCTCATTTGCTCGACCGAGCAGGTCGGCTGAATACAGGCCGCGACGGTGCTGAGATCGCTGGCCTCACACAGCGCGGCCGTCGCACAGGCCTGCCACGTGACCCAGGCGGTGCCGCCATCCGTACAGAGCTGCAGCAGGCGATCGGCGCATTTCGTCGTCCCCAGCTCGCAGATCACCTCTTTCGGAGGCGGTCCTGCGTCGCCCGGGAGGTTCGAGCCGATGCCCGTTTTTTGGTCGGCAATCTCGACGTCGCCGAGCATCTGGGCACACGCCACGGCGAAGCTGAGCGCCAGACCGACCAAAGCTACGATGCGTCGGGGAACCCCATTGCCTGCTGCCAATCGACACCTCGACTCGTGTTGAAAGCGGGAGCACCAAGGCGCGACCCGTCCCCGCCGTTTCCACATCCACAGACTAAACGTCTGCTTATACACGAATCGAGTCGTCCACGTCTAGCCACCCGACCGACCCGTATCTCTTACGCCGCAGCGATAACCCAGTGGAACGGGGACGCGGGGCAAACCGCAACCGCAGTCACCGGAGACACCCCCCGCAACCCACGTCGTCGGTGACCATCGAGAGGGCATCGGCCGCCCCACCTGAAGCTGCTAAGCTCGCTCACGGTGGAAAAGACTCGGGGCTTGGCTCTGCTCGCATGGTTCGCACTGCTGCTCGTGGCCTGCGGCGGCGACGGCGCAGGCAACGGTACGTCCTCCGTGATCCCACCCTTTAACGAAGCGGCCCGTCGCGATCTCGGTCCGCGGCCGTACTTCAGCTTCTTTGTCACCACGGAGAAGGGGCTGCTGAGCTTGCCCGCCGGGCGCTACTCGCCAGCGCCCGACCCCGCGACGGGCTTTGGCGGCAACTTCGGCGGACTGCGCGGAGCCGACGAGATCTGCACGCTGCTCGCTCAGCAATCGAATCCGGGCGATCTGAAGACCTGGCGCGCTTTCCTCAGCTCCTCCGGCGAGGTGGAGGGCGAGCGCGTGGATGCAATCGATCGCATCGGCTCAGGGCCCTGGTACGATTTTCGCGGCTACAAGCTGGCCGATGACCTCGCCGGGTTGATGCCGGTCGATGCCAAAGAGGGCCGGCCCCGCGGGGCCGATCCGCGCCTGGCTGACATGTTTACGGGCGAGAACGGCGAAGATATCGGCGGGGCGGGCATCGACAATCACGACACCCTGACCGGGTCCAATCTGAGCGGCAGGCTGTTCGACGATGGCGCCGGCGGGCGCATCGCCACCTGCCTCGACTGGACGTCGGTCGACGTGCGCGGGCAGCCCGGCGGCATCATGGCGACCGGCGGACAGGTGCCCGTCGGTCATTCCTGGCCCCGCAGCAACATCCAGGGTCGACACTGGATCAGCGAGCACACGGTCAACGGCTGCGAGCGCGGCGGCCGCACCAACGGCGGCACCTCGGCGCCGCAGAACGATTTCCGCGTGGGGGGCGCAGGCGGATACGGCGGCTTCTATTGCTTCGCCCTCGGCGCGGCGCCCTACCAGGCCGGGGTCTCCACGCGCTGAACTCAGGGCGCCGGACTCGGGGCGCTGGCCCTGGGTTGGGATGCAGCATCGGCTTGCGTCAGGTGCTTGTCGCCCAGCGCGACCTGATAGACCGCCCCGAGCTCCTCTTGCGCCAGCGGCTCGGCCACGCTGCGCACGAAGTACCATTCCGCTCGAGCGCGCTGAGCGTCGACATCCAACACGACGTAGCCGCGCCGGGTCAGGTTGGTGAACTTGAGATGCGGATGCGAGGCGAGCATCGCCTGCGCATCGCCGGCCGGCCCCGGCGACGTGACGCCGGGCGCAACGAACTCGACGGCCAGGCTGCCCTGCCCCGTCGCGCTCGAGTATCGCTCGGAGTCGAAGGGATCGGCTGCGATGTCGAAGGCCCAGGACGAGTGCGCATCGCCCGTCAGGATCACCACGTTGTCGATCCCGGCCTCGAAGGCCTCGAGCAAGCGCTCGCGCGCAAACGGATATCCGTCCCACTGATCGGGCAGCTCCACGCAACCCTTGGCGGCATTCGAGAGCTGCGCGAACATCACTTGCTGGCCGAGCAGGCGCCAGCGTGTGCCTCGGCTCTGCGACGCGGAGAGCGCCGAGAGCAGCCATTGCTCCTGCTCGGCGCCGAGCAAGCGGCGGTTGGGGTCGGCCAGAGTGACCGGGTCGCAGTTCCCGGCGAGCCGCGCGTCGCGATCGTAGCGGGTGTCCAGCAACAAGAGATCGAACAGATCTCCGTAGCTGAAGCTGCGGTAGACGCGCTCGACCTGGCCCGCGACTGGCGCTCGGATCGGCATCCATTCGAAGTAGGCCTGCATCGCTGCGGCCTTGCGCTGCGCCCAGTCCCCTTCACTGTCGGGTTGGTGGTTGGCCGCACCGTCCCGGTAGGCGTTGTTCGCCACCTCGTGGTCGTCCCAGATCGCGATGAAGGGGTGCTGACGATGCGCCTCTTGCAGGTCGGGGTCCAGCTTGTACTGAGCGTGGCGCTGCCGGTACTCGTCGAGCGAGACCGTCTCCCGGTCGGGCTGCGGCACGCGGTTGATGGCGCTGCCGTCGCCGAAGGTGCCGTTGCCGTATTCGTACAGATAATCGCCCAGGTGCAGCACCAGATCGAGATCGGCTCGCTCCGCCACCAGACGATAGGCATTGAAGAAGCCCGCCGGGTAGTTGGCGCAACACACCACGGCGATGCGCGCTCTGTCGGCGGCCCCACGCGGCAGGGTCCGCGTGCGCCCGACCCGGGAGCGGGCGCCGAGCGCGGCAAAGTCATAGTAGTAGGTAGTGGCGGGCTCCAGGCTGCTCACGTCGACCTTGACCGTGAAGTCGCCGTCGATATCCGCCTGCGCGCTGCCGCTCGCAACGATGTTTATCCACTGCGCGTCGCGCGCGATGCGCCACTCGACGTCGATGCTCGTCATCTGCTGCGCCGGCGGGGTGACTCTCGTCCAGAGGATGACGGCGTCGGCGAGCGGGTCACCGCTGGCCACGCCGTGAGCGAAGGGGTTGGCATTGAGCCCTGCCGGCGTGGCGCGCGAGCCCGACTCGGATTGCCCGCACGCTGGAAAGAGCGTGAGCACACCGAGCGGCGCTACCCGCTCCAGAAACCGCCGCCGCGTCAAGCTCATGGACCGGCGGTATGCTAGCCGCAGCCTGTGGCGCGAAACAACGGAAAGTGCTGCGGGCCTTCGCTCGCCTACATCCACGCCTGTGCCGGGGCGGCTCAAATCGTGAGCAAGCTCGCGGCCAAGTGCGCAGACGGGGCCTCCTGCGACCGCGATCGGCGAGACTCATGCCAAGGCCAGCAAGCGCCGCTGCAGCTCGACATCGCGAGCGAGCTCCGCGCTGGCTCCGCGGTACACGATGCAGCCGCGATCGAGCACCAGCACGCGCTCGGTGAGCTCCAGCGCCAGCCGCGCATGCTGCTCGACCAGCACCACCGCCAGATCACCCTGCGTCAGCAGCTGGCGAAGGACGCGCGTGAGCTCCTGCACGATCACGGGCGCGAGCCCCTCCATCGGTTCGTCCAGGAGCAGTAGCTCGGGATTGGTCACCAGCGCGCGCGCGATGGCGAGCATCTGCTGCTCGCCGCCGGAGAGCTGATGGCCGAGGTTCGGCTTGCGCGCCGCCAGCGAGGGAAACAGCTGGTATGCGCGCTCCGCGTCCCAGGCTCCCGGGCGCGCCACCGCCAGCAGGTGCTCGTGCACGCTGAGCGAGGGGAACACCGCGCGCTCTTGCGGCACCCAGCCGATCCCCAGGCGGGCCCGCTCGACGCTGGGGCGCGCGCTGATCTCGCGCCCCTTGCAGCGGATCGAGCCGCCGTGCTGCCGGGTGAGCCCCATCAGCGTGGTGAGCAGCGTGGTCTTGCCGGTGCCGTTGCGCCCCAGGAGCGCCAGGCTACCCCCAGCCCGCAGCGAGAAAGAGATGTCTTCCAGCACCACCGACGCCCCGTAGCCCGCCCGCAAGCCCCGCACCTCCAGCAGAGCCTCCTTCCCTGCCTCGCTCACGGCTCGCCCTCGCCCAGGTAGACCTCTCGGACCCGCGCGTCCTGAGCGATCCTGTCCGGCGCGCCCTCGACCAGCAGGCGCCCGGCGACCAGCACGCTGATTCGCTCGGCGAAGCGAAACACCAGATCCATGTCGTGCTCGATGAACAGCACCGTCACCTCACGCGGCAGCGCGGCGATCACCTCGAACATCTCACGGCTCTCGGCGGCGGGGATGCCGGACGCCGGCTCATCCAAGATCAGCACCCGCGGGCGGGTGGCGAGGCCGAGCGCGAGCTCGAGCAGGCGTTGCTTGCCGTACGCCAACTCGCGAGTGAGCCGCTCCGCCTCGTCCGCCAGGCGCAGGCGCTCGAGCAAGCCCCACGCTTCGCGCCGCGGCTCGTCGAGGCTGCGCAGGCTACGAAAGACGCGGCCGCCGAGTCCATGCCGCTGGCAGATCGCGATCAGCACGGACTCGAGCACGCTGAGCCCGCCAAACAGCTGGTTGATCTGAAACGTCCGCGCCAGCCCGCGCTGCACCCGTTCGTGCTGCGCGAGCGCAGTGACGCGCTCGGAATCCAGATACACGTCGCCGGCGCTGGGCGCGTATACGCCCGTGAGCAAGTTCACCAGCGTGGTCTTGCCGGCACCGTTCGGACCGATCAGCGCGTGGCGAGCGCCCGCCGCGATCTCCAGCGAGACACCATCGTTGGCCTGAAAGTCGCCGAAGCGCTTGCACAGCCCGACGGCGCGCAACGCGGCGTTCACGCCTCCCCTCCTGCCCGGGCAACGGCACTGCGAGACCGCAGGGCGCGGCGCAGCATGTCCAGCCCCCCGAGCAGCCCACCCCGCGAGGCGAAGGCCAGCGCCACGACCAAGGCCCCCAGCCAGAACTGCCAGAAGGCGGGGCTCTGCTCCGAGAGCAGGTGCTGCAGGCCTAGAAACACCGCGCTACCCAGAAATCCGCCGTACAAACGCCCCGAGCCGCCCAGCACCAGCATGATCAACACGCTCGCCGAACGCTCGAAGGCGAGCGACTCCAGGCCGACGAAGCCCGTCGTCTGAGCGCTCAGCGCTCCCGCGACGCCGGCCAGCGCCGCCGCCAGGGTGTAGGCCGCCACCAGCCGCCGCCGCACCGGCACGCCCAGCGCCGGCATGCGCGCGGCGTTCTCACGCAGCCCGAGCAACGCCAGCCCAAAGGGCGAGTCTGCCAGGCGCCGCACCAGCAGGAACGAGAGCAAGGCCACGACGGCGCAGTACCCGTACGCCGTTTTGCCGGAGAGCTCGAAGCGAAACACGCCGAGCAGTGGCGAGAGCTCGAGGCTGGAGAGCCCATCCGTACCGCCGGTGACCGATGAGGCACGGTTGGCAGCCTCGTGTAATGAAAAGCCGATGCCGAGGGTCACCATCAGCCGCGTCAGCCCCTGGTGATCGACCACCAGAAAGCTGGTAAGCAGCCCGACCAGCGCGGCTGCGAGGCTCCCGGCGCACAGCGCGCTCAGCGGCTCGTGCCAGCCGTGGACAGCCAGCAGCCCCGCGGTGTACGCGCCGACGCCGAAGAAGCTGGCATGTCCGAGCGAGACGATGCCGGCATAACCGAGACAGACGTCCAGCGAGAGCGCGAACAAGCCCGCGATCAAGATCTGGCTGCCCAGCACCAGGTAGTCGGGAACGGCGAAGAAGGCCAGCAACGGCAGCAACCAGATCGCCAGGTCGCGCGCCCCGCGCGGCACCGAGCTCACGCTTGCCGCCCGCGCAGACCGGCGGGGAACGCCATCAAGAGCACGATCATCAGCACGTACAGGATGAAGGCGCCGAGCTGCGGCACGTAGTACTTGCCCGCCACGTCGCACAAGCCGAGCGCGATCGCTGCCAGGGCAGTGCCGCGCACGCTGCCCGCGCCCCCGACGCTCACGACCAGCAGGAAGTACACCAGGTACTCGAACGCGAAGCCCGGCTCCAGCCCGAGCAATTCGACCGCCAGCGCGCCGCCCAGCGCGGCGAGCGCGCTGCCCAGCGCGAAGGCGAGGCAAAACACCCGCTCCACCGGGATGCCGAGACCGGCCGAGACCGCGGCATTGTCGACGGCGGCTCGCAGCTGGGCACCGAAACGGGTGCGCTCGATCAGGGCGGTGAGCCCCCAGCTGATCAGCAGCACGAGCGCGATCAGGAAGGCCCGGTAGGCGCCGAGTTCGAGCCCGAGCACGCGGATCTGTCCGCGCAGCATCCCCGGCAGCTCCACGCGCTGCTGGGTCGGCCCCCAGAAGTAGGTGGCGGCCGCCACCGCCATGAAGGTCAACCCGATGCTGAACAACACCTGGTCCAGATGGCTCGAGCGGTACAAGCGCCGGTACAGCAGGCGCTCCGCGAGCGCCCCCACACCGGCCCCCGCCAGGCACACGCAGGGCAGCGTCGCCAGAAACGGCAGCCCCCACGCCTGCGTGAGCCAGACGCTGCAGTAACCGCCGAACATGGCGAAGGCCCCGTGCGCCAGGTTGACGAAATTCATCAACCCCAGCGTGATGGACAACCCCACGCTGATCAGGAACAGCAGGCTACCGTACGCGATGCCGTCGAAAGCGACGCCGAGAAAACTCACGGCAAAGGATCACTTACCCGGATCTTTTTGCTCGTCAAAGTGGTCGAACTCGACGTTGTAGAAGCCATCCGGGCGCTGCTCGACCTTGCGCACGTAGACGGTCTGAATCACGTCACGGGTTTCCGGATCGATGCGGATCGGCCCGCGCGGGCTATCGAGCGCGAGCCCCTTGAACGCAGCCATGGCCGCCTCACCATCGAGCTTCCCGCCCAGCTTCTCGATCACCTTGGTGATCGCCGCCATCCCGTCATAACCGCCCACGGCCATGAAGTTCGGCCGCACCTGGCCGCCGGTCACCTTGGCGAAGGCCTGCTTGAAGGCAGCATTCTCCGGCGACTCGTGCGCCGCGGAGTAGTGGTGCGTGGTGACCACTCCGAGCGCTGCCGAGCCCATCGCGGGCAACTCCTGGTCCTCGGTCACGTCACCGGTGGCAATCACCCGGATGCCCTGCTGAGCCAGACCTCGTGCCTGGAACTCCTTCAGGAAGGCCGTGCCCTGGGCTCCTGCGGGCACGAAGATGAACACCGCCTCCGGCTTGGCATCCTTGATGCGCTGGACGTAAGGCGCGAAGTCCGGATTCTGGACGGGCACGCGCACCGAATCGGAGATCTTGCCGCCCGCGGCCTCGAACGTCTTCTTGAACTGGGCCTCGGCATCGGCCCCCGGCGCATAGTCGGAGACCAGCGTATAGACGGACTTGATGCCGTTCTTGGCGGCCCAGGTCGCGAGCGGGGCCGAAACCTGAGGCAGCGTGAAGGAGACACGCACCACATAGGGCGACTTGGTGGTGATCACCGAGGTGGCCGCGTTCATCACCACCATCGGCTTCTTCGCCTCGGTGGCCAGCGGGGCCACCGCCAGCGCGTTGGGCGTCAGCACGAAACCGGCGAGGAAGTCGACCTTGTCCCGGACGAGCAGCCCCTGCGCCAGACTCTTTGCCACGTCGGGCGCGACACCCGTCACGTCCTTGACCAGCAGCTGGATCTCGCGCCCCGCAACCTTGGTACCGTGCTGGTCGAGGTAGGCGCGCACTCCGCCCTCGACCTGTTTCCCCATGCCCGCGAACGGGCCAGAGAACGGAGCGATCAGCCCGATCTTGATCGGGCCAACCTCGGCCGCCGGGGGCGCAGGCTGCAGCGCCGCTCCCGGCGCAGATTCCACTTTCTTGGACTCGCAGGCGAGCAGCACACCGAGCGACAAACAGAGACCGGCCCACCACAGCTTGAACGCCGTCATGGCCGCCGAGTGTAGTCGGCCCAGGTGGCCGCTACCAGGTGCTGCCCGCTCACGGGTCACGCCCACCCCCGTCGGGGGGCTACGCGCAAAGAGTCATTCCGAGTCGTCGAAGTCTTCTTCGCTCTCGAAATCTTCGGCGCCGCCGCCGTCATCGAAGCCCTGCTCCGCCTGATCGCCATCGTCGTCGCCGTCGTCGTCACCGCCGCGCGAAGCAGGTCGATCCTGCTTCGGCACCGGGATTTCATCGAACTTGGCAGCGAGGATGAAATCACTCTCGGTGAGGCCGTCGATCTTGTGCGTCCAGATCTCGAGGCTCACCTTTCCCCAGGTCATGTAGATGTCCGGGTGGTGGCCTTGCTGCTCCGAGATGTTGCCGATCTTGTTGACGAACTCGAGCGCGCTCCCGAAGTCCGCAAAGTAGTAGCTCTTGGCGAGGTGACCTTGCTCGAATTGCCAGCCATCGAGTTGCTCCATCAGGCGGCTGGCGACATCCATGCTGAGCGGTGGAACGCCACCCCGGCACGGGACACAAGTCTTGCTGGCGAGATCGGAAGCCATATTCCTAAACGAACTCCGAGTTGGGGCCGAGCGCGTCCGGCGCGAGCACCGCAACCCTTCGGGGAGACCTCCGCCGAAAGTCAGGCGGAAGGATCGACGTGGGGATCAGACAGGAGGGGATCAAAACCTGGAAGATCAAACCGCGGGGGAGCGAAGACACAGGGCCGTCAGCGCGGATGCTCTCGCGCGGGAAACCCCGCGCGGGAACTCGAGCCACCTTCCGGAATCGAACCGGAGACCTACGCGTTACGAATGCGTTGCTCTACCAGCTGAGCTAAGGTGGCGTGCACGAACGTTTCCGCGTAGCTATATCTCAGCATGCGAGACGTCAAGCTCGAGCTAGCGAGATCTCGCGCGGAAGCGAAACAGGCGGAATTTGAGCCTCTCCGCGCGGGCAAATTTTAGGCGTTGGCGCCTGGCGGGAGCGCACGTGCGAGATCGCGGCACGCTCGCGGCGGTCGCGAGCCCCCCGAAAGGGCCAACGGCGCCCTCCAGGTGACACCTCCGCCCACAGCTACTACCCGCCCCCGAACGGAGCTCAGCCCGCTCCAGCGGTGATGGCGTCGATTTTCGAGAGCTCCTCGGAGCTGAAGCTGAGCTGACTCAGAGCCCGTACGCAGTCATCGATCTGTTCCACCCGGCTCGCCCCGATCAGCGCCGACGTGACGGCGGGTTGGCGCAGCACCCAGGCGATCGCCATCTGCGCCAGGCTCTGGCCCCGGGCGCGCGCCAGCTGGTCGAGTCCCCTCACCTTGCCGAGCGTCGCCGGATCGAGCTGACTCGGCCGCAGAAAGCCGTGCGGTTTGGCCGCGCGCGAGTCCGCGGGGATATTCTCCAGGTACTTGTTGGTCAACAGCCCCTGGGCCAGCGGCGAAAAGACGATACAGCCCATGCCCTGGCGCTGCAGCTCTCCCAGCAGGTGCGGTTCGACCCAGCGGTTCATGATGCTGTACGAGGGCTGGTGGATGATGCACGGCGTCCCCAGCCCGCGCAGCAGCTCCTGTGCGCGGCGCGTGAGCTCGTGGTCGTAGTTGGAAATGCCGACGTACAGGGCCTTGCCCGCGCGCACCACGGCATCCAGAGCCCCCATCGTCTCTTCCAGCGGGGTCTTGGGATCGGGGCGGTGGTGGTAGAAAATGTCGACGTAGTCCAAGCCCAGCCGGCGCAGGCTCTGATCGAGGCTCGAGAGCAGGTACTTGCGCGATCCGAAGTCCCCGTAGGGCCCCGGCCACATGCCGTAGCCGGCCTTCGTGGAAACGATGATCTCGTCCCGGTAGGGACGAAGATCCTGCTCCAGAATGCGCCCGAACGTCTGCTCGGCGCTGCCCGGCGGAGGCCCGTAATTGTTCGCGAGGTCGAAGTGGGTAATCCCCAGATCGAAGCTGCGGCGCACCATCTGCCGCGCCGTCTCCTGGGCGTCGACCGCCGCGAAGTTGTGCCACAGGCCCAATGACACGCGAGGCAGCTTCAGCCCGCTCGCGCCACAGCGCTGATAGGGCATGGTCTGATAGCGGTCTTCGACGGCAACGTAGGGCATGGCCGGGGTGTACTGCGGCGGCCGCCGAGGTTTCAATGGGGCTCGGCGCCGCGCGTGAGCGGGCGACCGCAGGAATGCCCAAAGTCCGGCCGGAGACCGCCTGCCCGAGCTAGCTTCCCCCCACGCCCGCGTCCCCACGCCGACGTGGACGTGGGCAAGGCCTGGTCTGCGTGCGCGGGGCGCCCGGCGGGCGCTCCTGGAGTCGCTCGGCGCCGCTCGGCGCCGAGCCCGACAAACGCTAGTAATTGCTCAGAGTTGCACCAGCCCCCGGCGGCTTGGTGTTGAGCGGCACGCGCATGCTCTCGCGCAGGGTGAGCAGGCGCTCGCGCGCGCCGGAGACGCGCAGCGCGTCGCTGCTGTCGCTGGCGAGCAGCTCGATCACGTGGTCGATCTGGCGGATTTCCTCCTCCTGACGCCGGCCGAGCTGTGTCGCCATGTCGTTGAAGGCATCGAAGAAGTGCTGCAGCTCATCGCCCTTGCGCAGGCGGGCCACCACCTTGAACTGACCGCGGCCGAGATCGCCCAGCAAGCGTTTCATCTTGTATACGGGCCCCGCCACCTTGTGCGTGACCACCACGCCGGCGAGACCGATGCCGAGCACCAGGAGCAAGAGCGCCAGCACCACCACCACCGCCAGGCGCACATAGCCGCGCTCGATGCGCTGCGATTGTTCGCGCAACGCGACGGCGTTTTGCTCCAGCTGCTTCTGGCCTTGCGCCAGCTTGTTGTCCTGGTCGCCCGCGTTGTTCTGGAACACCTCGAGCAGCGCCGGATCGTCCGCGTACGCCTGCACGATGTTCATCTTGACGACGCTGTTCACCTTCTCGCTCTCGGCGAGCAGCTTGCGACCGCGCTCGACGATCTCTTCGCCCAGGGCGACGGAGGCGCGCGTCTGCGTGATCAGCTCTCGGCTGGTGTGCCAGAGGATGACGCCCAGCGAGACGCTGAGGAACACCGCGACCCCGACCAGGTAGCCCGAGTACTTCAGCTGGAAGTGGCTATCGAGCAGGAAGTTGCGCAAGCGGCGCTGGCCGCGGTGCGACGGCGCCCCAGACGTCGGGGCTTGCGAGTTGCCGGGTGACGAGGCGATGGCTGTCTGTCCCATGAATCGAAATCCCTTATTGTAGCCGGCCGACGTTGGCGATGAATTTGCCGACGATCAGCGGCGCCGCGGCGTCCATCAGCTCTCCCAGAGCCTTGAGGTCGTTACTCTTGCCGCCCGGCATGCGCGCGCTCTGTGTGAGCGCGCCCTTGAAAGCCTTGTCGGGATAAGAGAACAGCGTGAAGCTGAGCTTGAACTCGAGCGCGCCGCCCGTGTCCGTCGCCTGCAGCTTGGGCCAGATGAAGACTGGCTTCACGTTCTTGTGCTTCGCGAGCAGCGCCGTGGCCTGGTCTTCGGTCTCGTCGCTCGGGGCGAGCGCCAGCGTCTTGTCCTTGACCAGCTCCTTGTTCAAGGCATCGCGGACCAGCGACTCGATCTCCTCGTCGGCGCCGGGCGTCTTGTTCGTGGTCGGGCCCACGGCTACGTAATAGCGCGTTTCGGGGCCGATGGTGGGCAATGCGGGTTGCTGCAGGCGATGCAGGACCTTGGTCAGCATCTCCTTGACCTTGGGGTGCTGCTCCACCGCCAGCCGGCGGGTGATGCAGTCGAGCCCGCCACGGCGCAGCTTGCCGAGCGCGGCCGCCGAGGCCGCGCGCACCGTCTGGTCCTCGTCGTCGAGGCCACCGCACAGCGGCGGCACGGCCCGATCGCTCCCAGACACACCGAGCGCCAGGGCGGCCTGTGTGCGCACACGGAAGTCCTTGTCGCTGCGCAGCTTGTTCGCGAGCTCCGTGAGCCGATCGGCGGCGGACGCCGATGTAGGCAGGAGCAGTAGGATGAGGAGGAGTCCCAGGAGAGCTCGCTGGGCGCCCCCAAACACCCGGAGAAGAGCGGGCAAACGGTTCTGCCCCCACGTGCGACTGGGCTTTATTCTGAGAACTGCGCTCAAGCTGCCATTTGGTTTGGATTCCCGGTTGTCGGGACGGGCTGGCGCAGCCCCTCCCCCCGCGCGCGGGGCCCCATCCCCGCTTGCGTCCTGACCTGACGAGCTCTGACCCGTTTGGGCGCTGTAGCCCTGTCGAGAACGCTATGCATCAGGCGTCGTTGCACTGAACCTCGGTTACGAGTCGACCGGCGCTTTGCTCCCCACGCAGCCGCGGCTGCACGCGGAGCTGCTCGCCGATGATCTCGTGTCCAGCGAACGGACGGGTTGCCGAGGGGGTTTAGGGTCGGCAGACTCTCTCACCTTGTCTCCCTCGCCTTCTTTCTCACACACGCGCTCAGGCCGCCGCCCCCTCTGGGCCGGCGCGGCGCTGCTGCTGTGCGCGGCGGCTCGCGGCCCCGCGGGGCGCGCTGCTCGCGGCAGCGAGACCGTCCGCGGCCAGGATGACGCGCCGAAGATCACCGTGCAGGCGCTGCCGCGTTTCGAAGAGCTGCGCTGCCTGGAGCACGACGGGCATCTGGAGGTGCAGGCGCGGCTCGTGGACGACGTGGGCGATCCGCTGGGCTCGGCGCCGATCGAGCTCGCTCGGGGCAGCACCGCCGTGCAGGCGGTGGCCTGTGGCGGGCGCGCGGCGCGCGCGCGCGCCGTGGAGACGGACGCGGCAGGCCGCCTCTGCGTGTGGCTCACCGAGGCGTCGACAGCAGGCTCGCTCACCCTCTCGTTCCGGGGCGATCCGCTGCACTTGCCGGCGCAGGCGGAGCTCGCGCTGCGGCCGGAGGCAGCGGCCCAGCTACAGCTGACCTTTGACGCCCCGTCGCTCGAGCTGAACCTGGACCAACCGGAGCAGCGCCTGAGCCTACGGCTGTCCGGAGCTGGTGCCGCTTCAGATGCCCTGCCCCCGATCACGCTGCAACTGGAGGACGGAGGCCAGCTGCGCAACGTGAGCACACGGGGTTGGTTGCGCTCGGGCAACTCGCTGGGCTTCAGCGTCGACTCCGACGAGCTCGGTGCCCCGGGCCCGGCGCGGCTGCTCGCCCGAGTCAAAGGCTCGGCCCAGCTCGAGGAGAGCGCGGAGGCCGTCGCTTTGCGCAGCGCCACGGTACAGCTCGAGCTCGCGAGCGTCATCCCCAACGCCGACGGGGCGGAGGTGCGCCTGCGCGCCCAGAGTCGAGCCGGGGCGCCGAGCGGGGGCTGGATCGATCTGAGCCTCGATGATCAACCCCTGGCGTCAGGTCCCCTGCTGGGTGGCGTCGCCAGCGTGCAGCTACCGAGCGGCGCAGCAGGCTCCAGTCGTTTGCTGGCGCGCTATCACTCGGACGATCCTTGGTGGCAGCCCGGTGAAGCGCTGCCGATCGATCTCGGCAGCCCCGCCACACACGGGCCCGCACGTTGGCCCTGGCTCGTGCTGCTGGCGCCGATTGGCTACGTGTGCGTTCGAGCGCTCCAGCGTCCGGGCGTCCGTGAACCTCGTCGCGCCGTGCGGCGCCCGCTGCCGCGAGTGCCGGCACTAGCGAGCCCCCGCGCGCCCGAGCCAGACACCGCGGGCTGGAGCGGCACGGTGCTCGATGCGCATGATGGTCATCCGATCGTCGGCGCACGCGTGACAGCGTCCCTGCCCAGCCTGCGCGACGACTCCCGCGGGGTGAGCACGATCAGTGATGCCCGCGGTAGATTTGCGTTGCCGCCCCTTCCCGAACCAATTCCCGAAGGGGCACAGTTGATCGTGAGGGCGCGGCTGCATTCCGACTTTCAACGCGCGCTCCCGCCCCAGGGCCGAGTCGAGATCACACTCACGTCTCGCAGGCGTGCGCTGCTCGGGCGCCTCGTGCGCTGGGCGCGAGCAGCGGGACCTCCCTGGTACCGTGGACCTGAACCAACTCCCGGAGAAATCGCGCTCGTCGCAGTGCGTCGTGGAGAGGCCGACACCGCCCGTTGGGCCGAGGGTGTGCAGGCTGCCGCCTTTGATCCGGCAGAGGTGGACCAGCAGCGCGAAGCCGCAGTGCGCTCGGCGGAGCCTGCCTGGCAGAGCGGAGCACAGCCGGAGCAGCTGCAAAAGAGCCCCTCCAACGACTCGCTCCATCCAACCGATCGCTCGAGCTGACGGATCGGGCGGGCTCGCGACACCGGAAGGAGCCCACTGCCGCCGAGCGCGCGAAGAAATCTCCGCGCCGGGCGCGATTCGCCGCTCTCGTGCCACCTACAAGAGGCAACCGTTGACGGCAGAGAGCTTGCGATTAATAGTCTGCGCGCCGCTCCACATGACAACGTTGCAGATCGTCGCGATCGTGGTGGTCGCACTCGTGCTTCTCTTCCTCTTCTTCTTCCGCAGAGGGATTCCGGGAGAGGCTGCGCGTGGTCGTACGGCCCCGAGCGCCCCGCCCGGCGCTGGCCGGCGTGAAGCGCCCACGCGCGCGGATAGGCCTGCGGATCGCCCCGGAGGCGCTGCCGCACCGGCGGAACGTCCCGCTCCTGCGTCGATCGCCGAGGGCGACGTGCAGATGGAGGAGTCGCGCGCGGCACCCGTCGTGCGCGAGGCGGCCGAGCCAGCGGCAGGTCGCCGCTCCGAGCCGCCCCGCCCGGCGCGAGGAGCCGACGTACAGACCCTGCGGCGCGGGCTCGCTCGCTCGCGCGACGCGGGCGGCGTGTTCGGTCGACTGAAGGCGCTGTTCGGCGGCAACCGGCAAATCGACGCAGGGCTGGCGCGCGAGATCGAAGAGGTGCTGCTGTCGTCCGATGTCGGCTCCAGCACGACGCAGACCCTGCTGGCGCGCTTGCGCGAGGGCATGGACAAAGGCGAGCTGCACGACCCCGACGCGGTCTGGAAGGCCTTGCGGCAAGAAGCCGTGCAAATGCTGAGCGTCAGCGATCGCGGCACGGGCCGTGACAACGCAGGCATCGAGTTCCGAGGCTCGCCCACGGTGGTGCTGTTCGTGGGCGTCAACGGCGCCGGCAAGACGACCACCATCGGCAAGCTGGCGACGCAGCTGCAAGCTGCCGGCAAGAAATGCGTGCTCGCGGCCGGCGACACCTTCCGCGCCGCCGCGGTACAGCAGCTGGTCATCTGGGGACGGCGCGTGGGCTGTGAGGTGGTCCACGGCAAAGATGGCGCGGATCCGGCGAGCGTGCTGTTCGACGCCATCAGCAAGGCTCGCGAGCAGGGAGCCGATGTGGTGCTGGCCGACACGGCGGGCCGCCTGCACACCAAGGCCAACCTGATGAACGAGATGCAGAAGATTGCCCGCAGTGCCGGCAAGGCCCTGAATGGCGCGCCGCACGAGATCTTTCTCGTGATCGACTCGACGAACGGTCAGAACGCGCTCGCCCAGGCGCGCGAGTTCAAGGAGGCCCTGAACGTCACGGGGATCGTGCTCACGAAGCTCGATGGCACGGCCAAAGGCGGCGTGGTGCTGGGCATCAGCGACTCGCTGCGAGTCCCGGTCCGATTTGTGGGCATGGGCGAAGGCCCCGACGATCTACACCCCTTCATCCCACAACGTTTCGTCGACGCTCTGCTCGGAGACGAGCAGGCTTCGTGACGGCGCGGGAGCATCGGTGCGAGCGATGACCCGAGAGCCGTTGAACACACGTTGGATGACGCGCGGAGCCGTCCCACAACACAGTTGCTTCACGGATTTTCAGCGTGATATAGTTCCGCCCGCTCTAGGGCCTACCCCGTCGCACCCCCGCGAATCTGTGGGGGTTCTCCCGGACTGCAACCTGTTCTTGTACAGATTGACGATGCGCATCGGCCCGACTTTGCGGGACCACCTTGCTGCAGGGGTGCTGGAGCCGCGGGGGGTCGTGCGCCCGTGTACGGTGCGCTCACGAACTCGTTTGCGATCACGCAGGGTGTCTAGCCCGGTGATGTCCCACTCTGATACCTGCCAACAATATTTATTTGCCGGAACGCCGGCTCGGGTGACCAAGAGGCATCGATGAAGAAGATTGGCGTCGCGTTCCTGGCAGCCGCAGCCGTGGTCAGCATGCCGCTGTTGGCTTTCGGGCAAGACGACGAACCGCCGGTGGCGGACGAGCCGGCGGCGGACGAAGGAGCAGCACCCGAAGGCGAGACTCCGGCGAAGGGTGAGAAGGGTGAAGGCGATGACGCCGGCCTCGGCGGCATCTGCGAGATCGACCCGGATGCCTGCCCCAAGCTCGACTTCGACAAGGAAGCCGCTCGCGATATCCGCGAACAGGTTTTTGCCGTGCAGCAGCTGTTCGTGCTGCGGCGCTGGCGTTTCGAGATTCAGCCGTACTGGCAGGTGCCGCTGAACGATCAGTTCGTCGGGCATGCGGGCCCCGGTCTGGGGCTCAACTTCTGGATCACGAACGTGCTGGCCGCCGGTATCAGCGGCAACTATTACGAGCCGTTCAACACGGACAGCGATTTCAACTTCCAGACACGTCGTGCCGCACGCATCAGCGTGCCGCTGACGGAGTACCAGTGGAACGCCAACGTGAACTTCACCTACACGCCGGTGATCGGGAAGTTTTCCGGATTTGGTGACTTCATCTTTCAGTATGACGCCTACGTGGTGGGCGGCGTTGGCGCCACCAGCGTCCGGCCGATCCCTGTCATCGACCCCGACAACCGCGGCTTCAAGTGGAAGACCAATATCACCTTCAATGCCGGGCTCGGGCTGCACATCTTCTTCAACCGCTGGTTGGCCGCGGTGCTCGAGGTTCGTGACTACGTGTTCAACGACAAGCTGGAAAACACCGAGATTGCGAGCAATCCGCAGGATCCCAGCACGTGGTACGGTGAAACGAAGCTCACGAACAACGTCCAGGCCCAGCTGGGTCTCGCCATCTTCCTCCCGTTCTCTTTCGAGTATCGGCTTCCCAAGTAACGAGGCAGTGTGATCCGATCTGTGATGAAGCGCGCGCTGCTCTTGGGATCGCTGGGGGCTATGGCCCTATCTGTCCTGGCCGCTCGAGAGGCCTCCGCGCAGGAAATTCCGCTCACTGGCCCGCTCAAGGGGGCCAAGTCCGTGCACGACTTGCGTCTCTATCGCAAGGGGCGTGTGGAGTTCGCCCCCACCGCGACCTTCACGTTGCTGGACGAGTACATGCGCCAGATCTTCGTCGGCGCGCGGCTCAACTACAACATCACTGACTTTCTGGCGATCGGCGCCTGGGGCGGCTTCAGCCCGACGGCGCTTCAGCTTCCGACGGGTCTCGTCGACCACATTCAGGAAGAGAGCAACCAGCGGAAAGCCGAAAACCAGAGCCGGCTCATGCAGGGGCAGCAACCGAATTTGCAGAACCGCCTGACCTCGCTCAACCTGGGCTCCACCTTCGAGGACCAGCTCGGCAGCATCGACTGGATCGTGGCGCCGCAGGTCACATTCGTGCCCTTCCGCGGCAAGCTGGCGCTGTTCCAGAGCATCTACCTGGACACAGACTTCTACATTTCGCCGGGCGTGGCGTTCGTTGGCATCACGGAGCGCAAGAACTGCGAGCCGTGCGTCGGTAAGTTCGAAACCGCGTCCCGCATGGCCATCGCTCCGACGCTGGCTCTCGGTATGTCGTTTTACATGAACAAGTGGAGCGCGCTCGGCTT
>JAICTU010000279.1 GCA_025936205.1 Polyangiaceae bacterium | reverse complement strand
GGCCATTCGTGGGCGCCAACAAGGTGATCGGCGTCTCGCCGATCAAGGATCACAACCTGTGCCGCGCCTCCATGACGACCAAGAACTGGTACGGGCTGCTCGGCGGCAGGCGCAACCAGTTCCACCAGGACATCCACGGCATCATCGCCGACCTGGCGCTGATGCTGCGGCCCACGTTCGTGGTGCTGGACGCCACGCGCGTGCTGTTCCGCAGCGGTCCGACGGGCGGCAGCCTGGGCGATGTGAAGGCGGGCCACACCGTGGTTGTCTCGCGCGACTCGCTGGCGGCAGACGCGTACGGCTGGGATAACCTGCTGGAGCGGCAGGGCGAGCCCCTGCCGGCGTACTTCGCGAAGTCTGCCGCCCGCCAGCTGGGGCAGCCCGACTGGCGCAAGCTCTCCCTGCGCGAGGTGAACGTCGGATGAGGCGGCTGCCGGTACTCCAGTCCGTCCGGGCCGCACCCCGAGCGATCGCGCTCGCGGCGCAGAACGCGACCAAGCCGAACCGCGACGGCAGCCCCTGGTACGCGCGCGTGTTCCGGCTCACCACCACGCGCATCATCACCCAGGCCTTCTGCTTCTCGCTGTTCATCTTCCTGCTCTGGGTGACGTGGTTCTCGCGGCTCGGCGGCTACCCCGCGTCCTTGTTCCTGGAGCTGGATCCGCTGGTCACGTTCGCCACCGCCGTCTCCACCCACACCGTCTATCGCTGGCTCTGGCGATCGCTCTGGATCCTGGTGCCGACGCTGGTGCTGGGGCGCGTGTTCTGCGGCTGGATCTGCCCTTACGGTACGCTGCACCAGTTCATCGGTTGGGTGTTCAACATCCGCCGAAACAAGGACAACATCGGCGTCAACGCCTACCGTCCGATCTTCCAGTTCAAGTACTACCTGCTGGTCGTCTTCCTGATCCTGTCGGCGTTCGGGGCGCTGCAGATCGGCCTGCTCGATCCGATCTGCCTGCTCACGCGCTCGGTGGCGACTGCCATCCAGCCCGCCTTCGACACTGCTTTGCCGGATGCGCTCGCGGGCATCGCCGCCCGGCCCGGAGCGCCGCACCCGCGCGTGTTCGCGGGGGCCTGGTTCATCGGCTTCCTGCTGATCGGTCTGGTCGGCATGAACCTGGTGATCCCGCGCTTCTTCTGCCGCGTATTGTGTCCGCTGGGGGCCTTCCTGGGCACGCTCTCGCGCTTCGCGCTCTTGCGCATCGATCGCGATCTCACGCGCTGCACCGACTGCAACCTGTGCATGCGCCACTGCGAGGGCGCCTCGGACCCGCAGGAGGCGCTGCGCAAGAGCGAGTGCTTTGTGTGCTTCAACTGCATCGACGACTGCCCGGAAGATGCGCTCGCGTTCCGGCTGGCGCCGGTGCCCGTGCACGAGCGCATCATCGGCTCGCTCAAAGAGGGCAGCGCCCTGTTGTTCGGGCGCAAGGTGATCTCGAAGCTGCCCGAGACGGTGCTGGCGCCGCCCGACGTGCCGCGCCGGCGCTGGGTGTTCGCGGGCATCGCCGGCTTGCTCGCGTTTCCATTCCTGCGCTTCTCCAAGAGCGTGAACGCGCGCAGCTACTCGGCGAAGGCGATCCGCCCGCCCGGGTCCGTGAGCGAGCCGGAGTTTCTCGAGCGTTGCATCAAGTGCGACCAGTGCATCAACGTTTGCCCGACCAACGTCCTGCAACCTTCCACTCTCGCCGAAGGCGGGCTCGAGGGCTTGTGGACTCCGGTCATGGATTTTCGCACTGGCTTCTGTCAGCTGAACTGCACGTTATGTAGCGAAGTCTGTCCGACGGGTGCGATCCAGAAGATCGATCTGGCGCGCAAGCTGGGCAAGGAAGCGCACGTCGAAGCAGGACCGATCCGCCTGGGCACCGCGTTTTTCAACCGCGGCCGCTGCCTTCCCTGGGCGATGGAGACGCCGTGTGTGGTATGCGAAGAGGTGTGTCCGACCAGCCCCAAGGCGATCGGCACCTACCAGCAGGAGATCACGCGGTGGGACGGCAAGAAGGTGCTGCTCAATCAGCCGTACATGCGGCCCGAGCTGTGCATCGGCTGCGGCATCTGCGAGCACGAATGCCCGGTGCAGGACGACCCTGCCGTCTACGTCACCGCGATCGGTGAATCGCGCTCGAAGGATCGCAGTCTCTTGCTCGGCAGTCGCGAGACACCAACCAAGACTTAGCTCGCCGGCCAACGCTGATATACGCGCAGCGGCACACGGGCGAGCTCCAAGAGAGAGTGGGACGAATCATGAGCGAGAAACCAATCAGCAGACGTCAGCTGCTTGCCAAGGGGACCGCGGTCGGTGGTGGCGTGCTGCTCGCAGAGGCGGCGCTCGGAGGCATGGCGCGCCAGGCCTGGGCACTGGCCGAGGGTGGGGAGCAAGCCGCTCAGCAGCTGACCCCGATGCCGCGCCGGGTGCTGGGCAAGACGGGGGAAAAGATTCCGATCCTGCTCCAGGGTGGCTCGATGCCCTGGGACACCAAGTGGGATCCCAAGCTGCCGGAGACGCTCAAGAACGGCATCGACTACCTGGATGCCGCCTGGAGCTACACCGGCGGCAACAACGAGCTGGCGATCGGCAGCTTCCTGGAGCGCACCAAGATGCGCGACAAGCTCTGGATCACCAGCAAGAGCAACGTCTGGGATCCCGACGGCTTCGAGGGGCGGCTGAGCGAGAGCCTGAGCCGCATGAAGACGTCCTACGTCAACATGTACTTCCTGCACGGGTTGAATGACCCGAAGGCGCTCGACAAGCCGCTGCTGGCCAAGGTGGAGAAGCTGAAGAAGGAGCAGAAGCTGCGCCACTTCGGCTTCTCCTGCCACGACGACAACGTGATCGACTTGCTGAAGCTCGCGGCAAAGACGCCGTGGGTGGAGGCGGTGATGTTCCGCTACAACTTCCGCCAGTACGGAAATAAGGAGCTGAACCAGGCCATGGACGCCTGCCACAAGGCGGGTGTGGGCCTGATCGCGATGAAGACGCAGGGCTCCGCTGTGTCCTTCGAGCAGCAGTGGCAGAAGTTCCAGCAGACGGGGAAGTGGAACAAGTACCAGGCGGTGCTCAAGGCGGTGTGGGCAGACGAGCGCATCAGCGCCACCGTGAGCGAGATGGACAGCCTGGAGAAGATCCGCGAGAACGCCGCGGCCGCGCGCGACCCGGGCAAGCTGGGTGAGCTCGATCTGAAGGAGCTGCGCCGCTATGCGCTCGCCACCCGCAGCAGCGCTTGCGATGGTTGCGGCCACCTTTGCCAGGGCGCCGTCGATGCGCCGATCCCGATCGCGACGACGCTGCGCTTCTTGATGTACCACGACAGCTACGGCAAGCGCGACGCGGCGCGAGCGCTGTATCAGGCGCTGCCCGAAGCAGCGCGCCGGATCGAAGGCGTGGACTTTGCGCGCGCGTCCGCGGCGTGCCCGCATGGTCTGGATGTCGAGCAGCATCTGAAGCGCGCCTCCCAGGTGCTCGCCTGACCAAGGCCGTTCCCCAGCGGCCAGTTGCTCCGAAGGGGTGAGTGCTCTTTCCAGTTCTCAGCGCTAATGAGGCTCGATCTCGGCAGATGACATCGCAAACGAAACCTCGGCTCGCTCCCTGGGGCTGGCATGCCCAAAACGGCAACTCTGGCTTGCACCGGCGCCCTGCGGGCTCTCTGCCGAGCGCGAGCCAGGCCGAGCACGACGCCATCACCACGCCGGTTCCCACCGCGGCCTTGCTGCAGGCAGCGGGAGTCATGAACGAGCCGGAGCCTCCGGCGGACCTCGGACTGTATTCTCATCCGCCGGAGGAGCAGGGCGTCGAGCCCGATGCACCGCCGGACTCGAGCAGCCGCGCCCGGTCGGGGTCGCTGGCTGCCGACTACGGTCTCGAGCATTTGCTCGCTGAAGACGCGAGGCCGCTGCGGCACGGCGGGGCGTGGGGCTGGCTGCGCAGCTACGGGCTCTGGCTCGTGGCAGGGATGCTGTTGCTCTGGCTGAACGCCTCGTTCCTGCTGCGCTGGCTGGCGACGTTACCCTGAAGCCAGTTACCCTGAAGCCAGTTACCCCGAAGCCAGTTACCCCGACCGGCAATTGGCCGACCAGCCACCGGCCGTTTCGGGGCTGATCGGACGGGGCATCGTGCTAAGGGGCCTCGGTGCCAGAACGGCTCCGCAAACCCCGCCCCGCATGAGAACGAGACCTTTCACCTCCGGCCGTGTCGTCTCGGAACTCTCGCTCGGCACCTGGGGATTGTCGGGGGATGGCTACGGACCCGTCAGTGAGCAGGTTCAGGATGAGGTCATCACGCGCGCTCGTGCCTACGGCCTGACGCTCTACGAGACGGCGGACGTCTATGGTTCCGGTGCGATGGAAGAACGCCTGGGGCGCTTGCTCGGCGCGGACGCCGACGTTTGTTTTGTCACCAAGCTCGGCACCGACCTGCTGTCGGCCCCGCCGCGCAAGCGCTTCGATGCGGAGTACCTGCGCGAACGCTGCGAGGCGAGCAGCCGGCGCTTGCAGCGGCCCTGCCTGGACGTGGTGCTGCTCCACAATCCGTGCGTGCAGACGCTGGAGCAGACCCCAGCCTGCGAAGCACTGGCCGAGCTGAAGGCACAGGGGAAGATCGCCGCCTGGGGCGTGAGCGCGGGATCGCAAGCGGTGGCGCAGGCGGCTCTGGGGCGAGGCGCCGAGGTGCTCGAGGTGGCCTACAACATCTTCTCCAGCAATGACCTGGAGAACCTCGACTTCGCCGGGCGCCAGGTGGCGGTGCTGGCCCGCTCGGTCCTCTCCTACGGGCTGCTCTGCGGGCAATGGGCGGACAACAAGACGTTCCCGCCCGGCGATCATCGCGCCGAGCGCTGGACCAGCGAGCAACTGCGCAGTCGCCTGCGCCAGCTGTCCATCGTCTCCGGCATGCTGGGCGGTGACGTCTTGACCCTGCGCTCTGCCGCCCTGCGCTTCGTGCTCTCCAATCCGGTCGTCAGCAGCGCCGTGATCGGACCGAGAAGCCGCGTCCAGCTGGATCAGCTGGTGCGCGAGGCAGGGCAGGGTCCGGAGTACCTCGGCCCCGGCGTCGTGGCGCGCGCGCGCGAGCAGGTGGCCCGGCTGGGAGGGGCTCAGTGAGTCGGGGTGACCTCGACGCGCTCTGCGCCATCGCACGAGACGCCGGCCAAGTCATCCGGCAGATCTACGCGAACGAGTTCCAGGTCGACTACAAGAGCCCCGGTGACCCCGTCACCGAAGCCGACCGCAACGCCAACCAACTGATCTGCGAGCGCCTGCTCGCTCGCTTTCCGGACGCGGCGATCGTGGCCGAGGAGAGCCCGGAAGACGCCTATCTCGGCTACCGCAGCGCCGAGCGCGTGTTCTTCGTGGATCCGCTCGATGGCACCCGCGAGTTTGTCGCCCGCAACGGGCAGTTCGTGGTGATGATCGGGCTGCTCGTGGAGCACACGGTCACGCTCGGCGCCGTGTACGCCCCTGCCACGGGCACCCTCTGGTACGGGGGGCGCGGCCTCGGCGCTTACCGACGCGACAGTGACGGCAGCGAGCGAGCGATCCAGGTGGGAGGCGTCATGGAGCCCTCCGCCGCGCGCATCACCGTCTCGCGCTCGCGCCGCTCCGAGCCCCTGAATGAGGCCCTGCGTCGCATTGCGCCCCGCCAGGTGACGCCGATGGGCAGCGCCGGGCTCAAGGGCTCGCAGGTGGCAGAGGCCGCTGCCGACGCCTATCTGGCCATCGGTGCCGCCGGCAAGCACTGGGACGCCTGTGCCATGGAGGCGCTGGTGAGCGCCGCCGGTGGCTGCGTCAGCGACGCGCGGGGGCAGGCGCTGGATTACCGTGCCGAGAGCATGGAGATCGAGCACGGGATCCTGGCGGCGAATCCGGGCCTGCATCGCGCGCTGCTCGAACGGCTCGCGTCCGCTGTCTGAGCCGCTCCGGAAGCGGCCACATCTGATGCGTCGCGTCGAGCCGTGGCTTCGTTGACACCCGAGCGCAAGGCGGCCTACCGTTTTTTTCCAGGCTCGTGCCACCCAGGAGGAAATTCATGCTTCGAACTCGCCGCGCCGCGTTCTCCCTGATCAGCGCATTTGCACTCGGCACGGCGACGCCGGTGCTGAGCGCCGCCGCGCTCGGAGTCCTGGTGGCAGGTTGCCAGGATGAGAGCCAGCCTGAGTACTGGGTGGGCAAGCTGGACGACAACGCGCTGCGGCCGCGCGCCATCAAGCAGCTCGATCAGTTCTATGAAGACGCCGCCACGCGCGCCAACCAGCAGGGCGACTCGCCGGAGCTGAAGGCGCTGGGCGAGAAGATCGCGGTGCCGCTCACCAAGACCTACGTCGAGCAGTACGACAACATCGACGAGAAGACGCGCGTGCGACTGATCAAGCTGCTCGCGACCCTGCGCGACCCGCGCACCGAGCCGGCGCTGGCCAAGGCCATGAGCGAGTTCGCCGAGAAGGGACGCGGCGGCGAGGACCTGAAGTGGGCCGCGCGCGCGGCCGGCGCCCACAAGCTCAGCGCCGGCGCCGACAAGATGCTGGGGGCGGTCGTCAAGCTGCGCGCCGATTCCGAAGAGGGCGGGGCGGTCTATCGCGACCTCAACACCTCCATGCTGGCCCTGGCGGCCGCGGACAAATCGGCCGTCGCCAGCTGGACGCCCGCCTTGATCGACAAGCTCGAGCCCCCGATGGAGCTGCCGGCGGCCGGCGAGCAAGACAAGGCCAAGGTCAGCGACTTCCGCAACCAGCAGTTCTGGCAGACCACGTCGGCGCAGCTGCTCGGCGTGATCGGTGACCCCAAAGGGGTGGACGCCCTGTTCCGCGTGCTGGTCGATCCGGGTAAGGCCAACGTGCAGCCCGACGCCTATGTCGCGCTGGTGAAGATCGGCAAGCCGGCGGTGGCGCGCAGCATCCAGATCCTGCAGGGCCAGGACAAAGAGATCGTGGAACTGGCCGCCAACAAGGCGCGCAAGGCGTCCGGCAACGCCTTGCCCGCCGGTGATGCGCCCCATGTGCGCACCGCCGCGATCGCGCTCGGCACGATCGGGCATGCCTCCGCAGGGCCGGCGCTGATCCAGGCGTTGAAGGACTCGCAGAGCGAGACCAACAAGGCCGTGATTTTGCGCGAGCTCACCAAGCTGCCGCCCAGCGCCGAGATCAAGGACGCCTTCAAGGACGGCTTCGGCGCTCTCTCTCAGGACGCAGTGATCCCGCCGGGGCAAGCTGCCAAGCCGCAGCTCGCCGAGGCGGCGACCTCGTTCTTCGATCCGGAGCTCGTGCCCTGGCTGCTGCAGCGCACGGCCGCGGCCAAGAAGGATGACGAGCTGCAGTCGGCGCTGCTGGTGGCGGCGATCAAGCTGATGACGGCGGATCAGCTGGCGAGCGTGTCGGCCGCGGTCGACAAGTACGGCACCGAGCTGGAGAAGGGGGTGCTCGCGCAATCGGCGAGCGTGCTCAAGAGCTGCGGCAAGGACGCCGCCTGCTACCTCGACGCCACGACCAAGAGCGCCAACCAGAACGACAAGACGCAGTTCGTCGGCATCAAGGCGGCCTACATGCTGGGCGTCTACGGCAACGAGAAGGTGCGCGACCAGCTGGTGAGCAACATCGACGCCGTGAGCAACGCCGCCGTGCGCTTCACCGTCTCGAAGGTGATCGATTTCCTCTCGCCCAAGGGCTCGACGGCGGCCGCCGACCAGCTGCAGAAGGTTGTGGACGCCAACCAGAAGCGCGGGGACCAGGGCAAGATCGCCGGCGACGCGCCGCTCAAGCAGGTGGTCTACCGCCTGCGCAGCCGCGCCCAGGCGTGACCTCTCCACGCATCTGGTAGTTTGGGGGCTGCCACGCCGCAGCCCCCTTGCACCAGTTCCCCACGGCGCCGGGCCCCGCCGGGCGGTGTCAGTAGCTGGGCGAGCAGTAACCGCTCGGCGTGTCGCAGCGCAGCCAGCGTTCGCTCCCGGCGAGCTCGTCGATGCGGTCCTCGATGGTGGTCAGGCTCGCGGGGGCGCACGGGTTGCCGTGGTAGTGAGACACGCGGTGAGCGTGCCCGCCCAATGACAGGGAAGTGATCACCGACGGAGCATCCGTCCACGTCACGTCGCAAGGGCTGGGCTCATTCATGTCGAGGTAGCCCGCGTCCCACATCTGGTCGACGAGCGACTGGACGCCGGACACGGCAACCTGGCTCGACGCCTCCCCGACCACCTTCACGAACTGTGCGCCGACATAGTGCACGGAGCCGTCTCCGGCGATGCTGAGCGAATACGCGGGGCAGACGCCGAAGCACTGCGTGCGCTCGAGGGTGATCAGGGTGTTCCCGTCGATCACCGGCGCAGGCCCCCGTGACGGAAGCTGCTCGGCGCCGGCGGCCTGATCCCCGGCGGTGGGTTCGGGTTGGACGCCGTCGCGCTCGCTGCCGGTCCCGAATTCACCGCGCGCACCGCCGCAGGCGGCGAGCAGCAGCGCTGCGAGCCCCGAGAGCCGCTGAGACACGGGCGCTTTCACGGCCGCGAGTGTACCACGGAGGCGGGCTCGCGATCCGCCGGCGATCGCGAGAATTTTTTCGCGCCCCGGGCGTCAGATCGACCCGGAGCGGGGCAGCTCACTGGAGATGGTACTGCTTGAGCCGCCGGTAGAAGGTGCGCCGCGGCATGCCCAGCATCTCGGCGGCCCGCACGCGGTTCCAGTTGCAGGCGGCCAGGGCCTCGGTGATGCGCGACTTCTCATCCTTGAGGTGCGACGACAACGTCTGGCGCTTGGGCGGCGGGGAAGGCGGCGCAGCCGCCTCTTCGGCCTCCTCCTCGTCTTCCAGCAACTCTCGGGCAGGCGCCGCCGAACGCAGCCGCTCGCCGCCCGGCGTCGAGGGCAGATCCAGATCTTCGAGGTCGATCTCCGGCTCGTCGCTGAGCACCCAGGCGTTGAGCAGCACATGCTCCAGCTGCCGGACGTTGCCGGGCCAGTCGTAGCTCGCCAGGCGCCGCAGCGCCGCGCGCGTCAGCGTCTTCTTGTCGCGCTTGTAGCGCGCGGCAAACAGCCCCAGGAAATAGTCGACCAGGGGCGCGATGTCCTCCACGTGATCGCGCAGGGATGGCAGCAGAATCTCCACCACCACGATCCGGTAGTAGAGGTCCTCGCGAAATTTCCCCTCTTCCACCATCTGCTTCAGGTTGCGGTGCGTCGCGAAGATGAAGCGACACTCGATGTCCTGCTCGACGGTGGCACCCACCGGCCGCACCTTGCGTTCCTGCAACACGCGCAGCAGGCCGGCTTGCATCTTGTGCGGCATCTCGCCGATCTCGTCGAGCAGCACCGTGCCGCGGCCCGCTTCGCGGATCAGCCCCTTGCGCTCGCGATCCGCGCCGGTGAAGGCACCCCGCACGTGTCCGAACAGCTCGCTCTCCAGCAGGTGCTCGGGGATCGCGCCGCAGTTGATGCCCAGGAAGGGCTCGTGGGCGCGCTGCGAGGCGCGGTGCACGGCGCGCGCCGCCACCTCCTTGCCGGTCCCGCTCTCGCCCGAGATCAGCACCGGCACGTCCGTGTCCTTGACCCGATCGATCAAGGAGTACACGCGCCGCATCGCCGTGCTGGTACCGACCATGCCCTGGTAGCCGAAGTGCCCGTACAGCGTGTCGTGCGCGTCGCGCAGCCGGCGCCGGGCCAGCTTCAGCTTCTGGGTGCGCTCGCCGAGCAGCTCCTGTAGCCGCTCCTGAGCGGCCTCCAGCTGCGCGTTGCTCTCGGCCAGCTCGGCCGCGCGCCGCATGTTCTCCGTGACCAGTCGTGCGGTCTCGATCGCCAGCCCGACCTGGTCGGCAAACGCGCCCAGCGTGGGCAGCTCGCGTTCGAACTCATTGCCCGGCGCCAGCCGCGTCTCCAGGTACAGGGCGCCGATCGGCTCGCGCCCGCGGCCGGCGATCGGCACGCAGGCCACGGCCTGCAGCGCCAGCTGGTGCACCGAGGCATAGCCTTGCATGCTGGCGTCGCGGCGCGCGTCGAGACTCACCACCGGCTTCTTGCTCGCCAGCACCTTCTGCGCGATCGATCGCGAAAACTCCGCACGCACCTCGTCTCCGCGCAGATCGCGCGAGGTGTGCACGCTGAGGCTGCCGTCCTCCTGGCGCAACAGCACGAAGCCGCGCTCGGCGTGCAACAGCTCCAGCGCGCACTCGATGACGCGCACCGTCAGCCGCTCCAGATCGAACTCCGCGAGTAGCTCGCTGTTGATCTCCAGAATGCGCGAGAGCCGGCGCTCCAGCGGGGTCCGGGTCGTCTCCGAGAGCGGCTTCATGGCGTAGCTGCGCGAACGCACGGTCCGCGCCATGGCTAGCTCGCGCTCCGGCGGCGGCCGCACATACTGCAGCTCCGCGCGCAGACCCTTGCGCCGCTCGTCGTTCCAGAACACCTCGCGCAGATCCTGCGGCAGCCGCGCCGCGATCTCCTCCAGGACCAACAGCGCCGCTTCGCGATCGCGTTGCGCCGTCAGGAACTGGCCGTCGGCTGCTTGCAGCTCGGCGCGTGCCTCCAGCGTGCGCCAGACCCACTCCGGCTGCTGCGTGGCCTTGGCCTCGCCGAGCGCGCTCTCCAGGTGCGCGCGCGCCTCCAGATCGTTCTTGGCCAGACGTGCCACGCGCGCCTGCGCCAGAAAGAACAGCGGCCGATGCGTGGGCGACTCGCCGAGCTGCGTGCGGCACAGCTCCAGCTCACGAGTCAAGCTGTCGACATCGGCGGGCTCGTCGAGTGGAGTGTGCACGATCGCGTACAGGCGCGCCTCACCGGCCTCCGCGCTCCTGCCGGCGATCTGATCGAAGGCCCGGGCGCACTCGCGGTACTGCGCCATCGCGCTCAGCGTATCGCCGGAGAACGCCAGCAGATCCGCCTTCAAGCCCAGGAGCTGGGCGCGGCCGAAAGCTCCCAGCTGCGCCTGCTGCCGATCCAGCTCGTCGATGCTGGTCTGCGCGCGCTCCAGGCGCCCGAGATACAGATCAGTGTTGGCCAGGTTGGCCAGGCACAGCCGCACGATGCTGAGCCGCCCCGAGCGCCGCCCGGCATCGATGCCCGCCTCGAAGTGCTTGAGCGAGCCCGCCCAGTCGCCCCGAGTGCGCAGCAGCACGCCTACGTTCAGCTGCGCCGTGGCGAGCGTGCTGGCGTCGCTGGCGCGCTCCGCCGCGCTCAGCGCCTGCTCGAATGCCAAGCGTGCCGCGTCGTTGCGCTCGGCGTGCATGTGCGTCGTGCCGATGCACACCAGCGCCAGGCCTTCCACGCGCACGTAGCCCTCCGCCCGGGCGCGCTCGAGCACGTCCTCCAGCCACACCTGCGCTTCGGGCGAGCGTTTGGGGTGGAACAGCGCGAGCCCGCGCCAGACTTGCGCCTCGGCCCCGAGCTGCCCCGGCGCGCCGCGCAAGGTCTCCAGCAGCTCCAGCGCCACTTGCGGCTCGAGCACGCTGATGTAAGCGCGCGCCAACCAGGATCGGAACGCGCGCCCCCGCTCGCTGTCCGGCCGTGCTTCGGCCTGCGCGCGCACCTCGTTCAGGAGCTCGATCGCCTTGTCCGCTTCGCCCAGGCCGATGCACAGCCGCGCGCGCGCCGTCGCCACGCCCACCGGATCGCCCTCGACGCCCGCATCGAGCACGATCTTGGCGTCGCTGAAGCGCCCGCGATCGAGCAGATCTTGCACGCGACCGAGCGGGCTCTCGGGGCTGACCGAGGGGCTGCCGGTCGAGCCGAGCAGCTGCTCGATGTCTCGCTCGGAGACGATCGACGCGGCCGCGATGCGCTGGATCAGCCGGCGCAGCTCGCCCGGGCGCCGCCCGGAGGCCTCCAGCAGCCGTGCCACGACGTTCGGCGTGAGCGAGGGCACGGCGCGCGTCACCAGCTCCGAAGCCACGTTGTCGTTCAGCTGCGGCACCTCGAAATGTACTGTTTTTCCCGGGGGGGGCGAGGAGACCCCCCCCCCCCCCCCCCCCGGCGAAGCAGGGGGGGCCGCCCCCCCACCACCCCCCCCACCCCCCCCCCCCCCCCCCCGGCATCCGTGGGGGGGTGCCCCGCCCCCCCCCCCCCCCCCCCCATACCCCCCGACGAACCCGACGCCGCCGAG
>JAICTU010000163.1 GCA_025936205.1 Polyangiaceae bacterium | reverse complement strand
CCCCGCGAGCCAGCACCCGCGCTCGCTGCTGGCGGGCGAGGGGGTTCAGCTCCTGGAGCTACTGGTTGAAATCCAGCTCGTGAGCAGCAAGCGCGAGGCGCGCCAGATGCTGGAGAGCGGCGCGATCAGCCTCAACGGCGCGCGCGTGGGGCTGGAGCATCGCGTGACGGAGCGAGATCTGCTGCACGGCTCGATCTCGCTCCTGCGCCGCGGCAAGAAGAACTGGCACGTCGCGCGCTGGCTGTAACTTCTCGGGGGGGGCTGAGGCAGCCCTCCGCCCCGACGGCGCCCCATCCCCGACTCCGCCCCGCGGACTCGCGCTGCGCGCGGGGCCCCGCTTGCCCAACGGCGCTGAGTGGCGAATGCGCTGTTGCGTCCCACAAAACGACAACAGCCTCCGGACAGGAAAGGCGGTGGGGTGAAAGCCCCACCGCCAGCTGTTTCGCCGGAGGCTATGTCGTCGGGTCGCAGCACCAACCGTGCGCGACCTGCTTCGCAGCTGGACCGTGTATTGCCGGGCCGCGAATTACTTCGGACAGTGCCCGTTGCAGCCGCCCTGGCCCTTGCACTCGTTATTGCCCTTGCACTCGTGCTTGCCCTCGACGGCGCAGCCGCCCTTGCCCTTGCACTCGTTCATGCCCTTGCAGCACTCTTTGCCCTCGGCAGTGGCAGAGGCACCCTCGGCGCCAGCGGCGGGCGGGGTGGCACCCTCGGCAGCGGGAGCGGACTCGGCGGCCTCGGCAGAAGCCGGCGCAGCCGGGGTCTGGGGTTCCGGCGTCGAACCGCCGCAAGCCACCACGCCCGTCAAACCAGCAACCGCCAGCGCGGCAATCGTCTTCGACAAATCAAGCTTCATGGAAACCCTCCTGGGGCGAACACAATTATCGGGTCAATCCCGTAATCGCCCGCCCTTTTAGCCGATCGCTTCCGACAGGTCGAGTAGGCGTCGAGTTTTTTCGTTGGATCGCAACGGGTTCACGCGAGCGCCGGCTCTGCGGACACGCACGAGTTTTTGCGCCGCGGCGCGGCATATAGAGCTGCCGTCTCAGCCCCGCGCCGTTCACCCTGGCCAGGGCCCACTGCTGGGCGCCATCACCACGATGCGTTCCCAGAGCTCCGGAGGACAGCGCCGCTTCAAGATCGCGTGCACGTCGGCAGGCGAATACATCTGACTGAAGTGCATCAGCACCAGCGCCTCGTTCTGAAATGCGCTGGCCTTCTCGAGCAGCTCGTCCAGGTGCACGTGGCCTCCCGAGCGGCTCGCGCTGACGGCCTTGCGCTCGTCGAGGACCGAACACTCCAGGATCAGCACGCGCGTACGCAGCAATGAGGGCGTCGTCTCCACCACGTGCAACAGCGTGTCGGTCGCGTAGGCGAGCTCCAGCCGCTCGTCATGGTCGAACAGGTCGTCGCCCTGCTGACGGCGGCGCGCGATCTCCTTGCCGGGCAAGTCCAGGTACTCTGGCTTCAGCTTGGGGACGCGCGAGAAGAACTGATACCCGAGAGAAGGCCCCGTATGGTGCGTGCGAAACGCGCGTACGGAGAGGTCGGGCCGCAGCTCGCGCTCGTCACCCGGCTGCAATGCCTCTGCCAGGATCGTGAACTCGTAGCGCTGCGCGCGACTGAACAGCTGCAGCGCTTCACGGATCGAGTCAGCGATCTCGGCAGGCAGAAACAGACGCGGCGGTGGCAGTCGCATCAGCCCGCGCATGCCCAGCAGCGACACCAGCGCGCCACAGTGATCGGCATGCCCGTGGCTGATGAACACGTTCTCGGCACTGGCGCAGCTGCGCGCCGCGATGCCGACGTCGAACAGCACGCCCAGCTCGCGGACGAACAAGCTCGTGTGGATGCCGGCCACCGACAGTCCGCGAATCGTGTACGGGCCTGCCGTGACGGTCGTGAGCATGAAGAGGTTCGGGGGCTCCCCGAGAAAGATACCGAGCCCGGTGGGGCTCGTGAAAAACGAGGCGCAAGTTTAGCCCCGACCCCCGGTGAGCGTCCAGCGGCCTCGACTGGTGAGCCGACATTCCGACGCTTTCGTCGCAGGATTGCGGCAGAATGGCACCGGGCTGCGCCGCGCTCACGGCCTGCTCGCACGATGTGCAGCGGGGCCGAGCGGATCGCTTTTCGACGTGCTAGTCTATGGTGTGCGCTGGGTTTCTAGCGAGCACTGCTTCGGCAGGCAGAGTGTGAGGCATGGGTAAACGCACGCTGGTCCTCACTCCCTGGTATTTCCCCCACAAGGTCGTGAGCTGGCAGACAGCCGTGACCATGATGTACCTGGGCAAGGTCGACGTACTCGTCTCCTACTCCGAAGAGCTGCGCTCCCCCTCGACGACGATCAAAACGCCCGCGGTTTTGCGCCTGAAGAAGAAAGTCATCACGGTGAAACGTGGTGTGCGATTCTCACGGCTGAACGTCTACACGCGGGACAACTTCACCTGCATGTACTGCGCGACGCGCCTACCGGCGTCGGAGCTCACCTTCGATCACGTCCTGCCGCGCAGCCGCGGCGGCGCCACGCGCTGGGAAAACATCGTCGCGGCTTGCCACCCGTGCAACCGTAAGAAGGGCAATCGTACGCCGGAGCAAGCGGGCATGGATCCGCTGCGCCGCCCGTACCGCCCGCAGACGCTGCCCATGTTGCCGCCGCGTATCGATCTCGAGACGGCGCCCGACGAGTGGCGCGCCTTCTGCGAAGCCCTGCCGCAACCCGGCTGAGCGCTCTCGCCCCGTGTGACCGCAGGCGCCAAAATTTACGGGTGGGAGTCGATCTCGTGGCATGATCGAGCCGGTGACCCCGCGCCCCTTGCCCTTCGGCGGCTCGCTCTGGTCGCTGCTCAACCGGCGCACGCTGATCTGCGCGCTGATGGGCTTCTCGTCGGGGCTGCCGCTGTACGTCAGCATCACCCTGCTTCAGGCCTGGCTGAGCGACGCGGGCGTGAGCTTGCGCGATATCGGGCTCTTGAACCTGACCGGCCTCCCCTACGCCTGGAAGTTTCTGTGGGCGCCGCTGCTCGATCGCTATCAGCTGCCGTGGCTGGGCCGGCGCCGCGGCTGGGCCCTGTGCATGCAGGTCGCTCTGCTGTGTTGCATCGCAGGGTTCGGAGTCATCGATCCCGCGCGTTCGGTGGGGAGCGTCGCCGCGCTGGCGGGAGCGGTCGCGCTGTTCGGAGCGACGCAGGACATCGCCATCGACGCCTACCGGCGCGAGCTGCTGCCCGATCACGAGCTCGGCCTGGGCACGGCCTTCCACGTCAACGCCTATCGCCTGGCGCAGTTCGTCCCTGGCAGCCTGGCCCTGATCCTCGCGGACCACCTGCCCTGGTCGTCAGTGTACCTGATCGTGGCCGCTTTCATGCTGGTCGGCATCGTCACCAGCCTGTTCGCGCCCGAGAGCAGGAGCTCGATCCGCGCCCCGGCGACCTTCCGCGAAGCGGTGATCGGACCCTTTCGCGAGTTCTTCTCGCGCGAGGATCACGCGCTGGCGGTGCTCACCCTGGCGTTCATGCTGTTTTACAAGCTGGGTGACGCCATGGCGTTGTCGCTGCTCACCCCCTTCTACCTGAAGGTGGGTTTCACCAAGACCGTGATCGGTACGGTCGCCAAGGGCGTCGGGGTACCGGCGACGCTGGCCGGCTTGATGCTGGGGGGCGTGGCGATCGCGCGCAAGGGCATCAATCGCTGCCTCTGGGTCTTTGGTTTGATGCAGGTGGGCTCGACCCTGGGCTTCATCTTGCTGGCGCGAGGAGGGCCCAATGTGTGGCTGCTCGGCAGCGTGGTCGCCTGTGAATACCTGGCGAGCGGGCTCAGCACGTCGGCCTTCGTCGCCTTCCTGTCGCGGGCGACCGATCGGCGCTTTACGGCCACCCAATATGCGCTCTTCTCGAGCCTCACCGCGCTGCCGCGCACGCTGGCCAGCGCCTGCAGCGGCTACTTGATTGAAGCCGTCGGCTACGAGTGGTTCTTCCTCAGCTGCGCGCTGTTTGCGCTGCCGGGCTTGTTGCTCTCGAGCAAGGTCGCGCCCTGGCGCAAAGAGCCGGAGCTCGCTGCCGCTCCGACCCCCACTATCCCGTGACCCAGCACTTGCCGGCCCTCATTTACCAGGGCGGACCGAGGTCCACACGCCGCTGGCGCGCGGGGGCGAGCTGCGCGCTTCCAGGCGGGTCAGGCCGCAAGCGGCGGCCACGTCGTCCCGATAGGCGAGCCAGGCCTCGAGCGCGCTCTGCATGGCCTCGACCACGCGCTCGCGCGCGACGTCCGGCACGTGGCCGATGATGATGCGCCAAGCTGCCGCGCGGTGTTCGCCCTCGACCTGACGGTGTGCCTTGGTGAGCGCCAGGTGCTCCACGGGCAGCCCGTAGTGAACGACCAGCGGGTGCTGCTCCAGCGGCGGGGCAGGGCGCCGGGGCGCATCCTCGTCCAGCTCGCCGCGCTCGTATGCGGTGCCTTCGATGAAGAGTGTGGAGACCGCGGCAGCGATCTCCCAGCCCGAGTTCTGCGTGGCCTGATCGAGCACCGCCCGGTAGCGCCGCGCCGCCGGCAACAGCTCCACGCGCTGGAAGCGCGCCACGTCCATGTTCAGGCCGCGGGGATATTCCAGGAATAGCTCGGGATGCGGGCGGCCCGCGATCAGTCCCCCGGTCTCTTCCTCGTAGATGTTCTCCGCCAGCTCGCGCCGCACCTCTGCGACCGGGCATTGCACGTAGGCGCGCGCCACCAGCACCGGGAAATCGCGCACGTAGGTCTCGTATTCCTGCTCGAAGTGCACGTGCAGCAACTCGCGCGCCACCTGCCCGGACGTGAACAGAGGCCAGGCCCAGTGGCTCTTGCCCTCCATCACCTGGAGCAGCCGTTCGACGAACTCGTCCTTATCCATGCCCATGCACGAGCCTAGCACGGCGAACAGCGGACCGCGCCTTTCCGGCCCCGGTCGCGCGCGTGACGCGCGCCCTCTGCTCAGAGGCCATCGCGCAGGCGCTCAGGAGGCGACCGCGGCGTAGCGACGCCGCAGCAGCTCCACGAGGGCACGCAGGGCGAAGGCTTCCCCGCCTGCCGGGCGACCTGGCTTCGTGTCGAGGTTCCAGCCCATCGTGTCGATGTGTGCCCAGCGCGTCTTCGGCGACACGAAGCGCTCGAGAAACAGCGCCGCGGTGATGGCGCCGCCATAGGCGTCGTTGGTCACGTTGCAAAGATCTGCCACGGGGCTCTCCAGCTGCTTGGCGTATGGCTGATGTAGGGGCAGCCGCCACAGTGGGTCTCGGGCGGCGAGGCCCGCAGCCAGGATCTCCGCCGCTGTTTCGTCGTGATTCGAGAAGAGCGCGGGCAGGGAAGTGCCGAGCGCCGTGCGCGCCGCACCGGTCAGCGTGGCAGCGTCGATCAAGAGCTCGGGCTGCTCTTCATCGGCTGCCGCGAGCGCATCGCTCAAGATCAGCCGGCCCTCCGCGTCGGTGTTGCCGACCTCGACCGTCAGCCCCTTGCGCGTGCGCAGCACGTCCAGCGGGCGCATCGCATTGGGACCGATGCTGTTCTCGACGGCGGGGACCAGCACGCGCAATCGGATGGGCCAGTTCAGGCTCATCACCACGTGGGCCACGCCGAGCACCAGCGCCGCGCCGCCCATGTCTTTCTTCATCAGCTTCATGTTGGCGGCGGGTTTGAGATCGAGCCCGCCGCTGTCGAAGATCACGCCCTTGCCCACCAGCGTGACCTTGGGGTGAGCCTCGTTACCCCAGACCAGATCGAGCAGATGCGCGGGCTGATGCGCGGCGCGCCCGACGGCATGCACGGACGGAAAGCCGTCGAGCAGCTTGTCGCCGCTCGTCACCTTGACCTTGGCCTTGTGCTGCTTGGCCAGGCGCTGCCCCTCCGCGCACAGCTCACTCGGACCCAGGTCCTCCGCCGGCGTGTTGATCAGATCTCGGCACAGACCGATGGCTTCGATCAGCGCGCTGATGCGCGGCCGATCCGCGGCTGCGGGCCAGCTCAGGCTGGCGAAGGTCGCGTCGCTCTTCTTGTAGCGCACGAAGCGATACGTACCGAGTGCCCAGCCCAGCGCGGCCGCGTTGGCTTGCCCCGCTTCGGGAGCTGGATCGAGCCGATAGCGAGCCTCGGGCAACCTCGCCGGCAACGTCGAGTAACACCAGGGGTCCACCGCCGACGAGATCCCGACCAGCACCCGCGCGACCTTGCCGTCAGCGCCTGGGACCAGGCACAGCTCGCCGTCGAGGGCTTCAAACTGGGTGCTCTTGACCCAGCGCTGAGTACGCGCAGGTTGCTTGCGCAGCCATCCCGACAGCGCCTTTGCGTCCAGAGCTGTCAGAGGGATCGTCGATTTCGGGGCAGTGTCGGTCAGGCTTTGCAGCATACCGAACCGGTTAACCGGCCCCCTGCAGCGAGTCAACTTCTCGAGTCAAGTGGAGGCAGGAGAGATCGCATCGTTCGGCGCAGACCGGGGTGGTAGATCCAATTGGTGACCTCTGTATGCATGCGCTGCGGTTCGCTCATCGCGCCCTCGTTGCTGGCGCTCAGCGTTGCGTTCTCTGCCTGTAGCAGTGAGAGCCCTGATGATGGGCCGAGCTTCACTGGCGGCCCCTTCGGGAGCGGCGGCAGTAGCGCGGGCTCCGGAATGACCGGCAATGAGAGCACGGGCGGGCAGGCGGGGGCCGGGGCGGCGGGCGCCACGCACGGTGGCGGCGGAGTCCAGGAAGGCAATGGCGGTAGCCTGGGCTTGTCTGGTTCTGCTGGTAGCGGGGGCAGCTCTATATCAGGCAGCCCTCTCGCGGGTGCAGGGGGCGGTGGTGGCTCCCCCGCAACGCCTGCTGCCGGGCGGGTCGGCGCCGAGAATTGCCCGGCAGGTCCCTTCGGCAGCCCGCTCCCCGCCAATCCCAGCATCCAGAAGCTCGCGTCCGTGGGCGACAACAGCTCCGTCAACTGGGAGGGCATCGTCTGGGTCGGGGATTCATTGCTGTTCTCCGAGATCGCCGGCAACAACGTGTCGCAGATCAACCGCTTCACGTCCGGTAGCGGCGTGCAGCGCGGCGTCTTCCCCAGCACCGGCAGCAACGGGCTCGCGCTCGATGCCGCCGGTGATCTGTTGCTCGCGGCGCACGACGTGGGCGGCATCTCGCGGCTCGATTTGCCCGGCGGCACGATCACGCGCGGCACGCAAACCTTCAACGGGATGCGCTTCAACTCTCCCAACGATCTGGTGCTGCGCGCCGACGGCAACCTGTACTTCTCGGACCCCGACTTTCAGTCTCCGTCCGGCCGCATCCAGGGCGCGACGCGCGTGTACCGCATCGCGCCCGCTCAGGGCGGCCAGGCTGGTGCGATCAGTGTGGTCGACGACAGCCTCGAGCAACCGAACGGCGTTACGCTCTCGCCGGACGGCAACACGCTGTACGTCTCGGGCGGCAGCGTGCTGCGCTCCTACGCGCTCGATGCGGCGGGCGCGCCCACGCCGATCAAGACCTTTCAGCAGTCGCTGCAAGTGCCCGACGGCATGGCCATGGATTGCGCAGGCAACATCTACGCGGTCGAGAACTCCGCTCGCCGCATCCGGGTATTCAGCGCGGACGGAACGCTGCTCGGCACGATCGGACCTCAGGGGTTCGACAACCAAGGGCTGACCAATCTGGCTTTCGGCGGGCCCAACCGCACCACGCTGTTCATCAGCAGCTTCACGCAGGGATCCCAGGGTGGGTTGTATTCAGTGGAGCTGAACGTACCGGGCTTCCCTTACTAAAGGTGCCAGGGCTGCAAGAACAGGGCTGCAAGGAACAGCCTGCAATGAACAGGGCAGCAGGAAAGAGCCGAACACCACCCCTGGCGTCCCTTGCAAACCGAGTGCGCGGTGCGCATCTTGCTGAGTCTGTCAGCGGAGCCAGAGCAAGTAGCCGAGCTGGCCGAGCCAGATCACCAGGACCAGCACCGCGGCGACGCTGACGGCGCGGTCGATCCTTCGGCCCAGTTGTTTGAGCTGCGGCCGAAAGAACAGATGCCCCACCACTGTCACGCCGAGGGCGAGGGTCAGCAGCTTTTGTAACATGGTCGGTCAGCTCGCCGGCGGTGCGGGGTGACGATAGCACGAAGTTTACGACAACCCGGGTCGTGCATGGTCGACGTAGGTGTGCAACATACGCCCGCGCTTCCCCCGACCAGCCCACTTCGTGAAGAAAAAGGGGCCAAAAACAGCACTTCCAGGCCGCCAGAACGCCTCCCCGGTCTTTGGCGTTTCTGGCCGAGGTCGTTTGCCAGTCGAGTCCCGCACCCGCCCCAGCACCCGAGGCACCACCGAACATTCTCTCCAGACCAAAGTCCTGGCCGAACGATCAGCAGCGAGTTCCTGATGCAAATTGATTCTCCAGTGAATCTCCGTTGGTGATTGACAGGCACAGGGGATTGGACAGCAATTGGCGCCGCCGAGAGCGGCAGAACGAGATTGCCCGTTGTGCTCATGAACGGAATTGAACCCTTTCGGAAGTTCGAGAAAGCCCTGGAGAAAGCCCGGGGCAAGTCGCTGTTGATCCTGCTCAGCGGTCACCCCGACCCTGATGCGATCGGCAGCGCTCTCGCACACCGTTTGATCTGCGAGAAGATGGAGATCAACACCACCATCGCGCATGTCTTGCCGGTTTCTCGGCCGGAGAACCGCGCGCTGGTGAAGCTCCTCAATCTCAACATGCGGCAGGTGTCGGACGCGAAGGAGCTGCAGGACTACGACTACCTGTCGCTCGTCGACACCAGCAGCAGCGAGAGCAGCATCGACCTGCCGGAGAAGCTGAAGCTGCTGACGGTGGTCGACCATCATCGCAAGCCGGCCAAACTGACCGCCGAGTTCTCCGACGTGCGTCCCGACGTGGGCGCGACCTGCACCATCTACTCGGAGTACCTGGCCGAGCTCTCGCCCTTCGCCAGCGACTCGATCGAAGACACCCGTGTCGCGACGGCGCTGCTGTTCGGCATCGAGACGGACACCGACGACTTCTCCCTGGCCACCGCGGCGGATTTCCGTGCCGCGGCATACCTGAAGCCGCACGTCGACACTCCGCTGCTCCTGCGCGTCGGGCACCGGCGCATGGCCGAGGAGTCCATGACGGCGATCGGCCGTGCGCTGCTCGATCTGGAAGTGGTGCGCGAGTTCGCCTTCGCTTCCGTGGGGCGCGTGTCGTCGACCAATCGCGACGCGATCCCGACCGCCGCGGACTTCATCCTGCGCCGCGAGGATATCGATACCGTGGTCGTGTTCGGCATCGTGGAAGACCGCATCGATGGCTCGCTGCGCACGAATAGCGCCAGCGTCGACCCGGCGCTGTTCATGGAGGCTGCGTTCGGCACCGACGCATCCGGGCGTCCCTTCGGCGGCGGCCGTGCCGACAAGGGAGGCTTTCAGATCCCGCTCGGCATCCTCGCGGACTGTGCCGACAGCAACGTGCTGGTGAAGCTCGCGCGCCAGGCGGTCCGCAAGCGCCTGACGCGCGTCGTGCCGGGCCTCAACGGCGACGAGCACTGAGCAGAAGGGCTACAGACTCGAGCCTGTAGCCCACTGCCCGCGTTCAGCTCTTTTCCGGCTTGGCCACCGTCGCGATGCTCAACTCTTCGAGCTGAGCGGGGGCGACGCCGCCGGGGGCGTTGCTCATCAGGTCGGTGCCCTTCTGCGTCTTGGGGAAGGCGATCACGTCGCGGATGCTCTCGGTGCTGGAGAGCAGCATGGCAAGGCGATCCATGCCCAGCGCGATGCCGCCGTGGGGCGGCGCGCCGAAGCGCAACGCCGAGAGCAGGAAGCCGAACTTTTCCTGCGCCTCCGCGCTGCCGATGCCCAGCGCCTTGAACACCTGCGCCTGCACGTTCGGGTCGTGCAAGCGGATGGAGCCGCCAGCGATCTCGAAACCGTTCAGCACCAGGTCGTAGCGGTAACAGAGCACCTTGCCCGGATCGCTCTCGATCAGCGCCACATGCTCGTCGTGCGGGCGGGTGAAGGCGTGATGCGCGGCGGCCCAGCGCTTGTGCTCCTCGTCGTACTCGAACAACGGCGGATCGACCACCCACAGGAAGTTCCAGTTTCCGCCGTGACCGACCTCGGGGATCAGGCCGAGCTTCTTGGCGATCTGGACGCGCAGGTTGGCCATCACCGTGTGCACGAGCGAGGTGCGACCGAACTGGAAGATCAGCAGATCTCCCTCCTGCGCACCGAGCGCGCGGTTGATCGCCGCGCACAGCTCGGGCGTGATGCTCTTGGCGAAGGGCGACTGGGTCCAGCTGCCGTCCGCGCCGACCTTGGCGCGCGCCAGGCCCGCCGCGCCCATGCTCTTCGCCGACACCTCGAACTTGTCGACGTCGGTGCGGGACAGGTTGGCGCTGGCGGGGATGCGCATGGCTTTCACGATCTCGGCCGGCAGGTCCTTGCGGTACTCGCCGGAGCGGAACTTCTCCGCGATCGTTTGCCAGAACGGAACGCCGCCGCCGCCGTACTCCACGACCAGGCTCGTCAGGTCGACGTGCGGCATGTCGAAGCGCAGATCCGGCTTGTCGTTGCCGTACTTCTCCATCGACTCGTCGAAGCGCAGGCGGGGGAAGCGCTTCTCCGGATAGATCGCGGTGAGGTCCACGCCGGCCGCTTTCCAGATCGTGAAGATCAGGCCCTCGACCAGGCGGAACACGTCGTCCTGGTTGACGAAGCTGAGCTCGATGTCGATCTGCGTGAACTCGGGCTGGCGGTCGAGGCGCAGGTCCTCGTCGCGGAAGCAGCGCACGATCTGGAAATACTTGTCGAAGCCGGCGACCATGAACAGCTGCTTGAACAGCTGTGGGCTCTCCGCCAGCGCGTAGAACTTGCTCGGATGCAGACGCGCGGGCACCAGGAAGTTGCGCGCACCGCCCGGCGTGTACTTCACCAGGAACGGCGTCTCGATCTCGAGGCAGCCTTGTTCCGCGAGGTAGCTGCGCGTGGCCTGATTGACTCGATGGCGCATGCGCAGGGCGCGCTGCAGGGGCGCGCGGCGCAGATCGAGGTAGCGGTGTTCGAGCCGCAGCTCCTCGCGCGTGTCGCTGTTGTCCTCGATGGCGAAGGGCGGGGTGTCCGCGCGGTTGAAGATGGTGGCCTCGAGCACGCTGAGCTCGATCTCACCGGTGGCGAGATTGGCGTTCTTCGCGCTCACCATCTTGCCTTCCTTCTTGCTGAACTGCTCGCCGCGCGAGCGCACCGCGCCGCGCACGCCGATCACCCACTCGCTGCGCAGCTGGCTGGCGACCGCGTGCGCCTCGGGCGAGCGCTCCGGGTCGAAGACGATCTGGGTCACGCCCTCGCGAGCGCGCAGATCGACGAAGATGATGGAGCCGTGGTCGCGGCGGTTTTGCACCCAACCAAACAGCACCGCTTCCTTGTCGATATCCGAGGCGCGCAGCGAGTTGCAGTCATGGGTGCGTTTGAGCTCGTCGATAAATCGGGCCACAGCTTCTTCTCCAAACTAGCCGGGGTGCGGGGTGTCCCCGCAGAAACAGCCGTCCGTGCCGCCCTCGCCAGGGCCCGGGCCGCACGGAGGCCCGGGGGTTTAGCACGAAGCGCTCCGGCCCCAGCTCGAAAAGGGCGGGGTTGTGGCGGGCCGGAACGCTATCGGCTTACGGCTTCTGTCCGCTGCCCGGAGCTGCCGCCGAGGGCTGTCCAGGCCCAGGATGAGGCGCAGGATGAGGCGCAGGCTGAGCGGAGCCAGGCGTCGTGCCGTGGCTGGGAGCGCCACCAGGCGCCGCATTGGGATCGCTGTGGGGCGAGCCACCACCACCGCCGCGCTCCTGGTAGGTGACCTTCAGCTCGACCCGCTTGCCGTCGCGCAGCACCAGCGCCTTCACCGTCTGGTTGGGCTTGGCGTTGTTCAGGCAGAACATCAGGTCTTCGACGCTTTCCACCGCGTGATCACCGAGCTGGATCAGGATGTCACCGCGCTGCATCCCGCCCTGAGCCGCGCCGCTGCCGGGCCGCACACCGGAGAGCAGAACGCCCTTTTGATTGTTGGGCGGCCCACCATAGTCCGGGATCGTGCCGAGCGAAGCGTTGAACGAGCGCCGGTCTGACTTCCCGTCGTCCTTCGCCGCCGGAAGATTGCGGTAGGTGAGGGGGCCGCGCTGATCCTCTCGCGCCAGCAGCTGCTCGGTGAGCTGCGCGATCTGCGCGACGCCGGCCGCATTGATCTTCGAGGGCACATCGCTGGGCTTGTGGTAGTCGCTGTGCGTGTCCGTGAAGAAGTGCAGGACCGGCACACCCGCCGCGTAGAAGTTGTCGTGGTCGCTGCCGCCTCGGCTGTTGAGCGCCGAGCCCATCTTGCACTGCAGCTGGTTCTGCTCGCACAGCGGCGGCACCAGCTTCTGCCACTCGTCCGCGCTCGCCGCGCCCATGACCAGCAGCTGATTTTCTCTCAGCCTGCCCACCATGTCGAAGTTGATCATGGCGTGGATGTTCTTGGTCTCGAGCCCCGGGGGAGGGTTCTTCAGCAGATAGGATGAGCCGAGCGAGCCCATCTCTTCGCCCGTGAAGGTGGCAAAGACGATGTCCCGGCGGGTGGCTTGGCCCTTGCTGAGCTGCCGCGCCACCTCCAGCACCAGCGCCACGCCCGAGGCGTTGTCGTCCGCGCCGACATGCGCGGAGTGATCATCCGGGGCGAGCGAGAAAGACCCGCCGTGGCCCAGGTGGTCGTAGTGCGCGCCCACGACGAAGATGCCGGGCAAGCGCTGATCGGCGGGCGCGCGCGCCGGCAAGCGGGCCAGCACGTTGAACACGTTCTGGCGCGCCAGCGTCAGCTCCACCTTCAGCTTGGCCTGGATCGGGCGGCCCTTCTCCAGCTGCTCGAGCGTGGACGCAAACGCCGCGCGCTTGACGATCAGCACCGGAATGCCTGCGTCGCCGTAGCTGTCCCGCTCGATCCTGGGGAACACCGCGTCGTCCGGCGCCTTCCAGTCCGCCGCCGCGCCCGGCGGGCGCTCCGGCGAGTCGACGATGATGAGCGCCTTGGCACCGCGATCGCGCGCGCCCCAGGCCTTCTCGCGCAGCTCGCTGTGCACATCCTTGAACTGCGGCGTGTCGGGCACGAAGCGGCGCATCACAGCGATGTTGCCTTTCAGCGCCGCGCCCTCGAGGTCCTTGCGCCCGAGCTCCGGCTTCTGAATGCCGTAGCCCGCGAGCACCAGCTTGCCCGAAACCTCGCCGCTGGCAGAGAACCCGAGCGGCTGGAACTGGTCGGACATTAGCGCGCTACCGGCGAGGGCCAGCGCCGTGCCCGGACCCACCTGGACGCTCGACACCACGTCCAGCGTCTGACGGTAAGAGTCCGGCGCGGCCGCGGGTTCGAGGCCGAGCGCTTTGAACTGCGCCTCGATATACGCGCCCGACGCTTCCAGACCCGGCGTGCCCACACCGCGACCGTCGCGCGCGGGATCGGCGAGCCACGCAATGTCGCGCATCACGCGATCCGCCGGAGTCTCCTGCGCGGAGTGCGGCGCGGCCTCCTTCCACTCCGCCACGAACACGTTCGTCGGGCTGCTGGGTGTCCCCGCGGAAGCGGCGCTGGCGCTGGAGCGCGCGGAGCGAGCGGAAGAGAAGGCGAGGTACTTCCCGTCGGGCGAGAACATCGGATAGCCATCGAAGCCCGGCGCGTAGGTGATCTGCTCCAGCTGCGTGCCGTCGGTATTGATGGCCCAGATGTCGAACTCCTGCCGCTTGGGATCGCCGCTGTTGCTGGAGAACAACACGCGGCTGCCGCTCGGGGCGAAGAACGGCGCGAAGCTTTGCGCGCCGAAATACGTCAGCTGGCGCGCGTCCGAGCCGTCGGCGTTGGCCACGAAGATCTCCAGATTGGTGGGACGCACCAGGCCCTTCGCGAGCAGATCCTGGTAGTCTTTCAGCGCCTGGCCCGCCGGGCGCGAGGCCTGCCACACGATCTTCTCGCAGTCGCGGCTGAAGAACGCGCGGCCGTCGTAGCCCGGCGTCTGCGTGATGCGCTTCACGTTCTGTCCGCTCGGGTCCATGCGATACAGCTCGAGGTCGCCGTCGCGCGACGACGTGAACAGGATCGAGCCGTCCTTGCTGCACACCGACGCTTCGCCGTCGTAGGAGGGAGCAGCGGGGGCGCTCCCGGAGGTCGCGCTCGCTGAGGTCAAGGAGCGCCGATTCGATCCGTCGATGTTGGCGCGCATGATCTCGTAGCCCGACGAAAGCGTCCAGGCGTTGCTGGGGTTGCCGTCGAGCGGTGGCGAGCAGCCGTCTCCGGCCAGCTCCGTCGAGGCGTAGACGATCTCCTGGTCACCCGGCAGGAAGCGCCCTCCAGCGCTGGCGCCCTTGCCGCTCGATACTTGACGCGGCTCCGCGCCCCGCTGATCGAACGCGAGCGTATAGAGCTGATTGCAGCCCGCTCGGTCGTGCGCCTGGAACATCAATTCATTTCCAGCGAAGGCCCAGTACGGTTCCGAGTTGTCACCGCCGTCGGTGAGCTGCACGAGCGAGCCGAAGTGCGTTTCATTGGGAAATTCGCCACCCGGCGTGTGCTCGGCCTGCGCCGGACTGGTCGCAGGAGGGCCGGACGAGCTGCAGCCGAGCCCGCTGGCGGCGAGCGGCAGGGCCAGCGACGGCACGACGAAACGGAGAGCCGAGACACTGAATGCCGAGCGTCGACGCGTGTTCATGAGCCGCGAGACTAGTGCCAGCGGCAGGTGGAATCGAGCGACGAATGCGGGGGCGCCGGCAGCGCCCCCAATGGTCACGGCGCGGAGACTCGGCGCCAAGGGTATCTTGCTACACGGTTTGGTAAGTGTACACTTGGGCTGGAACAGGCTTCATGCTTGCCAAAGCTCGTCCGTAGCCTCGTCATCCGCCATGCCTTCATCCGCCCGCTTCCCCGCCCAAGACTCACCGCAGGCTTTCCGGGGAGACCCGGGACCCCCTGGCTCCTCGCGGCCCTATCGCTACCGTCTGGTGGACGTGTTCACCGAGCAGCGCTTCCACGGCAATCCGCTCGCGGTGTTCACGGATGCGCGCGGCCTGAGCACCGAACAAATGCAGCGCATCGCGCGTGAGCTCCAGCACACCGAGACCACCTTCGTCTTCCCCCCCACCGATCGCGCTCACGACTACTCGATCCGGATCTTCTCACCGCACGCGGAGCTACCAACGGCGGCGAACCCATCGATCGGCACCGCATTCGCGCTCGCCCATGACCGCGCGCCGGCGCCGGACCCCAAGCAGCGCATGGTCTTCGACGAGGCGTCGGGCCCCATCTCCGTGTCGCTGATCTCTCCGATCAGCACCACCAAGCAAGAGGTGCCGCGCTTCGGCACGCGCTACCCCGAGCCGCACACCGCGGCGGCGGTGCTCTCCCTCGGTATGGAAGACATGCTGGGAGGGGTGCCGGTGCAGGCGGTCGGCGCCAGCCTGCCGTACCTGTTGATCCCGGTCGCCAATCTGGAAGCGCTCCAGCGCATCCGGCTGCGTCTCGACATCTGGGAGCGCACCATCCGGCGTTTCGAGGCTCCGCACATCTACGCGTTCTGTCTGCAAGCAGCGCACCCGGGCTCGACGGCGACGGCGCGCATGTTCGCGCCCGCGCTCGGCATCAGCGAGGCGCCCGCGAGCGAGACCGCCTGCGGCCCTCTGGCAGCGTACCTGATCCACTACCGCCTGGTGCCTTCGCGGCCCGACCACGTCTTCGTGTTCGAGCAAGGCGCGGAGATCGGTCGCCCGAGCCGCATCCACGTCAGCGCGCGTGAAGTGGACGGCAAAGTCAGCGAATTGCGCGTCGGCGGCCAGTGCGTGCTGGTCGGCGAAGGTATGATCTTCGTCTGAGCGAGCCACCGTTCGCTGCAGCCAGTGCAGTGCGTTCGGCGCTGCAATTGCACCGGAACAGTGCACTGCATCACACCTGCTACGACACGCTGAGGCAATCGTGCCGATGGCGGCTCAACACTGTTTCAGGTTGTGCGAAGAACGCAAATTTACGAGAAAATCCGCAATCGTGTGTGATTTTGCCGGCGCGTGGGTGCTAATCCTACCGCTGCGGAGAGCGCGCTCTGGTAATAGTGAGCGGGCATGGCCAGGCAAACCAAGGTCGATTCGGCGCGCTCTTCTGCTTCGCGGCGCTCAGCAGAGCGGCGAACGGAGCGTGGCAGCCACTCGGCGGACACGTCTGCTAGCGGAACGTTCGAAGCTCGTCACGATTCGGAACGCGTTCCGCGCGCGGACGATCTGGACGACCCGGCCGACGACACCGCTTCCCACAAGACCATTGACGACGCCTCCGAAGAACCGGCTGCCCGCGCCGGCTCCGATTTCGCCGCCGCCGGGTCCTCTGACGACGATGAAGACGTCTCGCTGGATGAGCTGATGATGTCCGACTCCATGGATGAGGACAGTGCCGAGGAGGAAGACGAAGCCACCGATATCCACCCGGGGCTCAGCGATGCGGTGCTCGCGGAATCGCTCGGCTCTGCCCCACGCGCGCCCGCCATCGTAGCTCGCCGCGCTGCCGCCGCCGTGGTGCCGGAACCGGAAAAGGAGGACGCATCGCTCGAGGCCTCCGTGTCCGATCGGGATACTCCGCAATCCGAGGCCGAGGAAGATGTGTCTGCGCTCTCCGGCCCGGTCGAAGGCGCGGCGCCCGTGAGCGAGCAGCGTCCCGGAGAGGATGCTGCGTCGGCGCTCGAGGAAACGCAGGCGTCCGAAGATCCGGAAGAGGTCTTGATCGCGGCGGAGGAGCTACCAGGCGAGGAGATCGCGGGCCGCGGCTTGGCCGCACCAGAGGAAGAGGCTCCGCTGCCGAGTGATCCAGAGGCCACGTTGAATGCGGACGTGGCCGGCAGCGCAGCTGCGCTCGAAGAACCGACGCGGCCGGATGCATCTCCTCTCGAAGCTGCCGAAATCCTGGACGTCTCGCCCGAGTCTGAAGCTGAGCCCGCCGAGATCGAGTTCGACGAGAGTGACGCCGACGCCGCGGCGCTGGCCGCGTCGGCTGCCGAGCGAAAGACAGTGCCGGAGACGCTGAGCGCCAAGCGGCGGGATGCTCCGCTACCAAGCTTTGATATCCCCGAGCTAGACCGGGGTGGCTCCGCCTCGCGATCTCCGGCAGGCAATTCTCCGGCAGGCAATTCTCCTGCAGCCAATTCTCCGGCAGCCAATT
>JAICTU010000820.1 GCA_025936205.1 Polyangiaceae bacterium | reverse complement strand
GACATACGGCGCGTGCGCAAGGACATGACAGGCTCGGGGTAAGCCCCAGCCCGATTGGCAGACGCTGTACCTGAGGGCTGAGCAGCAGCCGCTCCGGGAGCAAGCGACCTATCTCGGTCCCGGCTGGCTCGATCGGGTCCGGCGTGACCAAATCCGGCAGATCGGGTTTGGGACGGAGCTCGGCGAGCAGCTCAGCCCGCGCGATGAGTTCTTGAAAGGTGTCGGCCTCGCTCCCCAGTCACCGAAGCTTTACTGGCAGCTGCGCGACCTGCAGCACGCTCGCCGCCGAGCACGGTGGTGTGCCCACGCGTGTGCGCGACGGGTTCGAGGGTGTCGCTCGCACCCGCCAACAGCCAAACGGAGAGCGCTTTCTGGCGGTCCGCTCCAAGGATCGATTGGTCATCGGCCCGGCACCTCGTGACCTCCAGGCCTTCGACGGGAAGCACGTGCGTCTCCAGATCGACGGTCAGAACCGCGTTCGTATCATCGCCAGGGACAGGGACCATGGCCTGTCGCGATGACTCGGTTGGCGAGAAGAGGCTCAGCGCGTCGCGCACCAAACTCTCTCCGGGATCTTCCAAGGCCTTCTGCGCTATTATGAGCAACGCCGCCATTGCGGTGCACCACTGAAGTGCCGGCCAGCTCTTCGAAGGGCGCGGGCCACCCAGCACCAGGGATGCACCTGCGGCTAATTCTAGCGGCGCCCACACTCCGTCCGCGTGCTCCGCGCTCTTTCCCGTGTCTCCCGCACCGGTCCTGATCACGCCGCAGCGCGCGCAAATTCGGGAGTCCATCCCGGCGCGTCGAGATGCTCGGCTTCCTCGCGTTGAAGCGGGCGTCACACCGTATTTGCCGAGACGTGTTCGGGAAGAACTCGAAGCCCTAAGCGCGTTGCATTCACCCGAACTCTCTGATCGACGCTGAGAACCGAGATGGGGCCGAGGGAACGCTCCAGCTCGATACAGGTGGCCAAGTGGATGGCATCCAATGCTCGGACGGGCTCGACGGGAAAGGATTCTCCCGCGCGATCGCGCACTGGCTGATCCATTTCGATGAGCAACCAATGCCGGGTGGCTTCAAAGAGCATTTGTCGCAGTGTTGCGTTGTCCCGGGGGGACAATTCCAGAGTGAGACGAGAAAGCACTCGGCGGCATTCCAAGGGTGTCAGACAGGACGAAGCGACGCGTTCTGATCGCTCGAGCTCCAGCCGTACTTCCTCCCCATACTCCTGATTGAGCAGCCACCGGAGTACCGCACTCGTCTCTGCGTAGAGCATTACTCTTCACCGCGAATCTCTTCCAACAACCGTCGCGCCGTACCGGCAGGCAGCGACACGGGAGAAACGGGATAGGTCGGCGGCGTGACGTCGTCCTCTAGCGTGGCGCGGCCCTCCCGCAGCCAGAGATCGATCTTTCGATCGAGTGGTCTGACGCGGGGATCCGGCGCGAGACCAGGTGCCTTCAACTCTGCAATGACTCGGCCTCGATCCGTGACGAGGATGACTTCGCCACGTCCGACCGCGCGGAGCTCCTCGCTCAGCTTGGCTTTCAGCTCTCGGATACCGACCGTGCGCATCTGCTAAATGTAGTCTCATGTGACCACATTGTCAATTCGACCCCTTCGGCTGGGCCTGGCACCTGTGTGGCGCTCAATATTCGTCCTTCGAAGCCCGGTTTTTTCGCCAGCGCGGCGTGATGATGTCCAAGAATCAGCTCGCGACCATCGCTGTACTGGCACTTGCAGCCCTTGACACTAGGGGTCTGCATTGGTTCGTTGGATCGATGGCTTGGCAGCACTTTCGCCGTGGCGCTGTTCGCGTCGCGCGCTGAGGTCAACGAGCCCCGTGCGTCATTGCGCCGAGATCAACTCGGCGACGGCCTGGCTCGACTGAT
>JAICTU010000469.1 GCA_025936205.1 Polyangiaceae bacterium | reverse complement strand
ACGGCGCTGCGCCAGCACCTGAAGGCGTATCTTCGCTCCTGGAACCAGAACCCCACGCCATTTGAGTGGACCAAACCCGCGCGCGCCATCATCAAATCACACAAGCGCATGCTTGACCGTATCTCGACGGCGGTGCACTAGTCCGTCACTCTCTGACGCTCGTGCCGCTCTCGTCCAGCGTCGTGCGCTCGAGGGCGCCGCTCGGGTGCTCGAGCGTGGCGAGGCGCTGACGTTCGCGGCCGTGTCGGCTGCCTCCGAGGTGTCGGAGCGCACGGTGTACCGGCACTTTCCCACGCGGGAGGCTCTGCTGCGGGGGTTGTACGACTGGGTAAACCAGCGGCTGGCGGTGGACGGTGACCGTCCCACGGATGCGGCCGGCATGGCTCGGCTGGTCCGGCTGTTGTTTCCAGGGTTCGATGCGCTGGCGCCGGTGGTGCGTGAGCTCCTGGCGTCTCCCGAAGGGCGGCTGGCGCGGCTCGCGGCGAATCCGGCGCGGCAGCGCGCGGCGCTGGCGCTGGTGGAGCGCGAGGCAGCGGGGCTAGCGCCGGTGCAGCACCGGCGTGTCGCCGCAGTGCTCCAGCTGCTCACGTCGGCTTCGACGTGGCAGTCGCTGCGCGACTACTGGGGCATGGATGGCGCGGAGGCGGCAGAGGCCGCGGTGCTCGCGAGCGACCTGATGCTCGCGGGGGCGCGGTCTCGCGCGGGTACGAGGAGCAAGAAGGTAGCGCGCAAGAAGGCCGCGCGCTCGGAGCGGAAGGTGAAATCATGACACTGGTCAGCGGAATCAATCACGTTGCCATCGTCACGGCGGATCTGGCACGCTTCATCGAGTTTCTACACGGCGGTGTTCGAGCTCGAGCTGGTGTTCGAGGAGACGACGCCGGCGTTCAGCCACGCGATCTTGCGCGCGGGCGCCGGCTCGTGGCTGCACCCGGCGGCGATCACCGGTAACGCGCACGGCGCGGCGTTGCCGGACATGTTCACGCGCGGGCACCTGGATCACCTCGCGCTGCTGGCGCCTTCGCAGGCTGCGTTTGCCAGTCGCACGCGGCGAGCTCGGGCACGGAGGAGGAACTGGGTGCAATGCACGCGCTCTGGTTCAAGGACCCGGATGGCATGAGGGGCGAGGTGTCTCTGATCGTCGACGCGGAGCTGCGCGGGTTTCACGCCCCAGTGCCGCTCGCCGCGCAGCGCCCCGATGCGCCGCTCGCTCGCGCATGACGTGGCCACAGGGACGCGCGCTGGCAAGCCCTGTCTTTTCCGCATCGAAGCCGGCGAGCGAAGCCGCGACGATAGGCGTGCGCAGGGCGCGCAACGGCGCCGCTGGCGCAAGATTGCGCCCTTTCCGCGGCGCAGTGCCAACTTGTGCGAAGCCCTGACCGGCGGAGTCACGATAGGCTCGCGCGGATGAAGCACCAGCTCTACTACTACCCGGCCAACGCCAACCTGGCTCCGCACATTCTGCTCGAGGAGGCGGGCTGCAAGTATGAGCTGGTGCTCGTCGATCGCCGCAGTGAGCAACAAAAGAGCGCCGAGTACCTGCGGCTGAACCCCAACGGCCGCATTCCGGTGCTGGTCTCGGGCGAGCTGGTGTTGTTCGAAGCGGCTGCCATCTGTTTGCACATCGCCGACCTCTATCCCGGAGCACGCCTCGCGCCGCCGCTCGGGACGGCGGAGCGCGCGCACTTTTACAAGTGGCTCACTTTTCTGACCAACACCGTCCAGCCAGCGTACATGGCGTTTCGCTACCCCGAGCAGTACAGCGACGAGCCACAGGCCTTGGAAGGCGTGCGCCGGGCCGCGGTCGAGCGCCTCCGCTCGGCGTTTCACGTCCTGAACGAGGCGCTCGCGAGCGGCCCATTCCTGCTGGGTCCGGCGTACTCGGCGTGCGACGCCTATCTGTACATGCTCACCTGGTGGGCAGAGCGCCTCTCGCCGCCCCCGTCAGCGCTCCCGGGGATCCGGCGCTGCGTGCACGCGGTGGCAGAGCGCACAGCGACGCGACGCGCCTGCGAGGCGGAAGGCATCGAGCTGAGATTCTCCTGAGCTGAATCCCCAGAACGCGCTGCCCGTGCTAACCATTGCGGCGCATGGCTGCGGTGAAGAAAGAAAAGGCGCCCACCGAGAAGCGCGCAGGGGCCAGGAAAGCGAAGCAGGCGCCGAAACCCGGCGCCGGCGGGGCCAGGCAGTTGCGCGTGTTCAGGATCTCGTTCGCGAGCGTGTACCCGCTGTATGTGGAGAAGGCGGAGAAGAAGGGGCGGACGCAGGCAGAGGTCGATGAGATCATCCAGTGGCTCACGGGCTACAGCGGCAAGGAACTCCAGCGCGCGATCGAGAGCAAGCTGGACCTGGAGGCGTTCTTCACCCAGGCGCCGCAGCTGAATCCCAACGCACGGCTCATCCAGGGTGTCATCTGCGGGATGCGCGTCGAAGAAATCGCCGACCCGCTGATGCGGAAGATCCGCTACCTCGACAAGCTGATTGACGAGCTGGCCCGGGGAAAGCGGATGGCGAGCATCCTCCGGTCAGGCGAGGGCACGGACCGCTAAGTCGACGACGCCGCCGAGGCGCGCCCGCCCGCTTCGGCGGCGACCCGGATCGGCTCCAGGACGAAGCGCCGCAGACGCGAGACGATCACGGGCTTGGCGATCAGGCGGAGCCAGCGCAGACCTCCCCGGAGCGTGACCTCGGCGCTCACGACGTAGCGGGTTCCGGCCTCGATGGCCTCGAACCGATTCTCGAAGCGCGCGTCAAAGCGCCGTTTGTGCTCCTCCAGGACGATCAGCCCGGGCGAGACGATGCGCAGAAAGTTGGGGACGTGCCCCTCCACCTGCTGCACGTCGAGCTCTCGTGCGCTCCCATCGTCGCTGATGAGGCGGACGCCGCGAATGGTCTTCCAGAACACGCGCGGCCAGTCTTGCCATGTCGCGTACAGCGCGAACACCCCCCTGGGAGCCCGGATCAACACGCTGGCGGACGCACGCACCGGGCGCGCGGCGGCCCGCGGTGCATCCGCGACGGCCGACGCCGCGAGCGCGCAGAACCCGAGCAGATCGAGCACAAACCCGACGAGGTGGCCATATTCCCAGCGGGGGCGGAGCTCCCACCACAGGCCCGGGAGGGACTCCGGCGCGGCTGCGGCCGCGCGCGCGACGATCGCGTTCACTGGCATCACCAGCGCCAACCAGGACACGAACGCGAGCGACAGCAGCGACGCGCCTGCGGCGGCCCATCCCAGCGCGACCCGCACGCGCCGCGCCGCCCACGCGAGCAGCCACGCGGCCACGATGGCCGCCACGGTGTAAATGCCCCCGATGATGGCGAACCAGCGGTACAGCGTCCCATTCACCAGCGCATAGGTCGAGGGTGAGTAGCTCAGCTTCTGCGGCAACTCGAGCACGTGGGCCGACGTCATCGTCAGCGAAAGCGCAGCGAGCACCAGCGTCACGACGCGCAGTGGCTTCGACATGCCCCGACGGCGTGCAGTCCCCGTGCCAAGATCTACCGGTCAGACCTCATCGCCTTGACGCGCTCGTCTCCGCTCAGCTCCGCGCGCCGCGATCACGGCTGGGCGGCGCCGCGAACGCACGCCGGTAGTCGCGACTGAACTGGGCGGCGCTCGCATAGCCCACACGGGCCGCGACGGCGCCGACGTCGAGCTCTCCGCCGAAGAGCAGGCGGCGCGCAGCTTCGAGGCGCAGGCGCTTCTGGTATTGCAGCGGCGTGAGGCCCATTCGCAGCTTGAAGCGCGCGTAGAGCGCCGACACGCTCGAGCCCGCGTGCGCGGCGAGCAACTCCGCGCTGAACGGCTCCGTGTAGCGCGCGTCGAGCCAGGCCAGCGCCGAGGCGACCAGCGCGTCGTGGCCGCGTGCGAGCTCGCGCAGATCGTCGCCCGCGGGGCCCGCGAGCAGGCGAAAGAACAGCTCGCGCTGCAGGAGTGGCGCGAGCACGGGGATCTCGGACGGCGTATCGAGCAGGCGCACGAGCCGCGTGAGCGGATCGCTGATGTTCGACGACGCCGCGCGCGGAGCACCCGCGAGACTGGCGATCAGGCTCGGATCGACGCTCAGCATCACGCACAGGTAGGGCGCGCGCACGACCTCACTGACGACCGTGGTGGGCCGCGAGAGAGCGTGCACGTCGCCCGCGGAGAGCTCACGGACCTCGCGCCCGACGCGAGCTCGCTTGTGGCCCGCCACGTGGATCCAGACGCTCGGCGGCAGCACATGCGCGACGGGGCCGCGCGCCGCACTGCGACGGTTCACGTGCGCAAACGGGATCGAGGTGGACGACATCCCATCGCCGGGCGCGGCGTGTTCGAGATAGGGCAGAAGGTCACGCATGGAAGATCGGGCAAGAGGTCGGGAAGATCGGGCAAGTGAGCCGCGCTACCATCCTGACATGAAGCACCGCGTGCTCGTCAACCGTGCCCCCGGCAGGGCCTCCGCCGGCTCGACCACAAAGGTACGGTCATGGGCTTGATCGCCATCGAGGAACACTGGACGGCGCCGCAGCTCACGCGCGCGCTCGCGTCGCTCCCGCCAGAAGACCAGGACGACAGCCTGCTCTTCAACGGCGGCGACAAGCTCGCGCGCCTGGAGGATCTCGGCGAGAGCCGGATCGCCGCGATGGACGCGCAGGGTATCGCGCTATCGATCCTCGGCCTGGCTCCGCCGGCGACGGGGCCTCTTCGTGCACCCGACGCGACGGCGTTGTGCCGCGAGCTGAACGACGTCGCGGCCGCGGCGGTGAAGCGCCATCCCACGCGCCTGCGGGCGCTGTCGACGCTGCCCATGGCCGACCCTCGTGCCGTCGCCGCCGAGCTCGAGCGGGCTGCGGGGTTGTGCGCCGTGGGCGCGATGGTGTACGGGCGAACCGGCGAGATCCCGCTGGACGATCCGCGCTACGACGACCTGTTCGCGGCGGCGGCCGCGCTCGGGCAGCCCCTCTTCATCCACCCGCAGATCCCGACGCGCGCGCTGCGCAGCGCGTCCTATTCTGGGCTGGGCGCGATGACCGATCTCGCCCTGGCGACCTTCGCGTGGGGATGGCACCTGGAGGCGGGTCTGGCCGCTCTGCGTCTGATCGCGCGCGGCACCTTCGATCGTCACCCACAGTTGCAGATCATCCTCGGTCACTGGGGCGAGCTGCTGCTCTTCTGGCTCGACCGCGCGAACAGCCTGACGCGGATCGCCGGCCTGCGGCGCAGCGTCTCCGATTACGTGCGCTGCAACGTTTACATCACCGCTTCGGGCATGCTGAACCCCGCGCTGCTGCGGCACGCAGGGGCGGTGACCACCAGCGACCGGCTGATCTTCTCGACCGACTACCCCTTCCAGCAGCCGACCGGCGCGGCCATCGCGGCCTTTCTCGAGGAGTTCGCGACGGACGCTGAGCGAAACGCGTTCGCCTACGGCAACGCCCGCCACCTCTTTCGTCTCGATGAACGGCTGGGTTGATGGGGCAAGCGGGCCCTCCACGACCCCGCACGTCGCCAAGCTCGCTGACCGCCGCGCATCGCCGGCCGAGCGAGCTTCACGCTCCCGAGCGCTGCACCTTCCGCGCGAACACAAAGTGCTCCAGGTTGCCCTTCGGCCCCGGCAAGCACGAATCACTCGAGCCGAGCACCTCGAAGCCGCTCGGCTCGAGCTCTTTCAGCACCTCGCGGATGATGCCCTGGCGCTGCTCCGGATCGCGGATCACCCCGCGCCCCTCGCGCGCCAGCTCGGCGCCGGCCTCGAACTGCGGCTTGATCAGCGCCAGCAGCTCGCCGGCGTCCGGCAGGATCGCGCCGATGGCCGGCAATAGCTTGCCGATGCCGATGAAAGAAGCGTCGAGCACGATCGCGGCGATCGGCTCCGGAAAGTCCGCGGCCGTCAGATGCCGGGCGTTGGTGCCCTCGCGCGCGACCACCCGCGGGTCCTGGCGCAGCTTCTCGGCGAGCTGACCGCGCCCTACATCCACCGCGTACACGCGCAGCGCGCCGTGCTGCAGCAGGCAGTCGGTGAAGCCGCCCGTGGAGGCCCCGATGTCGAGCCAGACCCTGCCCGCCGGGTCCACGCCCAGATCGCGCAGCGCGCCCTCCAGCTTGACACCGCCCCGTGAGACATAACGCGGCAGCTCGCGGACGCTGAGCGGCGTGTCCAGGGGCAGACTGGTGCCGGGCTTGTCCAGGCGCCGCTCGCCCGAGAACACGCGGCCGGCGAGAATACAGCCCACTGCCACGCTGCGCGAGGGCGCGAGCCCGCGCTCCACCAGCAACGTGTCGAGGCGCGCCTTCGCTACCGCCATACGGCCCCACTCTGGCAGATTTTTGGAGCTGAGGAGCTGATAGATGTCAGACTGGAACAGGAAGCCAATGAAGCGCGCAGTCGTTTTTGACGTCGACAACACCCTGACCAAGGCTCGCGAAGCCCTCGACCTGGGCATGGCGCGCCGCCTGAGCGCGCTCCGTCGGCCGTTCGCGCTCGCCGCGGGCAGCGACCGGGACCTGCTGATGAGCCAGTTCTTCGAGCCGCTGCACGCCCACGGCTTCCGAGGGGAGTTCGAGGCCTTTCTGTGCAACGGAGCGCTGCGCTACCGCTGCCGCTGCGGCGACGCGCTGGAGCTCACGCTGGTGGATGAGTTTTCGCTGCGCTCCCACCTGGGCGACTGGGGCTTTCAGGCGCTGCAGATCCTGCTCACGGAGCTGCTGGAGGAGCCCGAGTTTCAGCTGCCGCCCGAAGTGAGCGTGGTGGGCGATCGCATCATCGACCGGCGCGGCATGATCAACCTGGCGCCCTCCGGCCGCGAGCGGGGCGCGCTCTCCGCCGCCGGCCGTCAGAGCCGCGACGCGTTCGTACAGTTCGACGCGCAGAGCGGCTACCGGGCTCGGCTCATGCCCGTGCTGCGCAAGAGGCTCGACGAGGTGCTGCACGGCAATGACCTGTTGCTCTCGCTCGGCGGGCAGACCTCGTTCGACATCGTGGTGCGCGGCCGTGACAAGAGCTTCGCCGTGCGCTCGCTGCTCGACGAGGGCATGGAGCACGTCACCTACGTGGGCGACGCGCTCTTCCCCGGCGGCAACGACGCGGCCGT
>JAICTU010000127.1 GCA_025936205.1 Polyangiaceae bacterium | reverse complement strand
TGGAGAGCCGTGCCTTACTGGAGCAGACGCTGAGCGGGGCGGGCTACCTCGTCCGCAGCTATCGCCGCGCCGTGACGTGGGCGCTGGAGCGACAACTTCTCGTGGGGGCCGGGGCGTTCTGCTTTCTCCTGGCCGGCGCCCTGGTCCTCACGCGAACGGGCTCGGAGTTCTTGCCGGAGCTGGACGAAGGTGACTTCGTGATCTTCGTCGAAATGCCCGCCAGCATCTCGCTGGAGCGCGGCTCCGAGATCTTGCTGGAGGCACGCAAGCGCATCCTCACCTTCCCGGAGGTGATCGAGACGCTGAGCGAGCAGGGGCACCCGGAGGACGGCACGGACGACGAGGGCTCGAACATGAGTGAGACCTTCGTGCACCTGAAGCCGCGCGAGCAGTGGCGCCCCGGCTGGAGCAAGGACCGCCTGATCGATGCCATGCGCGACTCGCTCTCCGAGATCCCCGGCGTGAGCTTCAATTTCTCCCAGCCGATCAAGGATAACGTCGAAGAGGCGGTGAGCGGTGTGCGCGGCAAGGTGGTGCTGAAGGTGTTCGGCACGGACCTGGATGTGATGCACGGCACGCTCGAGAAAGCCAAGGACGTGCTGCAAAGCGTGCCCGGCGTGGTCGATCTGTCTCTGTATCGCGACGCCACAGTGCCGCAGCTGCAGGTGCTGCTCGATCGGCCCGCGCTGGCGCGAGCCGGTATCAGCGTGGACAGCGCTCAGGACGTGATCGAGACGGCGCTCGGCGGTCGCGTGGTCACTCAGTTCTTCGAGGGCGAGCGGCCCGTGCCGGTACGGGTGATGTTCCCGCGCGGCGAGCGCGACGACGAGAACGCCATCGGCGACATCCGCGTACGCACCGCCGCCGGGCCACAGGTGCCGCTGCGCGAGATCGCCAAGCTGGGCACGGCTGCGGGCCCGGCCAACATCGTGCGCGACTCGAACAGCCGCATGCTGGCGTTGAAGTTCAACGTGGAAGGGCGCGACATGGGCAGCGTGGTCCACGACGCGATCGCCGCAGTGGAGCACGGCGTGCAGCCGCCGGAGGGTAACTTCTTCAACTGGAGCGGCGAGTTCGAGAACCAGCAGCGCGCCATGAAGCGGCTGGGCATGATCGTGCCGCTCTCCTTCCTGGTGGTGTTCGTGCTGCTGTACCTGGCGCTCGGATCGGCGCTGAGCGCGGCCTGTGTGCTGGCGACGGTGCCGTTCGCGATGACGGGCGGGGTGTTCGCGCTCAAAGCGTCGGGCATCGCGCTCTCGGTGAGCGCGGCAGTCGGCTTCATCACCTTGCTGGGCCAGGTGAGCCTGGTCTCGCTGCTGGTGGTGAGCGCCGTCGATGCGCGGCGCCGGAACGGCGAGCTGCAGCTCTCGGCGCTGATCGAAGGCTGCGCCGGGCGCCTGCGCGCCGTGCTGATGACGGCCTTGCTGGCCATGATCGGCCTCACCCCGATGGCGCTGTCCACCAGCGCCGGCAGCGAGATTCAGAAGCCCTTCGCGCTGGTGGTGATCGGCGGTCTGGGCACGGCCCTGCCGGTCACGCTGTTCGTGCTGCCGGTGCTCTACAGTCTCCTGGTCCGCCGAGTGCCGAGCCCGGTGCTCGCCCCGCAGGAGGTGGAGGCGTGAGCAACCCCAGACAGACCGTGCTCGCACTGTCGATGGCGTTACTGACCGCGCTCGCTGCGGGCCCTGCCCGGGCCGAGCTGCCGGAGGTGGTCACGCTCGCCGGAGTGGTTTCATTGCTGCGCGACCAGAGCCCGCGCTCGCGCGCGGAGCAAGCGCGCATCGCGGTCGCGGAAGGCGAGCGCCGCGGCGCCGGCGTCTGGCAGAACCCCACGCTCAGCTACGCTGGCGTGGCCTTGGCGCACGGCACCAACACGGGCTCGGCCTGGCAGCACCAGTTCACGCTGGAGCAGCCGCTCTTGATCTTCGGGCAGACCGGTGCGCGCAGCTCGGCGGCGGATCAGGGCGTGCGCGCCGAGCGGGCGCAAGTGGCCGCCGATCTGGGCGAGCGCGCGCTGGCTGCGCGGCAGGGCTTCTACACGCTGGTGGCGCGCCAGGAGCGCGTGAAGGCGTTGCAAGAGAGCCTGACCGAGCTGCAGAGCCTGGAGAAGATCGTGCGCGGGCGCCAGGCGGCGGGTGATCGCAGCGTGTACGACGTGACGCGGCTCGCGCTCGAGACCAGCACGCTCGGAACCGAGCTCAGTATCGCGCAGACGGAGGTGGCGGACGCCTCCGGACACCTGGCGGCCGTGCTGGGCTTCCCCGGCTGGCACCCGCGCGCGCAGGGCGAGCTCGGCGCGCGCGAGCTGCCGACCGATTTTGATCAACTGTGGAGCGTGGCGCAGCGCCAGCGGCCGAGCATCGCTGCAGCGCAAGCCGCGGAGTCGAGGGCGCGCGCGGGTTTGACGGTGGCGCGCCGCGATTGGCTGCCGGTGCCGTCGCTGGCTGTCGGCACGCTGGTCACGCGCGACGCCAACAGCGTGGCCGTGGTGTTCGGTGCCTCGGTGCCGCTGCCGGTGTTCGACCATGGGCAGGGTCCGGTGGCGCGCGCGAGCGCGGACATCGACCTGCAGTCGAAGCGCGTGGCGGCGGAGCTGGCGGAGACCCGAGCCGAGCTGGAGCGCGCGCGCGTGGTGTATCTGGCAGAGCGCGAAACGGTGGCCAAGATCGAGCACGACCAGGTCGCGCAGATCCCGGTGCTGGAGCGCATGGCCCAGCAGTCCTACCAGGGCGGCGGGACCGGCGTGCTGGAGCTGCTCGACGCCTTCCGCTCGGTCAAGGAGATCCGCGTCACGTATCTGGAGCGCCAGGAGGCATTGAAGTTGGCGGAAGAGGCGCTGATCGCCAGCGCCGGGCTGGAGCCGCTCTTGCCCGCGGAGGCGCGGAAGTAGCGCCCTTCCGAAGTCATGGCTGCGAAGGAACTTCGGTTCCTGCTCTGCGCCGGCAACCGGGGTCCACCAGGCCTCGCGCCCCCTGTACTCGCGCGCGTCTCCCGTACAGCGGAATGCCGGGCGCGACCAGCGCGCGTAGACCATGGCGACGGCGCCCGTTGCTTTGCGACATTCGAGGCAATGGCAGATGCCGACGACGTCCGGCTCGCCGCGCACCTCGAACCGCACCGCCCCGCACCTGCATCCACCGCGCCGCACGCGAACTCCGGCCTCGTCGAACTTCGGACCGGGTTCGAGGAATGGATAGTCGCTCATGGGTCAGTACGATGAAAGGGAGAGGAAGGTGCGCGGGCAAGGCGAGTGTGCGCCGGAGTTCCTTCGGCGCGTGGTTGCAGAGCGACTCGGCGTCGTGCCGGACGAGGTCGCTGCCAGCCATTGCGTGGCGTTGAGCCATCCCCAGGAGCTGGCTGCCATCCTGGAAGGCTACACGAAGCGAGCCCGTCCGCGGCTGCAGCTGGCAGAGCACTATGACGCGGAGTTGCGGGCTCACCACGAGCGACTGCGCGCGGCGATGAGGGTGGGGCAGGAGGAGCATGTGCTCGACATCGGTTGTGGCACCGGGCAGACCACGCGCGATGCCGCTCGCGCAGCGAGCTCGGGCAGTGCCCTGGGCGTCGATATCTCCGAGCACATGCTGGAGCAGGCCCGTGGCCGCAGCCTCGAGGAAGGAGTTGTGAACGTGGCCTTCGAGCGAGGTGACGCGCAGAGCCATGCATTCGCACCGGAGCAGTTCGATCTGATCGTCAGCCGTTTCGGCAGCATGTTCTTTGCCGACCCCGTGGCGGCGTTCACCAACATCGCGCGCGCGGCGCGGCCTGGTGCGCGCCTGGTCCTGATGGTCTGGCAGAGCGAGGAGCGGAACGAATGGGCGACCGCCATCCGGGCGGTGCTGGGCTCCGGCTGGGTGGCGCCGTCGACGGGGCTCAATCCGTTCTCGATGGCGGATCCGGCCCAGATTCGTGCTGTGCTCGGCGCGGCCGGCTTCGTCGAGATCGGTATCTCGGAAGTGCGCGAACCCGTCTACTACGGACCCGATGCAGCCGCGGCGTTCGAGCTCGTGCGCGACATGAGCCAACCCAGGGCAGCGCTCGCGCGAATGCGCGCGGCCGATGCCGAGCGGGCGCTGATTCAGTTACGCGAGTTGCTCGCTGCGCACGAGACCGGGGACGGCGTGCTGTTTGACTCGCGCGCGTGGATTGTCAGCGCACGGAAATGAGAGCGGTCAGTCGTCGTGCATGCCCAAGCCGGCAAGGATTCTGGGGGCGCACTTCTCGATCCGGGCGGTTCGAGTTTCCGAGCGTTTCGCGCTCGCGAAATGCAAGAGATAGCCACGCTGTCGCCCGGGGGTGAGCGCGTAAAACGCTCTCTCGAGCTTGCGATCCTTTTTCAGGATCTGCGTCAGCTCCTGCGGGAGCTCCAACTCGCGCTTCGCCTTGAAGTCGACGCTCAATCCGGCCTTCTCCACCTCGATCGCCTGCTTCACGTAGGATTTGAGCACGGCCTTCTTGATCTGCGCCTCCTCGGTGAACTCCATGCGCAGCGCGGACTGCGTGTTTTCCCCCTGGCTCCTGAGCAGCCCGTGCGTGTCCTTCAGCAGCGCGCCCTTGAAGAACATCAGAGAGCAGTGCTCCTTGAACGGTTGGATGATGGCCACGTTCTTCCCATCGAAGCTGAAGCATGGCTTCCCCCACTTCAGATCCTCGTCGAGCCCACATTCGAGGAGTACGGACCGAAGCTTCTGGATCTCGCCTTGCCACGCTTTGGCACGGCTCACGAAGGCGTCGACTTTGAGATTCCGGGTGGGCATGGGGCGCTGCGAGAATCGCGCCCGCAGGCATGGGACGGCAAGGGGAATCACAAAGCAGCTGCCGCGGCCATTCTGCTTTTGGTCTTCGCGTCAGGTCACCTCCTTCGAGGCTTGCCTCCGCGCCAGCGCTGTTCAATCCTCCCGCGCATGACCCATTGGCTGCGCTTCGAGTACATGGGACGCCCGGGCTTCGGCACGCTGGAGGGCGAGAGCGTCCAGCTTCACCGCGGCGATCTGTTCGCCAACCCGGAACCAACTGGTGAAACGCTGCCGCTCAGCGAGGTGCAGTGGGCTCCGCCGTGCCAGCCTTCCAAGTTTCTCGGCATCGCTTACAATTCGCGCGCGGTGCTGGCCAAGCAGGGCGCCGAGCCGCCTTCGTCGCCGTTCTACTTCATCAAAGCCGCAAGTTCCGTGCTGGCTCCCGGTGGCGAGTTTCGCGCTCCGCGCTCGTATGCGGGGCGGATTGTGTTCGAGGGTGAGCTGGGGGTCGTGATCGGCCGGCGCGCACGGGACGTGGCGCCCGAGCAAGCTGCATCCGTCATCTTCGGTTACACGTGTGTCAACGACATCACGGCGCTCGATCTGATCACGCAGGAGCCGGCGCAATGGACGCGGGCCAAGAGCTTTGATGGCTTCGGACCGTTCGGGCCCGTGATCGCGACGGGGCTCGACCCGGCGGCGCTGAGCGTGCGCGCGCTGGTCAATGGGCGCGAACGTCAGAACTATCCGGTCTCGGATCTGGTCTTTTCGCCGCTGGAGCTGGTGAGTTTGCTGTCGCGCGACCTCACGCTGGAGCCGGGCGACGTGATCGCGTGCGGTACGTCGCTGGGCGTCGGAGCGCTGAAGCCGGGCACGACGGTGGAGATCGAGATCGCTGGCATCGGAGTGCTGCGCACCTCGTTCGCTGCCGAGGTCGCCCCGCAATAAGGCCTCAGCCTTCGACCAGTTCGCGCACGTCGCGCGCGCGCAGGCCCAGCAAGTACAGGATGCGGTCGAGCCCGCCCTGGGTGAGGCTGGTGTCGGCGGCGTCGCGCAGCTTGGGCTTGGCGTGAAAGGCGATGCCGAGCCCGGCCTTTTCGATCATCAGCAGGTCGTTGGCGCCGTCGCCGACCGCGACCGTCTGTTCCAGGGGGATGCCTTCGCGCTGGGCCAGCGCGTCGAGCAGGTCGGCTTTGCGTTGCGGTCCCACGATCGGATCGAGCACGCGTCCGCTGAGCGCGCCGTTCTTGAGCTCGAGCTGGTTGGAGTACGCATAGTCGAGGCCGAAGCGTGCCTTGAGCGCGTCGGCTGCAAACGAGAAGCCGCCGGAGATGACCGCCGTCTTGAGGCCCAGCGCGCGCAACGCGCGGAGCAGCTCGGGCGCGCCTTCAGTCAGCGGCGGGTCGCCGGCCACGCGCATCACCGCCTCGAGCGGCATGCCCGCCAGGAGCGCCACGCGCTCGGCCAGGCTCTGCTCGTAGGGCATGTTGCCGTGCATCGCGCGCGCGGTGATGGCCGCGACCTGCTCGTACACACCGTAGGCGCGCGCCAGCTCATCGATCACCTCGATGCGGATCAGCGTGGAGTCCATGTCCATCACCACCAGGCGCTTGCTGCGGCGGGTCAGGCGCTCGCGCTGAAAGGCGAGATCGACGCCGCGCGCGAGGGCCGTGCTCACCAGCTCTTTGTGCAAGGCCAGCACGCGCTCCTCGTTGCGGGGCACGGCCACCACGATCTCGAGCGAGCTCAGCGTCACGTCGGACAGGCGCTTGATGGTCTCGATGTTGGCTCCGTGGCGCGCCAGCGCGCCGGTCAGCGCCGCAACAGAGCGCGCGTCGACCTCGTCGCCGATCACGGTCAGCGCGTAGAGCGAGGTCGCGTAGCTGGACGGCGCCGGCTCGTCCAGCACCTCGAAGTCGAGCTCGAGCCCGAGCTCCTTGGCGGCGAACAGCAGGTCCTTCACGACGGGGGAGCCGTGGCCCGCTCCGGGTTCGACCCCGACCACGAAGCACAGGGTGAGCTGGCCTTGCACCACGACCTGCTCGATGTCGCGCAGCTGAGCGCCTGCGGCAGCGATGATGCTGGTGAGGTGAGCGGTGATGCCGGGGGCATCCGCTCCCGCGACCGTGACGAGTACGCGCTTCTCGGAGGTCATCTGGGGCGCACCCTTGCCAACCTGGCGTCTCGCGTTCAAGAGTGATGTCCGGTCTTTCGTGCTTCTCGCCCTCAGGCGGTTCAGATTCGTTCGACCGCCCGTTGGGACATTCTGGCGCCGGCCGGTGCCGCGCGGTGGCGAGCCCACCCACTGTTCCGGGATGGCACGAGCCCTCTGCCGCAGTGGTTGCGATCGGAACAGGAGGAGGCCATGATGCGGGGCGCTGATGATGGCCACGAGCGCGCTGGCCCTGTTCGCATACGCGCTCGTCGCCAGCGCGATCGGCGGCGTGCTGGGCATGGCGGGCGGCATCCTGATCGTGCCGATCTTGACCGCGTGCGGGCTGGACATTCGCACGGCGATCGGCGCGAGCATCGTGTCGGTGATCGCGTGTTCGTGTGCCAGCGCCCCGCCTTTTTTGCGCAGCCGGCTCACCAACATGCGGCTGGCGATCGTGCTGGAGCTGGCGACCACGCTCGGCGCGCTCAGCGGCGTCCTGCTCACGGGGCTGCTGCCCAGCTCGGTCTTGTACTTGCTGTTCGCGGCCATCCTGCTGCTGTCCGCCTGGCAGATGCTGGCGCGGCGCGCTGAGCTGGTGCACAGCGAGCTGGTTGCACCCGATGGACTGGGAACGCGCCTGGGGCTGCACGCCAGCTATCCGGATCCGGTGACCGGCATCGAGACGGCGTACGTGATCGAGCGCCTGCCGAGCGCGATGGCCCTGATGTACGGCGCAGGGCTCGTCTCCGCGTTGCTCGGCATCGGCAGCGGCGTGCTGAAGATTCCGGCGCTCGATGCCGCGCTGCGCTTGCCGCTCAAGGTCTCCTCGGCGACCTCGAACTTCATGATCGGAGTCACGGCGGCGGCCAGCGCAGGGGCCTACTTCGCCCGTGGAGACATCGTGCCGGCGATCGCCGGACCGGTGGCGTTGGGCTCGGTGCTCGGAGCCCTGCTCGGCGCGCACGTGCTGCTAGCGGCCTCGAGCAAGCACCTGCGCACCATGTTCGTCGCCATCCTGATCTTGCTCGCGGGGCAAATGCTGCTGGAGGCGTTCGGCGTCCACCTGTTCGGAGCGCAGCTGTGAAGGCACGCGCTCTGGATCGCTCGGTTGCGCTGGTGCTGGGGGCCGGCACCTGGATCGCCTCGGCAGTGATCGGCGCCGGTCTGTTGCTGCCATCCGGCACCGCGATCGTGAATGCGGGCGTGGCGCTGCTGATCGCATTGCCCATCCTGCGCGTGGCGCTGATGCTGGTCGAGTTCGTGCGGCGGCAGGACTATCGCATCGCGCTGATCGCCGGCTCGGTGCTGGCCGTGATCATCCTGAGTATCGTGATCGGCGGGGCGGGGGGCTGAGCGGCGAGCAAGAGTCAGCGCCGCAAAATGGCCGACGGCCAGCCCGAGTGACTCGAGCTGGCCGCCTGTTGTTCCCGCGTGCTGCGCGGGTGGGGAGCGGTCTACCGCGAGGGTAGGCCGCTCCTTGCCGCTTCTTTGCTCAGATCTCGCAGGTGGGGTCGACCACGCCACCGGCACCCACGGTGCAGATGTCGTCGCCGCCGCCGCCGATCAGCGAGTTGGTGCCCAGCGCGCCGTCGAGCGTGTCGTCACCGGCGCCGCCTTCCAGCGTGTCGTTGCCGCCGTCGCCGAACAGCGTGTCGTTGCCCGTGCCGCCCACCAGGCTGTCCGCACCGAGGCCGCCCTCGATGAAGTCGTTACCGGTGGAGCCGACGATCGAGTCCGCACCGGCGCCGCCGATGAAGTGCTCGACGTTGGTCAGGTCGTCGGTGTCGGGGTCGTCGTTGTCGACCGGGCTGCCCAGCGAATCCTGGCAGTGGCCCATGTCCGTGTTGGTGGTCGCCACGCACAGGGTCGCGCTCAGGGCCGTCGTCGAGGTACGGCCGTAGTCGACCGTGTCGAAGTCGGCGCCGCCGTTGATCAGGTCAGACTCGGAGCCGGAGACGGTCGGCAGGATCACCTGCACGAACGCAGTGTCGGCGACATCCTTCTCGTTGAAGTAGTCCTCGCCCGCGCCGCCGAGCAGCGTGTCCGCACCCGGGCCACCGACGATGGTGTCGTTGCCGGCACCGCCGCTGATGAAGTCCGCACCGCCGCCGCCGTGGATCTCGTCGTTGCCGGTGCCGCCCGTGAGCGTGTCGGCCTGGCTGCTGCCCAGGATGACTTCGACCGTGGACAGGATCTTGTCCAGCTCCTGATCCTCACCGTCGTTGGCGCTGGTGTCGATGGTGACGCTCACGCCCACCGTGCGCAGCTCGTAGCTCGCCACGTCCGTACCGTTACCGCCGTCCACCGCGTCGCCGCAGTTGGTCAGGGTACCGAGACGGAAAATGTCGTTGCCGTCGCCGCCGTTGAGGACGTCGACGTCAGCCGCGCAGCTGGCGCCCGCCGAGCCACCGGAGATGTCGTCGTTGCCGGCCCCACCGGTGATGGTGTTGGAGCCGATGCTGCCCGTCAGCACGTCGTTTCCGGCGCCGCCGATCAGGTTCTCCACGTCGCCCTGGATGTCGTCGGCCTCGCCCGTGACGCCGTCATCCGGATCCAGAGCGAGCGCCGAGACACCGTTGTTGGTCTTCAGACCGGGGAACAGCGTGTTCGCCGCTGCGCCAGCGACCGTCAGCGCCGTGGCAGCGGTGGTCGCCTTGATCACGATTTCGCCGCGATCGTTCACGAACGCCGTGGCGCCCAAGCTCGCCGTGCCGTTGATGACGCCGAGGATGGCCGTGGTGCCCACGGTCGTGGAGCCAAAGGTCACGGTGGTGGGGCCGCCGGCGCCCACCGTCACGGTCATTGCGCCGGCCGCGACGCTGGCGTTCGTGATGTCGATACCCTCGACCCAACCGCTATCGTACGTGGGAGCGATGCTCGCGCTGACGGCCGCGGTGCGGCCGCTGTAGTCCATGGTGTCGGTGCCGGTGCCGCCGATGTAGAGGTCGGCGCCGTCGTCCACACCGTTCGCGGAGGTCGTGAACCAGTCGTTGCCCTCGCCGCCGTTCAGCGTGTCGTCGCCAAGGCCGCCCTTGATCGTGTCGTTGCCGAGGCCGCCGAACACGGAGATGTTCTCGGTCACGAGGTCACCGGTCACGGCCGAGCCGCCCAGCGAAGCCGTGGTCAGGGCCTGGCCCTGAGCAGAGAAGGTGTCGTTGCCATCGCCCAGCGCGAAGGACATCGCGGTCGGGTTGCCCTCGACCCGGACGTCGGCGCGCGTGTCGCCCGACAGCTCGAAGTAGAACGGACCGGTGGCGCCGGACCCTTCCTGGCCGACCTTGAAGGTGTTGGCCAGGCCCGTGCCACGGACGCCGACGCTGCCGCCGCCCTGGATGATGATGCCGCCCGTGCCCGAGAAGATGTTGCCGAAGGAGCCAGGCAGCAGGTCGAGGACGACCTTGTTCGTCGAGAGGCCGGCGACGATGATCTTGTTCACGTTGGTGGTGGTCAGCTCCACCGAGGCCACCGCAGGCGGGCCGCTGATGGCGGCCGTGGCGCACTGCCAGCCGTTGACCTTGAGCTTGCCGTTGACGACGCTGATCACGGCGTCCGTGTTCGCGCTCAGCGTGAGGGTCAGCTGCTTGCTGGAGGCGACGAAGCCCGTGGGGGCGGTGCTGTCCGCAGCGGTGCAGGACGTGAAGTTGGTGCCCAAGCCCTCGAGCGCGACGCCCAGATCGATCTCGTCCTGCGTACGGTCGCTAACGGCCGTTTCGTCCTCGCCAGCGCAGCCCGCGCCGACGACGGAAGCCAGAACCAGTAGACCGTGACCCAGGCTGCTGATGCGGCGGCGAATCTTGTTCTTGGTCGTATCGCCTCGCATCCCACTCGCAATTTGCTTCTTCATTCGCTCTCCCCTGTAGGGTTAGGTGTTGACGGGCGAGGCACCGTGCATTCCCCGGCCCCACCTCGAGTCACCTGATCGGCTAGGCCCCCACGCGCTTGAGCAGCCGACCGTAACGAATGCGACCTATTCGTTCCCAAGCGGTGATTCCTGCTCCGCGCGCGCGCACACCCTGGGGGTGATGTCGAAGAGCACGCCGTCAAGGAGCTGGCAGCGTCAGCATTTCAACGCTCTTTCCATGCTGAATCCATGCTGAATCCGTGTTGCACGAAGGCTCTCAAGGCGTGCCGCTCAGAACCGCTCTCCAGCTCATAGAGAGGGCGCCGAGGCGGGTCTTTGCTGACTCGTGTGCGGCGCGGGGAGAGCGAGAGGGAAATGAAGCAAGCTTACGTTTGGGGGTTCGGCAGCTGTCTGGCCCTGTTCGCCTGGGGTTGTGGCAGCTCGGACAGCGCCCCCGAAGATTCGACTCCCGCGAGCGGCACCGGCGGCTCAGGTCAGCTCGACTCCGCCAACACCACGAAGAGCACGGACCCGGGTCCCAGCAAGGAAGATCCGGCGAAGCTGCCCAGCGCCGAGGCTCCGCCCGGAGTGCCGCCGCAGGGCTGCGTGAAGGGCTTCGCCGGCGGTGCGCTGAAGCTCACGCTCGATGGCAAGGTGCCGAGCGTCGATCTGGAAGCCAAAGACGGCAAGCTGCTCGCCAACAAGGTCGCCTGTACGGATGCCGGCGGCCATGACGTCGATCCGGCGAGCGTGACCTCGCTGCGCGTGGACGGCGATGCCGGCGATAACGGCGTGAGCTGGGCCCTGGGCGGTGGCGATTGGTCGGGCTTGCTCGCAGGCTCGGAGCGTGTGCAGCTGTGGCTGGGCGAGGGCAAGAACAGCCTGCGCGTCGTCGGCACGGATGGCGCGGACCACTTCCGTCACGGCATGCGCGATCCCGATGCGGTGGTCGATCTCACCGGTGACGGCACCATCAACGTCGTGGCGGAGAACCTGGTCGCACTGGCCTTCGATCTCGGCGCCGGCGATGATCGCCTGGAAGATCTCGCTCCGCCGGCGCCGGCAGAGGGCGCGGCCCCGGCCGAAGAGGATCCGACGATCGTCCCGATCACCTCGCTCAGCCTGCCGCTGATCGCGGCAGGCGGTGAGGGCAAGGACTGGATCGTCGGCGGCAGCGGGAACGACAACCTCGACGGCGGCCCGGGCGACGACGTACTCAGCGGACTCGCGGGCAATGACAGCTTCAGTGTGGCCGAGCTCAGCGATGGCGCCGACGTGATCAACGGCGGCGCCGGCTACGACGAGATCTCGTACGAGCTGCGCAACGATCCGCTGACGCTCAATCTGTGCCTGAGCGATGCCACGCTCGGCTGCAGCGGCGAGGGCTGCTCCTGCTCCGCGCCCAGCGGTGAAGCGGGCGAGAACGATCGCATCGTGAACGTGGAAGACGTCACCGCCGGCAACGGCGACGACACCATCAACGGCAGCGACGGCGCCGAATCGCTCAGCGGCGGGCCCGGCGCGGATACGCTGCACGGCGGCGGCGGCAGCGACGTGCTGTACGGGCAGAGCGGCGTGGACTTGCTCGACGGCGGCTCTGACGGCGACTACTGCGATACGCGCCCAGGGGAGACGGCAACCGGCTGCGAACTGTGAAACGCATCCGCTCCTGCCTGCTCCTGGTCGCGCTAGGGCCCGGGCTCGCCTGCGAATCTGCAGACGGGCCCGCGCCTGCGTCCGGCGATACCCCCTTCGGGATGGCCATGGACGCGCTCGGCGTGGAGCTGACCGATTGCACCGACGCCGGCGCCGCCTTCGCCAATTCCACGCTGACGCTCAACCTGGCGTCGGGGGACGACGCCATCGTCAGCGTGCTGGGCGGCAAACTGCGCGTGAACAGCTGGCAGTGCCGAACGGCTGCAACCAACGGCGTCGACCTGACCACGAACCTGGTGCACAAGCTCGTGATCAACGGGTCGGCGAACGGTGCCAATACCGTGCTGATCGATCTGCTGCCCGGGGTATTCGGCAGTCTATTTGGTCCGAGCGGCGGCATCATCATCAACGCGCCGGTGGGGGGTGCTCTGGATTTCGGCGCGCGCGGCACGTAGTCCGCGAACGTCTTCCGCATGGCGCAGCAGGCCAATGGCAGCGATCTGTACTTCGACCTGGGCGTGAGCAGCGCCGCGGACGTGAAGCTGGTGGGCGACCCGCACGACGTGTCGCTGACTCTGAACGACGGCGCGGACAGCTTCACCGCCCAGGACATCACCAGCATGAGCTTCCTGGGCGCGACGGTACAGACGCGCTCTGTGCAGAGCGAGCCGTTGACGGTGTTCGGCGGCCCCGGCACCGATACACTGAAGGGCGGCCTGGGCGACGACACGCTCGACGGCGGCGACGGCAACGACTTCTTCCGCAGTGGAGCCGTGGCCGACGGCGCGGACACCTACCGCGGCGGCCCCGGTACTGACACGGCCGACTACAGCTCGCGCACCGCGGGCGTGACGGTTGACATCGATCCCGCGCACACCAGGGCCTTTGTGGAGGGCGCGCTGCTGTTCGGCAAGACGCTGCCGTCCGGTACCGCGCTGGTGCTCAGCGTGGGAGCGAGCGGGCCCGTCACCTACACGTCGCTCGGCGTGAGCGGAGCCAGCGCGATCCTGACCGAGCTGAACAACGTGGCGGCGTTCAGCGCGGTGGCCGTGGCGACCCAGGACGACCGCGGTCACCTGGTGATCGAGGCCAAGAACAGCGGGCAGACGCTGAACATCAGCAGCGACCCGCGCGGCCTGATCGGCACCACCATCAGCCGCACCAGCTCGGGGGCGGACCTGCTGGACGCCGACGACGGCGAGACGGGCGCCGGCGAAAACGACGACGTGAAGAGCGACGTCGAGAACCTCAACGGCGGGCTGGGCAACGACGTGCTCACCGGCAGCCAGCAGCCCAACCTGATCAACGGCAACGGCGGTGACGACGACATCAGCGGCGGCCCTGCCGGCGACTGCAGCGTCGACGTCGATCGCCTGAACGGTGGCGCCGGCAACGACATCTTCCGGCTCGGCGCCGCAGCCAACTGCGCGGACATCGTCGACGGCGCCGTCGGTCGCGACACCGCCGACTACGAGCTGCGCAGCGGCGGCGTGAACGTCGCGCTCGACAACATCCCGAATGACGGCGAGAGCGAGGCCGACGACGTCCGGGCGACGATCGAGGTCGTGCTGGGCGGCAGCGGCAACGACAACCTCACGGGCGGCAGCAGCAACGACGAGCTGCACGGTGGCCTGGGCAACGACGTGCTGCACGGCGGAGCCGGCAACGACACGCTCGTGGGCGGCACCGGCAACGATGAGTTGTACGGGGAAGCCGGCGATGACTACATCGACGAGGGCAGCACCAGCGATGCCAGCTACCTGGCGTCGTTCAGCGCCTTCGGCGGGCAGGACCTGATCCATGGGGGCACCGGGAACAATACCTGCAATTTCCGCCGCGGCGGCAGCACGGCCGCTTCCTATACGCTGTGCTTCACCACCAGCAGCGCCAACTGCGCGCTCTCGATGGACGACGGCGTGGACGGCGACGACCTCACCAACTGCAGCCACGTGATCCTGGACGACGGCAACGACACCGTCACCGGCTCTACCGGCGACGACGTGATCGAGGCCGGCGGCGGCGCTGACAGCCTGATGGGCGGCGCCGGCAATGACGTCCTGTACGGCGAAGCGGGCGACGACGCGCTCTTCGGTGGCGCGGGCAGCGACACGATCGACGGCGGCGACGATCAAACGAAGCCCAGCGACGGCGGGGCCGGGGACGACATCTGCTTGCCGGACCTGTCGAACCTGTCCTGCGAGCTCTGAAGCGCCAAATCCTTGACGCTCGCGAGCGGGCGGCTGCACCCGCGAGGGATTTCTTCGCTGCGGCGCAGAGCCGTTACTGACCGGGCAGGGGAACGGCTGGGGGCTCGCTCCGCGCCGTCGCCGCGCCCGGAGAACGCATGCACGACACCGCTTACGAACTGGGGAAAGCCTTCTTCGCGCTCTATGCGCGCCCGACCACCGCCTCCGTGATCGACATCGGCTCGATGGACGTGAACGGCACGCTGCGCGACTGGTGCCCGGCGGGTGCGAAGTACATGGGCGTCGATATCGCGGCCGGCAAGGGCGTCGACGTGGTGATCGAGAGTACCTGGCGCCTGCCCTTCGAAAGCGACAGCTTCGACCTGGCGGTGAGCTCCTCGTGCTTCGAGCACGATCCGATGTTCTGGGTCACCTTCCTGGAGACGCTGCGCGTGCTCAAGCCCGGCGGCTACGCCTACCTCAACGTGCCTTCGAACGGGAAGTACCACGCGCACCCGTTCGACTGCTGGCGCTTCTACCCCGACTCGGGGCTGGCGCTCGAGCAGTGGGCGCGCCACAGCAACGTCGAGGCGCACCTGGTCGAGTCCTTCATCGCCGACCGCGCGCGCGCCGAGTGGAACGACTGCGTGTTGATCTTCTGCAAGGGTCCGCTGCAGCGCCCCGAGCGCTTCCTCGTCGATCTCGTGCCCCGGGCGCGCAACGTGCGCAAGGTCGGCCAGGACGGCTTGCTCAAACCCAGCGAGCCCACCGAGGATCAGCGCATCATCCGCAACCTGGTCGGGCAGCTGCGGCAGGCGCAGGGCGTGAAGGTGCCGCAGCCAGTGCAAGCGGTGAAGCCTGGTCAGAGCTCGAGTAAATGAGCGAGCCGTTCTTCAGCATCATCTCCGCGTACTACCAGGGGGTGAGCGACGACGAGACGCTGGGGCGCTTCGTCACCAGCCTGCAGCAGCAGAGCTTCCAGGACTTCGAGGTCCTGATCTACCATGACGGGCCGCTGCAGCACGAGGTCCGCTGCCCGTACCCGGTGCACGCCACAGCGGAGCGCCAGAACGTGTGGGGCCACAACCTGCGCCAGCTCGGCCTGCAGAACGCGCGCGGACGCTACGTGCTGCACACCAACGTCGACAACCTGTACGAGCCGGACGCCTTCGCCAAGATCTCCACGCGCCTGCAGCAAGGCGACAGCGAGATCCTGATCACGCGCCTGCGCATGATGGGCCTGAACTACGCGCCCCCGACCGCGACCACGCGCGGGCGCATCTGGTACGACAGGCCGCGCGACTACAGCAAGAGCGTGGTGCTGACCGGCAACCCGCCGGTGTACGGCAACATCGACCTGATGCAGCTGGTGGCGAGCAAACAGATCTGGGACCGGTACGGCTGGTTCAGCCTGGTCGAGCAAGCCGACGGCTTGATCTACCCGCGGCTGTGCAAAGAAAATCCCTACGCCTGCACCGACATCCTGATCGGCAAGCATTTCTGAGGGCCATCAGAGGGCTCGGAGCCGCGCGACCCGCGCGACTCCAGTATGTGCCCACCGCGCGAGAGCGCGACCTTTGCCGACGAACACAGCGCTTCGAAGTTTCTGCCCAGCGTGATCGCTCTCGCGAACATCCTGGTGACGCGCACGTTCTCCTCCGGCTCCAGCGCGGCGCCGAGCAGCTGCCAGGTGCTGACGGCCACGTTGCTGACCACACGCGAGTACCACGCGGCGCGCGACGTTCGCAACAAGGTGGCTTCCGGCATTTGCGTGACATGAACCTCCCCACGGCCGTACTGATAGGCACGCCGGCATAGGGCCAGCTCGGTCAGGCGATCGGCTTGCACCCGGTGCACCATGCGCGCGGTTGGCGAGTAGATGGGTTCGTGGCCCTGGCGGCGCATGCGCCGCAGGAACTCGCTCTCGTCACACAACGTGCGCCGCGTGGGATGAGGCCCGAGATCGCTGCGGAACTCGAAGCCCGCGAGGGCGCTGCGGCGGACCCAGAAGTTGGGCCCGAAGGGCTCGCGCTGAGCGGGGTAGGGGCCCTCGCGGTCGCTCATGTGATGGGCCGTGAACGCGATGGCCTGGATGCGCTTGTCCGCGGCCCAGAGGGGCATGGGCACAGAGCTGGGCCAAGCCGGATCGACGCGCCCGCCGAACACCGAATGCGCGGGCCAGCGGCGACAGGTGGCCGCGATCTCTTCGAACCAGGAGGGGTCGGGCGTGCCGTCATCGTCGGTGAACACGACAATCTCACCGAGCGCAGCCTGGCGCAGGCCGCGGTTCAGAGCATTGCATTTGCCGGCCCTCGGCTCGCGCAGCACGGTCAGGGGCAGGCGCTGCGCAAACTCGCGCAGGACGGCAGGGGTGTCATCCGTGCTCGCGTTGTCGACGACCACGAAGTTCACGGACAGGTTTCCCGTCCGCACGAGGCACAGGGCCTCCAGGGTCTCGCGCAGAATCGAGGCCCGGTTCCAGGTTGGAATCAAGACGGTGAGGTCGGTCATGGACGTGAGCTCGGTTCGCGGGCTTGGCCAGTTGCGACTTTTTTGGCAACCGCACCTGTTCCCGCGCCGACCTGGAGGCATGAAGACGCAACAGCTCACGCCGCTGGCGGCGCGGCAAGCACCGGACTTTCTGTTCGAAAACGTTGGCTCGCACGGCGATATCATGCCGTTGATCGCCATTGCGGCGGAGCTGGTGCGCCGTGGGCACCGCTGCCAGCTCCTGGCCAATGAGCACTTCCGGACGGAAGCCACAGCGCGCGGTATCGGTTTCTTCGCCAACACCCCGGCGCTCACGCACGGGGAAATCCAGGCCGAGATTCAGAGCAAGCACCAGGTGCCCTACTTCTTTCTGAAGACCGACCGCATCCGCGAGTACTTCGAGCAGCCCGGCGCCTTCGATGAGCGCACGGTCATGGTGCATACCAACGCGCTCGGCGGCTCCGATCCGCTGGCTGAAGCGTGTCGGTTGCCCACCGTGGAGCTGCTCCTGTTTCCCATCCGGGTTCGATCGGCGATCGCACCGGCCTGGCCCCTGGGGGCCCTGGCTTGCGGCCCCGACGGGGCGCGCTTCTCGAAGGCGTTGCCGGAGCTATATCGCGCCGCGGACCGCCATCCCGCGGTGCTCGAGAAGATCAACTCGGTGCGCATTCCGCTGGGGCTTCCCCCTGTGGACTGTGCTCAGTACGAGCGCCCGCACGTGGTGGCGAAGGCCGCGATGTTTCCCGAGTGGTTCGGCATGCCGGCTGCCGATTGGCCCGAGTTGGAGTGCCTTGGATTTCCTCTTCCCCCTTCGGACTTGCCGTTGCCGGCAGCGGTGCAGGCGTTCTTACAGCGCAACCCACGGCCCATCGTGTTCACCACCGGCACGGGCTTCGGCAACCCCGAGATCTTCTTCGCAGCGGCGGCCGCCTGCTGCGCGGAGCTCGACATGCCCGGCATCTTCCTGAGCTCCTTTCTGGCGGCCACGCCGCACTCGCTGGGGGATCGCATCGCCTGCTTCGGCCACGTGGAGCTCGACCGGCTACTGCCGCACGCAGCGGCCATCGTACACCACGGTGGCATGGGCACGACGGCGCGCGCCCTGGAGGCGGGCATCCCGCAAGTCATCAGCCCGACGGGCTTCGATCAACCCGACAACGGCCATCGCACGGAGGTACTGGGCGTGGGCCGCGTCGTGCCGCGCAAGCAAATGAGCGGCTCCACCTTTGCCGCAGCCTTGCGCGAGCAGCTGAACGACCCCGAGCAGCCCGCGAGGCTGACGCGCTACCGCGCGGCGCTCGAGGGCTCACGAGCGGTCGAGCGTGCTGCGGATCTGCTGGAGAAGGTCGCGCGCGCCACGCCCTGGCCTGGCCGAACAGATCGTGGCAGCGCCGTATACGCCGATGGGTTGGCCGAGTAGGCCCCCCGCGCCGCAGAACGGCGAGTGCCGCCACGCCGGGATTATGGCACGTGCCCGCTACCGTCGGGGCTGGGTTGACTGCCAGGGATCAACGTGAACATGCTTGTCGAGGTAAAATGATCGCAGCGCCATCGCCATCGTCCATTACCCGCGCGACTGTCCCAAGCCAGCTTCGCCGACGGAATCTCTGGCTCATGCTGGCCCTGGCGGTGGTCACATTCCAGCTCTACCCCATCTATTGGCTCATAGATACGACGCGCAGCCTGAACCACCAAGTGGAGCGGAAGATCTCGACGGGCTTCATCGTTGCGTGCAGCGTGCTACTGGTCCCGGCCCAAGTCGCATTCTTGATATCCAGATGGCTTGGATTTGGGCAGTCGTGGTTGCTGCTCATCGCTGTTCCGATGACGCTCTGGATTCTCTGGAATCTGCGCGGGCGTGCTCAGTTCAACGAGTGTGTGCGCCATCGGCAACATGACTGGCTCAAAGCGAGCCTGCTTTGGACTGTGCTTTTTCAGCCGTATTATCTGCAAGTCAAGATCAATGAAGCTATCGAGGCGGGGCTGTTCAGCCAGGTACCGGCATCCCCCTTCCGCCCTTCCTGAGGCCTTCCCCGAACCGAGCTGGGCGCCCGCGGTGGGTAGCTGGATCGGGCGCCCTGAAAGACCTCCGCGAATTGCGCACGCAACGAGCCAGCGGCGTGGCATGTGCATCGAGTCGAGTTGAGGTTTACATGGAAACCTAAACACGACGCCGCGGAAGGCCCGCGCCCCG
>JAICTU010000789.1 GCA_025936205.1 Polyangiaceae bacterium | reverse complement strand
GATCGAGCGGTACAAGGCAACCTGCTCGAGTCCGGAGAGTTGCACCCGCGTGCCTCCGCGGCGGGCGAGCCGCAGTTCTTCGGCGATACGTGGGAATGGACTCGGAGCGCCTACGCGCCCTATCCGGGCTATGCGCCGCCGGCCGGCGCGCTCGGTGAATACAACGCCAAGTTCATGTGCAACCAGCTGGTCTTGCGCGGAGGTTCCTGCGCGACACCGACGGAGCATATCCGCGCCAGCTATCGCAACTTCTTCGGTCCCGAAACGCGCTGGCAGTTTTCAGGGATCCGTCTGGCGAGGGATGCATGAACAACCTGGCGCGATGGTCGGTGGAAGAGCAAGAGCTGGGCTCGGAAGGGCTGGAGGAAGTGCTGGCGGGCCTGCAAGGCCAGCCCAAGCGCTTGCCGTGCAAGCTGCTGTACGACGCGCGCGGCTCGGCGCTGTTCGAGCGCATCACACAGCTGCCGGAGTACTACTGTACCCGCATCGAGCTCGCGATCCTGCGCCTGTACGCCGGCGAGATGGCGCGTTGTCTCGGGTCCGAGCGGATTCTGGTCGAGTTCGGCAACGGGTCCTCGCGCAAGACGCGGCTCTTGCTCCAGCGGCTGATGCGGCCGATCGCCTACGTGCCGATCGATATCTCGCCCAGCGCGCTCGAGGCCAGTGCGCGCTCGCTGCGCGCCAGCTATCCGCGCCTGGACGTGCGCCCGCTGCTCGCCGACTACACGCGCGACTTCCAGCTGCCGCTGCAGCCCTCGGATCCCGACGGCAAGCTGGCGTTCTTCTTCCCGGGCTCGACCATCGGCAACTTCGAGCCGCACGACGTGGTCGAGTTTCTCGCGCGCATGCGCCGGATGTGCCCCGGGCCGCAGCGCTGGCTGATCGGCGTCGACACTCCCAAGGAGCGGCGCGTGCTCGAGCCGGCCTACGATGACGCGGAGGGCGTGACCGCCGCCTTCAACCGCAACATCCTGCGCGTGCTGAACCGCGACTACGGCGCCAATTTTCAGCCCGATCGCTTCGCTCACCGCGCCGTCTGGCAGGAGCGAGAGGGCCGTGTCGAGATGCAGCTGGTCAGCCGCCGCGCCCAGACGGTCACCGTGGCGCAGCAGAGCGTGCGCTTCTTGGCGGGCGAACCGATCGTCACCGAGCACTGTTACAAGTACACGCCACGGGCCTTCGGCAGCCTGGTGGCCCAGGCGGGCTTCGAGGTCGAGCGCGTCTGGATGGACGAGCAGGCGCGCTTCAGCCTGCATTTGCTGTCCGCTTGACGCGCGTCGCCAGTCTTCGCCCTTTGTTGCACGATGCACGTGCGGCGGCGCGCGCTGCCCGGCTGAGCTATGCGGCGGACCCGGGACCCGGCTACACGCGCCGGCGCGCCGGGCGCGGCTTTGCCTATTACGACTCGCGCGGCCGGCGTATCGTCGATCCGGCGGAGCTGGCGCGCCTGCGCGCGCTCGCGATCCCGCCCGCCTGGAAAGAGGTCTGGATCAGCCCGTCCCCCCGCAGCCACATCCAGGCGACCGGCAAGGACGTCAAGGGACGCAAGCAGTACCGCTATCACCCCCGCTTTCGCGAGGTGCGCGACGCGGCCAAATATGCTCACATCTTGCGCTTCGCGGAGCAGCTGCCGAAGCTGCGCCGGCGCCTGCAGCGCGATCTGATGCGCAGCGGGCTCGACCGCGAAAAGGTGGTTTCGGCGATCGTGGAGTTGATGCAGCGCACCTGCGTACGCGTGGGCAATGACTGCTACGCCGCCGCCAACGGCTCCTACGGCCTGACCACGCTGCGCGATCGTCACGCAAAGATCCGGGGCGCCGAGCTGCGCTTCAAATTCAAAGGCAAGGCGGGCAAGCTGCACGAGGTCACTCTGGAGGACTCGCGCCTGGCGCGCATCGTGCGCCGCTGCCGCGACGTGCCGGGGCAGCGCTTGTTTCAGTTCATGGATCAGCGGGGCAAGCCGCACCCGGTGACCTCGGGCGACGTCAACGACTACCTGCGCCAGGTGACGGGTGAGCCGTTCAGCGCCAAGGACTTTCGCACCTGGACCGGCACCTTGCTGGCCGTGCACCGGCTGGCGGCGAGCACGGCCCCGAGCTCCCAGCGCGACGCACGGCGTGAGGTGAAGCAAGCGCTCGAGCGCGTGTCTGCGGAGCTCGGCAACACGATCGCCGTGTGCCGCAAGTCCTACGTCCATCCCTCGGTCATCGACCAGTTCACGCGCGGCGAGCTGGCAGGCTCGATCGCCCGCGCGCGCCGCTCGGCGCAGAAGAAGCCGCTGCGAGGGCTACGGGAGCCTGAAGCCGTGGCGCTACACTGGCTGCGGGCTCTGCCCGTGGCGATCGAGCTCAATCCTCGACCCAGGCCGGGTCGCTGAGGAAGGGCGCGAGCAGCGGGCGGGACGCGAAGCTGCGGCGCAGATCTGGCGTGCGAACCAGGCCGTGCAGCGTC
>JAICTU010000468.1 GCA_025936205.1 Polyangiaceae bacterium | reverse complement strand
CGCGCGAGACCGGCTTGATCCACTCCAGTATCGAAGAGATCCATGCGGCGCTCCGCTCGTGCCTCTCGGTGTGCCGCGGAGCCCTGGGCTGCCGCAGCGTGCTCTTGTGGTGGCTCGACGAGACCGGTGCCTGGCTGCAGCTGCGCGGAGTGTCGAGCAGCGAAGCTCAGATCGTGCAGCGCCCGCTCAGCGCGCGCGAGGGGATCCTGGCTGCGGCGCTGGAGAGTGATCAACTGGTGGAGCTGGTGGGCGGCTCGCTGACGCGGCCTTTGCCCTACTACCACCGCTCCCCGGTGGTCGCGCATGCCGGCGCTCTCGCCGTCACGGAAGATGGCCGCGCGCGCGGCGTGCTGGCCTTCGATCGCGCGGAGGGCCGGGCGCTGAACGCCGCCGAGATCGAGCTGCTGGAGGAGACGGCCTGTCTGGTCCGGCGCATCATCGCCAACGAGCGGGCGTTCCTGCAGCTCGAGCGCGCGAAGGTCGAACAGAGCAAGCTGTATCGCGCCGTCGAGCGCCTGAACGAAGCCCGCACCGAGGTGCAGGTGATCGAGGCCGGCGTGGCGAGCGCACGCGACTTTGCGGCGTTCCAGTTTGCGGCGGTGACGTTGCTGCGCGCGGGCAACGAGCACGAGATCTGTGCGGTCAGCGGCGATGGCGCGGACGACCTCGTCGGTAAGACCTTCCGCGACCAGAGCGGACTGGTCGGCATGGTCGTGGCCAATCGCCATCCGCTGCCGTACCGCGGCGAATGCGACGCCGCCGTGCAGGTGCTGTTCACGCGCCAGCTGCAGGCTCCGCGGCTGCCGTCGCTGCTGGTGCTGCCGTTGCTGCAGCACCGTGACGTGCTCGGCACGCTGGTGCTCGGCTCGACGGAGCCCGGCGGCTTCGGCGCGGAGGCGCGCCTGATCTTGCAGGTGCTCGCGGGCCACATCGCCGTGTCGCTCGCCAACGCTCGCATGGTGAAGCGCCTGGAGGAGCTCGCCACCACCGACGGTTTGACCGGGCTGCTCAACAAACGCACGGCCACCGAGGTCGCGCGCCAGAAGCTGCGCTCGGCCCAGCGCTTCCAAAAATCACTGGCCGTGCTGATCTGCGATCTCGATCACTTCAAGCAGATCAACGACACCTACGGCCACGACGTCGGCGATCAGGTGATCCGCGGCTTCGCCGATGTGCTGAAGCGCACCAAGCGCGAGACCGACACGGTCGGGCGCTTCGGCGGAGAAGAGTTCGTGGTGGTGTGCGAGGAGACGGACCTGGAGGGCGCCGAGTTGCTCGCTGAGCGCATCCGAGCGGAGCTGGGGCGCTCCTCGTTCGTGAGCCAGGTCGGTGTGGTGCGAGTGACCTGTTCGGTCGGCGTGGCGACCTTTCCCGAAGCAGGCAGCGACTGGGAGAGCCTGTTCAAGGCCACCGACGACGCGCTCTACACGTCCAAGCGCACGGGTCGCGACCGCGTCACGCTCTGGTCCAGCCGCTTGCGCGCCAAAGCTGGCTGAGCGCGGGTCTAGTTGGCGAGCGCGGAGCGCTGCTCGTTGCGCAGCCGCTGGTCGATGATCTCCATCGATCGCAGGAAGGCGGCGGCCTCGCGCGGGCAGCGCGGGGTGCAGGCCCCGCCCGTCTTGCCGGCGCAGCCCTCCGGGACCGTGGCCAGCGACGCGAGCACGTTGCGGCTGCGCTGATCGCCGAGCGCGTTGGCGCGCGGCAGGAGGCTGATGCGGCCCGCACAGGTCTCGAAGAAGCGCAGGTCGAAGGCGATCGAGAGCTGCGGAGAAAACAAGCGCTTCACCTTGAAACGCGTCAGGCGGAATTTGGCTTTCTGTGCCAGCTCGGGCTTCTCCACCATCAGGTCCCAGATCAGGTCGGGCCCGCGGCTGCCCATCGACTCGCCCAGCACGCGAAACGCGGCACGCGAGGCTTCCCCTTCGCTGCTGGCCGCTCGGCGCAGGAGCTCTTGCAGCTCCGGGTCGGACGCGCGCGAGGGCGACTTTGCCAGCTGGCGAGCCACGTCCTCCACGGCGTCGCTGAGTTGGGCTGGGTTGCTGCTCGAGGGGCGTGTGGCGAGCCTGGGCGCTGTTGGCGCCGGTGGCATCGGGGCAGGAGAGGGGACGTGCTCCTGCGCGTGTGGTTTCAGTGTCGACAGCTCGAGCGGCTCCGCACGTGGAGCCGGCGCCGGGTCGTTCGCTGGCGGCGCAGCGTTCAGCTCTGCGCTGCCGCCCGCCAGTTCCGTGGTGTCTCGCAGCGCTGCTGCATCCGCGCCCGCGTCTTGCACGGGGAGCGGCGCCGGCACCGGCTCTGCCGCGCTGGGGGCCGTGCTCGCCGTCAGGGCGCTGCCCGCTGCGCTCGGAGCGCCCGCGCCGGGTTGTAGAGTGCCGGGTTGCAACGCGCGGACCGGCTCGGCGCCGTCGCGCCGCAACGGGCCGAAGCGCACGAAGGCGAGCGCGCCGAGAGCGACGGTCGCGCTCAGCCCCAGCGCCCACGCCCAGCGCTGAGGCGCGCGCAGCGCCCGCCACCAGTTCTGGTGCAAGGCCGACGCGGTGCCGCCGAACAGCGCGAGCGCCGCGAGCAGGACGCTCCAGCCGGGCCACGCGACGCGCGGTGCGCGAGCCAGCGCGCCGCTGGCCGGCACGTGCGCGAGCACGTCGTCTCCGAGCCGCACTCCGAACGACGCCAGGCCGTACAGCACCAGACCGGTGAGCACCGGCACCCGCAAGCGAGGCAACCAGTCCGCCACCTGCGCCGTGTCGCGCCAGGTCCGGCGCTGGAAGCGCAGCGCCGCCAGCAAGAACAGACCCGCCGCCGTGCCCAGGCCGAGCGCCAGCGCCGCCTGCTGATTGGTGCCGAGCGGAAGCACGTCGACGTTCAGCGCCAGCGTGCCAAATGCGGCGCTGGCCAGCGCGGCGGTGCCCAGCAGGAGCGCCGAGGCGGCCAGCCCCAGGAAGCGCCAGCGCACGCCGACCGTGTCCCTGCCCGCGGCTCGGCCCGATGCGCGCACGCTCGTGCGCTGCTCCAGGTTCGACAGCTCGAGCCGCAGCGCGCTCATGCTCGGCTGGCGCTTGTCGGCCTGCTTCGACATGGCGCGCTGAATCACCAGCTCGAGCTGCTCGGAAATCGCCGGATTGAGCTCGCGCGGCCGCACCGGCTCGCGGCTCATCACCGCGATCAACGTCTGCTGCTGGGTCTCTTCCCGGAACGGCGGCACGCCGGTGGCGGCCGCGTACAGCACGGCGCCCACGCCGTACACGTCTGTCAGGTGGTCTGTCTTGCTGCCGCGTGCCTGCTCCGGCGACATGTACGCCGGCGTGCCCATGACCACGCCGCTCTTGCTCAGCTGGTCGTCGCGGCTGACGAAGCGCGAGAGCCCGAAATCGATCAGCTTGACGCGGTCCCACTCCGGCCCGAGCGGCTCGAACGCGCCCAGCAAGAACACGTTGCTCGGTTTCAGGTCGCGGTGGATCACGCCTTGTGCGTGCGTCGCCTCCAGCGCCTCCGCGATACGGCAGCCCATCTGCACCAGACGATCGTCCTGCAGCGGACCGAAGCGGCGCAGGTAGCGCAGCAAATCCATGCCGTGCAGATACTCGCAGACCATGAACGGCCAGCCCCGATCGGTGCTTCCCACGTCGATGATGGTGAGCACGGCGGGGTGCGTCACGCGCGCCACGGCCTCGATCTCGCGCTGAAAGCGCGCTCGAACCTGCGAGCTGGTGATCAGCTCGGGGCGCAGCACTTTGATCGCGAAGCGCTTCTCCGCGATGCGCGTGTGCTGAGCCTCGTAGATGCGGCCCATGCCGCCTTCGCCCAGCACGCGCTCGATCTTGTAGCTCCCGAGCAGCGTGGTGCCGAGCAGGACCTCGTCCGTTTCCGTGCTCTTCGATCCGGGATCGTCGGAATCCGAATCCACGGAGTCCGCACTCACCCAGCTCTCGGCCTGGGGTGGGCTCACTGCTCGGGGCGCGGGGTGCCCCCGGGGAATTTCTGGTCGCGAGGGCATGAGGTCCGCGGACGGTGAGTCCGGGCAAGGCAAAGGTAAGTGGTGCTGATGATACACGCGAGTCGGCGCCGTTTCGAGGCGCAGAGTGCGGCACGATCCATGCTCTCACTGAACGCAAGGGCTCGTCGCAGCGCGTGAATGCGAGCCGGCCGGTGTTGGCGCAGCGGGTCTATTGACGCAGCCCGCCAAATGTCTGCCGCGCTGTGGTCTGACGAGTAGCGTTTCGCTATGCAACGCGCATACTCCCGGCGTGCCGAACAGCCCCCCATCTGTCACCAGCGCGCCGGAGTTGACGATCATCGGGCGCTCCAGCTCACACTTCACACGCGTGACACGCATCTTCGCGCAGGAGCTCGGGCTGGAGCCTGCTCTGCGCGTCGTGCCCAGCCTCGCGTCAGCGAGCGCGAGCGACTACGGCGGCAATCCGGCGTTGCGCGTCCCGGCGCTGGTGGCACCCAGCGGTACCTGGTTCGGCGCGCTCAACGTGTGCCGCGAGCTGAAGCGCCACGCGCGGCTCGAGCGCCGCGTGATCTGGCCCGAAGCGCTGGAGCATCCGCTGCTCGCGAACGCTCAGGAGCTGACCGTGCAGGCGATGTCCACCGAGGTGAGCTTGATCATGGGCAGCCTGAACGGGGCGCAGCTTCCCGCCGCCCACCGCGAGAAGCTCGACACGAGCTTGCGCGGCTGCTTGAGCTGGCTCGAAGAGAACATCGCGGCGGTACTGGATCTGCTGCCGCCACGGGAGCTGAGCTTTCTGGAGGTCACGCTGTTCTGTCTGGTGACACACCTGGAGTTCCGCTCGTTGCTGCCCGGCGGCGACTCGGCGCGGCTGCAGGCCTTCTGCGCGCGCTTCGCGGAGCGCGACTCCGCGCGCGCGACGCCCTTTCGCTTCGATCCGATCAGCTGAAACGGTGCGCGGCGCGCCCACACGCCGCCACTCCGCCGCACCGCTGCGCTGGCTCCAGCGGGTACACCGACCCCCGGGCGGGAAGTTCCGCGCGGAGCGTCCGTATACTTTTGACGGTGTCTGCCCTCGCTGCATTCCAGTTCCTTCGCTCGCGGCCGCTGCGCTGGCTGGCCGCATCCACCTTGCTGTTCGCCACCCAGCTGTGCTCCAGCCCATCGTCCGCCGCCGAAGAGAACGAGGGGCGCCCCATCGGCACGGACGAGCTGTGCAAGACGCACTGGACCATCGACATCGACTGGCTGCCGTACTGTCGCAACCAGCGCCTCGGTGAGCTGCGCGATACGATCCGGCGCGCGGTGGTCGTGATCCACGGCAAGCAGCGCAACGCCAAGAGCTACTTCGACGCCGTGAGCCGGCTCGCGAACGAAGAGGGGCACGGGCAGGACACGTTGGTGATCGCGCTGCAGTTCCTGACCCAGACCGACGTCAATGCGCAAAAGCTGCCGTCGAGCGTGCTGTACTGGGACAAGGAGGGCTGGAAGAGCGGCATGAAGAGCCTGAACGGCGCGCACCTCTCGTCCTTCGAGGTGCTCGACCGAGTGCTCAAGCGCCTGATTGACCAGAACCCGAACCTGGAGCAGATCGTGATCGCGGGGCACTCTGCGGGCGCACAGTTCGTACAGAAGCACGCTGCCGGGCGCCGCCTCGACATGTCCAGCTGGAAGGGACAGTTGCGCTACGTCGTCACCAACCCCGGTACGTACATGTACCTCACCAACGAGCGCGCCGAGGATACCAAGGCCTGCAAGGACACCTACAACGACTATCGTTACGGCGTGGAAAACAACCGGCTCGACTACTTCATGGGCACGAGCCCCGACAGCCTGTGGAAGAAGATGGCCGAGTATCCCGTCACGCTGATGCTCGGTGACGAGGATACGCACGACAATGACGGCGATCAGAGCTGCCCCGCGCTCGTGCAGGGCAAGAACCGCTTCGAGCGCGGCAAGAACTTCTATCGCCTGACGACCAAGAATTTCCCCGACCACGTCCCGGGCGTCGATCTGTCACGGTTCCGCCTGGTGATCATCCCTCACGTCGGGCACGAGTTCGAGCGCATGTGGGACTCGCGCTGCGGCCGCAAGCTGCTGTTCGGAAACGGCGAGTGCGCGGCGGGGGACGCCACCTCGCAGAAGAGTCCCCCGCCCAAGGCCGCATTCCCCCTGTGAGCTTTCCCCCCGGGGTGAGGAGCGCCAGAGCTCAGACGTCGAGCTTGTCGACGGGCTTGTGTGCCTTGACCCAGCCGCTGATGCCGGCCGACATCACCTTCACGTCGGTGTAGCCGGCCTCTTTGGCGCGCTTGGCGGCCGTGGGCGCGGCCGTGCACGCTTCACCACCGCAGTAGAACACCAGCTCCTTGCTCTTGTCCGCCGGCAGCTCGCTCAGGTCGAAGCTCCTGTAGTTGGTGAGCAGCAGGGCGCCCGGCAGCGTGCCCATCTCCTTGCGGGTATCGGCGCCGTTCGCGTCCACGGCCTGGGCCTTCTTGGCTTCGAGCAGGACGGCGACCTGATCGACGCTCACCTTGTCGAGACCGGCGTGGGGATCCGCGCTGGCAACCTGCGGAGCAGCGGCAGGCGCAGCAGCTTGCGGCTGGAGACGCTGTTCGCTCACCTCGGGGCTGCTCTTGGCGCAAGCGAACGCAGAAACGATGGCAAATGCGGCAATGGTTTGACGAAACATGAAGGCGAGTATCCCCCGGTCAGCAACGCCGGCAAGGGCCAATTTGCAGACAGCGGCAGCCTTCTGTCCGAGCTGGTGTCGCCAATGACCCGGCATTGTTTACTGCCGCTGCCGCAGCGTACACTGAGATTGCCATGCGCATCTCATATGGCGTCGTCGGGAGGGCATGGGGCACGCGATGCGTCCGCGCGTCGTGCTCGAGCATCTATTCGCGGCGGGGCACGAGGTGGAGATCGGACGACGCTATTCCCACCGATCTGGCGTCCCGAGATCCTCGCGGGCGCTGCCGTTTCACGAGCAGCAGGTCTCGCAGTATCAGCAGGACGGCAACCGACTGCTGCTGGCCTTCCTGAACGCAAAGCTCGCCGGGCTGGCGACGACACGATGAACCAATGTCAGTGATGGTCTGGAGGGCTCGTGACGGTGCTCGCCCGGCGACGCCAGGAGGGCCCTCCTGGCGTCG
>JAICTU010000527.1 GCA_025936205.1 Polyangiaceae bacterium | reverse complement strand
TCACCTAGCAACTGCGGCCCTGTAGGCGGGTCATGCCAGCTCCCTCACCGGCGACGCGAGCCCGGGCGAGGAGAGCGGTTGCACGGGCTCGAGCGATGCAGCGCGCACCTGGCTGCTCGATCCGGAAAAGCGCGCCGCCGATCGAGTGGGCTCGCCCCCTCACGACAGCCCGCGACCCCAGAATGTGCCCCTTCAATTCATGGTGGCCCGTTGCTTGACCGGCCCCGTGGAACTCGCTACGGGCCGCAGCCCGATGTCAGACCCAATGCTGGTGGCCCAATGGGCGCGCTGAGTGGCTCGATGAACGCGAGCAAGTTCTACGTCCAGGGCGAGCTGCCCAAGGACGTGCACCGCTCGTTCTTGCCGCGGCTTCGCTTGCGGCTGTTTCAGCCGCTGCGCCCCGAGGAAGAGGCGGAGGAGCGCAGCGGTTGGTGCGCGCTGGGCCAACCCTTTGACCTCGAGTTGACGGCGGAAAAGGTGTTCAGCGGCCCGTATTTGTCGCTCGGCCTGCGCACGGACCGCTACCGGTTTCCGCCCGCCGTGGTCCACGCCGAGCTCGCGCAGGCGGCGGACGGGCTGCGCCAGAAGCGCGGCCAGGAGCGCCTCTCGCGCACACAGACGGCGGAGCTGAAGCAGCGTGTGCTGCAGTCCCTCCGGCGCCGCTACTTGCCCTCGATGCAGGCCGTGGATCTGGTCTGGAACCTGGAGCGTCAGGAGCTCTACTTCTGGAGCCGCAGCGCTCGCTGGATCGAGCGACTCGGTGAGCTGTTCGAGCTCAGCTTTGGGCTGGAATTGGTGCTCGACAGCCCCTACACCGCCGCGCTGCATGCGCTCGAAGGCAAGGCGCTTCAGGCCGCGCTGCAACAGGTCGCGCTGAGCCCGTTTCAGGAGGTGCCGCGTGGATCTCGTTGATCGGATCGAGACCACCCGCTTTCTGGGTGGCGAGTTCGTGCTCTGGCTCTGGTTCAGCCGTGACGTTCTGGACGGAGTGCTGACGATCCCCGGTCAGGGCGTGGTCGAAATCGCGCTCGAGTCGACGCTGGTCCTCGTGGACCCGCTCGAGGACAAGGAGCGCGTGACGATCCGCGGCCGCGATCCGCTGGGCAGCCCCGAAGCGGAGCACGCCCTGTTGCTCGGCAAGTTACCCCGCCAGGTGGGGCTGCGCTTCATCTTCGAACAAAACGAGTGGCTGGCCACGCTCGACGCCGCGAGCTTTGCGCTGAGCAGCGTGAAACTGCCGGCGTTGCTGAGCGAGGGCGAAGAAGAGCACTTCCACGAGCGCCTGCGCTTTTTCGAGCAGTTGCACGATCTGGTGCAGGGCTTGTACCGGCACTTTCTCAGGGTGCGCCTGTCGCCCGAGTGGAAGAGCGGGCTCCTGCCGGCGATGCAGCGCTGGCTGCGCGGAGAGGTGCTGGATGCGGAAGCCTACGAGGCGTTCCATGCTGCCGCGCCGACCGCCAAGCGGCGCCGCGGGGCTTGAAACCAAGCGCTGAGCGCAGACGTTACGAGGTCGACCCACTCGGAACCGACGTGGCGGCAGAGACGCTCGCGGATCCCATGGTAATGTCACGCCGATGCGTGTAGCTCTCACCGCACTCTTGCGGCGCTGCCCGTCTCCGCGCCGGACAGCTAGCGCCGGAACCTTTCGGTCCGTCGGCGCGCTCCGGCGTGCTCCATCATCGCGGCGACCAAACTGGGACGTGAAGGCTCTGCTGTTGCCCGCCCGGTCACGCTTCCAGCTGATCGGCGTCCAGCAAATCTTGCGGACGCCCGCTCGCCCGCTTCAACTGGATGAGCTGCGGACGGCTCACGACCTGCACCACGGTATCCGCAACCTCGTGGGCGACTCGCGTGAGCCAGGCTTCCGCAAAGTTGCCGCCGGGTACGCCCTTCATCAGATCGATGCGGGCCGGCGGCATTCCCATCCACACGACATCGAGTGGCTCCGCCGTCAACAACGCATCGATCACGCTGCGCGGAGCACCGAACGCCAACAACGCGCGCTGCGCGCGCTCGATATTGTCGGGCGTATCCCGCAACCAGAGGTCAGCATCCTTGGTGAAACGAGGATGACCGTGCAAGGCCAGCGCCTGGCCACCGACGAGCAGGTACTCAACCTCGGTAGCGGCGAATTCCGCCAACAGATCGATCAAGTCGGAGGGCAGGGCCATCGGGGTGCTCCTGGTGCCAGTATTGAACGGCCATCTCCCAGACCGCGGCCAGCCGCTGCTCGCCCGTCGTGCTGATCCAGAACTCGCGCTCGAGGAAGGCGTGCGTCTCGCGCGTCACCACCCCGCCCGCCCACGAGCGGCGCCGCTCTTCGGCTCGTTCTCGCCGGCTCATCGATTCAAGCTTAGCAGGGTGTTTGGTGGCCGGGCCCTGAGGAATCCCCGCGAACCGGGCGCGAAAGAGCCCGTGATCCCCTGGAGTTCACCGGCCGCGCAGCTTGCGCGGGATTGCCGTGCGGCGCTGAAGCATTCTGAGGCCTTCGGCGGAGGGGTTCTCGCTCGCAAATCGAAGTTTCCATGGAAACCTCGATTTTGTACGGCGCGGGGGGACCTGGCAAGCTGCTCCGACGGAACGGATGCCGGCGTGGCACGACGCCGCCGCACGGACCCTCACCGCTGCTCGTCGCGCTCTTTTCGCGATGAATTCGTGGGGATCTCTCAGGGCCGGGCCTCCGCCGTACGTCACGGACGGCACCTCGGGGCGCGATACGGCCCCGTCGGCGGCCTGATCTGAACACTTGACCAGTGTACGCCGCGGCGCTATCCTGACCCCGTCACCATGCTGAGCTGCCTCAGAATTCGGGATCTCGCCATCATCGACGAGCTGGAGCTCGAGCTCGGCGCGGGGCTCAACGTGCTCACGGGGGAAACGGGCGCCGGCAAGAGCATTCTGGTGAGCGCGCTGGAGCTGGTGCTGGGCGGCAAGGGCCGTCCGGAACTGGTGCGCAGCGGCGCCAAGGAGGGCGAGGTCGAGGCGCTGTTCAGCGTCCAGGGAGACGCGCGGCTCGCGCGCGCGCTCGAAGAGCTGGAGCTAGGCTCTCGAGACCTTCGCGGCGAGGGGGAAGAGGCGGAGCTGGTGGTGCGGCGCGTGCTCTCCGCGAGCGGCCGCACGCGCGGCTTCCTCAACGGGCGGCTCGTGCCGCAGCAGGTGCTGGCGCGGCTCACCCGTGGGCTCACGGATATCTCGTCGCAGCACGAGCACCACACGCTCAGCGACCCGAGCACGCACCTCGGCTATCTGGATTCGTTTGCCCGCGCCAACCCGCTGCGCGAGAAGCTGTCGCGCGCCTATCACGAGCTGCGACAGGCGGCATCGTTGCTGCGCGAGTGCGAGGCGCGCGGGCGGGACCGCGAAGCGCGGGAGAGCTTCCTGCAAGCGCAGGTGCAGGAGATCGAGGACGCGGATCTGCGTGCCAGCCGAGAAGGCGCTGCCGACGAGGAGCAGGAGCTGGAGCAACGGTGCCGGCGCCTGCGCAGTGTCGAGGCGCTGCTGCGGCTCACCGGGCAAGCCGCCGAGCTGCTGTACGAGCGCGACGATTCGGTGGTCGACGGTCTGGCGCAGGCGGCGCGCAATCTCGGCGAGGCGGCGGAGCTCGACGTGCAGCTCGCGCCGCTGGCCGCGCAGCTCGAGCTGCTGCGCGGTCAGCTCGCAGACGCGGCGCGCGAGCTGGGGCGGCATGTGCGCTCTGCACGTCCGGATCCGGAGGCGCTGCAGCGTGCGGAAGAGCGGCTGTATCAGCTGGCCAAGCTGAAGCGCCGGTACGGCGGCAGCCTCGAGGCGGTGCTCTCGCATCTCGGCGAGTGTCGGGCCGAGCTCGATGCGCTGAGCCGTTATGACGAGACGAGTGAGGCCCTGCAGCTCGCGCTCGCGCGCTCGCTGCAGGCCGCGGAGGCTTTGGCACGCGCGCTGAGCACCGAGCGGCGCCTCGCCGCCGGGCGGCTGGGCGCCGCCATCAGCCAGGAGCTGGATTCGCTGGGCATGGGCGGCGCACGGGTGGTCGTCTCGCTGCGTTCGTTGGGGGCAGTTGCGTCCGGCGTGGCGTCCGGCGTGGCCACTGGTGGCGCCGGTGCGGCCCTCGGAGAAGCAACGGAGTTCTTGGTCGACGGCGTACCGCTCTCGTCGGAGGGACTGGAGCGCGCGGAGTTCTTGATCGCTCCAAACCGCGGTGAAGAGGCGCGTTCGCTGCATCGCGTGGCGAGCGGCGGAGAGCTCAGCCGCGCCATGCTGGCGATCAAATGCGTGCTGGCGGATCTCGGTCCCGCCGGCATGTATGCCTTCGACGAGATCGATACGGGGGTCGGCGGCGCCATGGCGGAGATCATCGGCCGCAAGATCCGCAGCGTGGCGCGGCACCGCCAGGTGCTCTGCATCACGCATTTGCCGCAGATCGCCGTGTTCGCTGATCAGCACTTCAAGGTCGAAAAGTTCGTGCGCGGCGAGCGCACGCTGAGCCGGGTGCGGCGGCTGTCGGGCAGGGAGCAGCGCGAGGAGATCGCGCGCATGCTGGGCGGCTTGAACATCACCGCCAAGACACGCGCCGCTGCCCGTGAGCTATTGCATCAGGCGCGGCGCGTGGCTTGAAGAGCGGTGCTCGAGAGCATTGATTAGAGGTGAGGACCCGGCTGCGGTTGTGGCCAGTGCTTGGCCAGCCAGGCGATGCCCTCGCCGATCTTTTGCAGCGTGTCGAGCGGATGGGTGACGGCGTTCGTCACCGCGTGGGCGACGTCGCTGGCGGCGTGTGTCACGGCGTTCCAGGCGTCACCGAAGATGTTGCCGCCTTGAATTTGCATGAGCTCGGCGTCCGTCAGTTCGCGGATGCCCGTGTTTTCGAATTGGTCTTGCATGTCTCTCTCCAGTGAATTCCAGATGAATGCGATGCGATCTCGATCGGGGCTCAGAGGTAGATGATCGGCCCCCAAGGCTTCTTCAGGCTGCCGATGAAGTCAGAGACGGCTTTCTCCACCTTGTGATAGGTGTCGACGGGGTGAACGATGGCGTTGATGGTGGGGCTGACGGCGCCTTTCACGGCGTTCCAGGCGTCACCGAAGATGTTGCCGCCCTGGATGCTGCCGAGATCTGCGTCGCTGAGCTCGATTGCGCCTTCAATGTTCATGTTGGATGGTTGATTCATGATGCTTCTTTCAGGCTGCCTGTTTGATGGCGTTCCACGCGCGCTGGATGGCGTTGGCGAGCGGTTTGCTCACGGGCAGCGGGTCGACCGCGCCCCTCAACCACTTGAAAACGTCATTGAACAGGTTGCCGCCCCGCGTCTGAAGCAGCTCCTCCTCCGTGAGGACGCGGGCTTGCGGGATCCGGGCGTTAAAGTCGTGTTGCTGCATGGAACGGGTCTCCTCCCTTGGTTGTGTGTGGAGCCGCGGGCGCCTGCCGCTGCGACTCTGCTCGACGTGAAAGGGGTCGATCTCGCGCAGCGCTGAGTTGCGCCGGTCGCAACGGAGGGCGCCAGGCGCTACGTGATGTCGCGCCCTGGTATAAACCGCGTCACGCGGAGCCAACCGCGCCGGGCGGGATCACTCGTGCGGTTTGCCGGGGCTGCTCTTGAAGACCCTGAGCAGGTACCAGAACGCCGGCAGCAGCACGAGCGCGCCGGCCACGTACACGAGCGTGAAGGCGGGGAGCACCGGCAGGTGGCTGACCGCGGAGGCCACCGACAAGTCGGGCAGGATGAAGTGGCGGTCCATGGCCACGCCCCACGCCATCACCACCGCCGCCGCCTGCGCCGCGCAGGTGAAGCGCGCGATGCGGTACTGGCGCACCCAGAGCAGCACGATCGTGACCAGCGCCAGATCGGCGGTGATGGCCTGCACGGCCCACGACCAGCCCGAGCCCATCAGCACTCCATAGAGCTGCGGCGCCTCCAGCGACGAGCGCCACAACACGAGGCCCGCAAAGCTTCCGGCGACCAGCTCCGCGATCAGCGCGCGGCGGCGGAAGTCATCGGCCAGCGCCGGGTCTCCAGCTTCGGCGGCAATATAGACGGCGGCCAGCGTCACGAACAGC
>JAICTU010000719.1 GCA_025936205.1 Polyangiaceae bacterium | reverse complement strand
TCTTCGATGAAACGCGTGGGCGTCCAGTCACCCGCCAGCTTCGCCACGTCGAACAGGAAGCCCTCCAGCACCTCGCGGCCGCGCGGGGTGTGGGTCACTTCCGGGTGAAACTGGATACCGTAGAGCCGCCGCGCCGGGTCAGCGATCGCGGCGAACGGAGCGTTGTCGCTGCAGCCCAGGGTCACGAAGCCCGGCGGCAGCGCGGTCAGACGATCGCCATGGCTCATCCAGACCGGGAAGGTGGCATCGCCGGCAAAGCGCGCCAGGATCCCCACCGGTTCCAGCACCGAGACGTCGGCACGGCCATATTCGCGCTCCGTGCCGGGCTCGACGCGCCCTCCGAGCTGCTGGGCCATCAGCTGCTGGCCGTAGCAGATGCCGAGCACCGGCACGCCCAGCTCGAACACCCCGGGCGGGCTCTTGGGCGAATCGGCGTCATAGACGCTGCCGGGGCCGCCGCTCAGGATGATGGCGGCGGGCTTCAGCGCCTGGATCTCTTCCAGCGAGAGCGTGCCCGGATGCAGCTCGCAATAAACGCTGCATTCGCGCACGCGGCGGGCGATCAGCTGGCTGTACTGCGCGCCGAAATCCAGCACGATGACTCGTTGATGGGCCGTCATGGTTCGGCCCACTAGCACGAGCCGCGCGGACGCGAAACCTCAGTCTCACGGTGGAGGATCGGTGAGCACCACCACCTCTCGCCCCGGCTCGAATGCAGAGCGATGCAGGGCGCGCAGCCCCTCCAGCGTACCGGGGCGCGCGTGCGGCAAGCCGCGCCGCCAGAGCTCGACCACCCGGGCACGAGGATTCAGCGCCAGCTCGGCGCGGCGCCGCTGCAGGGAGTCCTGGGCCCGCTGCGCGTCTTCGCTCGTAGCCGCACCCGCGCGGAGCCGCCCCAGCAGCCCGCGAACCTGAGCCACGGCAGCATCGCGCTTTCCATCCAGCGCTCGCAGCTCGATCACCAGCGCCGCGGCCGCCACACCACCGAGCACTCGCGCCCGCGCGGTGCTGACCAGCCCCGGTTGCATCAGCGCCTGCTGGAGCCAGCCGTCCGTCCGGTTCATGAGTATTTCGGTCCAGAGCGCTTCTTCGGGCAGGCCTTCCGCCGCGGCGGGCAGCGGGACCGCGATGATGGCCTCGGTGTTCCGTTGCGCCGCCGCTTCGACTCGGTATTGACCCGGCACCGGCAGGACCGGACGGCGCGGCAGGCACGCCGCGCGCCCGGACGCTGCACCGTGCAACAGGCCACGCAGGCGCTGCTCGCCCGCGGCAAGCTGGGCTTCGTCGTGGTTGCCGACGCTCGCCAGCCTGAGCCTGCCGCGCAGGAAGGCCTCCCGCTGTACCTCGACGCTGCGCGCGGACAGTGCCGAGAGGGTCGACCATGTGCCGCGCGCGTCGAGCCAACTCGGATGGTTGCCCGAGGTCTGACGCAAGGCGAGCGACCAGCCCGGGGTGGGCCCCGTTGCCAGCGTTCCGAGCAGCAGCTCGCGCGACGCGGAGATCGCTTGAGGGCTCGGGCCCGCGCGCAGCAGCGCTCGCGCCAACGCCTCGGCCACGCGCTCCGCCTGCGCCTCTGGGCTCTCCTGAGCGGTCGCAGCGGGCGCGTGCGCGAGGATGCCGACAGCGTCGACGTTGAGCCAGGGCTCGAGCACGACGCCGTCGCGACCCGTGGCACTGAGCGCGGTGCTGTGCAGCGCGAGCGCCAGTGTTCCTGCCGTGGCCGCGTCCTCCGCGCTCGTGCCACACGGGCTGGCCAGCAGCATCCAGAAGTTGGACTGTCCCGGCTCCACTTCGCCCGCGACCTCGGGTCCCGAGCGTTCGCCCGGCGCCGCAGCGCGAAACAGCTCTGCCAGGCGCTCGCTGGAGGCGGGAGGAGCCAGATCGCCGGCGTAGTGCACCAGCCGGTGCAACTCGGCGGACTTGCCGTCGCTCACGTTCAGGGCTTGCCAGGCTGCCACGGCCGCGGCTTCGCGCGGGGACTCCGCGGCGAGCACTTGCTTGGCGATCACCCAGGGTCCCGGGTCGACCCGGGCCAGCGTGTGCTGCAGCTCATCCAGTGCATTCCACGCCGAGCGCGCCACGGCCTCGGGAGTGGGCGCCGCCCCCGTCGACTGCAGATCTACCCGCAGGCAGGCGCTGCCCGCGTCCAGGTGGGTCGAGACGCGTGCGACCTGCCAGGCGGGGAAACCGGCGCCGAGCCGCGTGCCGAAGAGCGATTCGGATTGCCCGATACGCTCCGCCGTGGCCATCAGCGGAGCTGGCGCCCCGCCACTCAGCGCGACTGACAGGGTGAGCGGCCCCGCCGCTCGCACACTACCGAGCTGGTCCGCGTCGGGGATGTTCCAGCTCGTCGCCCCGAGCCGCGTCCAGTTGGTCAGCGAGGCAGCGGCGCGAGTGGCGGCGGCGAGATACTTGCGTGAGCCCACCACCGAGAACGCGACGTCTCCCACGTGCAGACTGTCGAGCCATTTGGCCACATCGCCGGCCGCAGCGCGCGTTCCCTCGCTGCCCGGCGCGTACAACGGCTCGCCTGCGCACTGAGCCAAGGCCGCCTCGCTCGCCGAGCGCGCAATCTCGACAGGTTCGCTCGCCAGATGCGCCACGAGGTGCTCGGCGTCCGTGGCGCTGATCGGTGTGAGCAGGGCGCGATTGCCGTCGCGGATGAAGCGCGCGACCTGCTCCTCGTCATCGCCCAGCGCATACACCACGAACCCGGACGCATTGATCTGCGCGCTCAGACGATCGAAGCCAGCTCCGCGCAGCCGCCCCTCGACCAGCCAGGACAGCATCGCGACGGCCGCAGGGGACGCGGCGACGTGCACCGCCAGCGCCAGCCCGCGGCTCGGATCTCCGTCTCTTTCCACGAGCGTGAGCTTCGGCCGGTAGGGATTGGTCTGACTCTGGACCCGCGCACTGGCGATCGCTGCTGCCGGCGGAGAGACTTGCACCGAGCCCGAGCATCCCGAGGACGCGGCCAGGCAACAACAGAGAGCGCCGAGGACGATGGGGCTTGGGGCGGTCAGCAAACGCTTCCTCTCCGACTAATACGGCGCACAGCCCATTGCCAAGTGCGGGGTCGATTGGCAGCCCCCGTCCGCGCCGTTATTGTGGCAACCGTGGTTGTCGCAGCTGTTATTCTGGCAGCCGCGATTGTGGCAGCGCCGCCGAGCGGCTAACCTCGGGCAGCTGGTATGCCCGGTCGACTGAAGGCTCTCTTGCTGTTGGCGTTGGCTTTGCTGCGCACGCTGTGGCGTCGCGCCCGCGGCGAACGCCGGCCCGGGCTGGAGCGCTTTCGCGAGAACTACGCCGATGACGGCCTGACGGCGGTATCGGCGAGCGACCGCGCCCAGATGAGCGATTTCGGGCGTTGCATCGCCTGCGG
>JAICTU010000332.1 GCA_025936205.1 Polyangiaceae bacterium | reverse complement strand
GCCCGTCGGCTCGAACGAGCACCTGGAGCTCGCCGCGGGCTCTTACGTGTTGATCGAAGTCAGCGACACCGGCACCGGCATGTCACCCAACGTGCTCGCGCGCGCCTTCGAACCGTTCTTCACCACCAAGCCGGTGGGCAGCGGCTCGGGCCTGGGGCTGTCGATGTGCTACGGCATCATCCAACAGGCGGGCGGGCGCATCGGCATCGAGTCGCAGCTCGGGGTCGGAACCACGGTGCACGTGTACCTGCCCCGCAGCAGCATGGCCTCGCGGCCCCCTCCCCGGCCCGATCACCGAACTTCTGCCGATTCAGGTCGCGAGTTGCTGCTGGTCGTGGAAGACGATCTCGCGGTCTGCAACGTGACCCGGCGCATTCTGGAGCGCGCCGGCTATCAGGTGCTGGTGGCGGAGAACGGACGGCTCGCGCTGGACGCCCTCGAACGCTCCACGCGCGACGTCGCGCTCGTCATCACCGACATCTCCATGCCGGGCATGAGCGGCCAGGAGCTGGGGGTGGAGCTGCGCCACCGCAAGCCGAAGATCAAGGTGCTGTATCTCTCCGGTTACTCGCCACAGGTGCTAGTCGACGGCGGCTCCGCCGGCAGCGAGACGGACTTCCTGGGCAAGCCCTTCACCAGCGCGGGGCTGCTCGAGAAGGTGCGCCGCGTGCTCGACCGCGGATGACCGCACAGATCAGCTGTGCGGCGTCTCGAGCAAACGGCTCAGCGCGGCGTCCACGCCACTCCTGCACGATGGCCACGGCCTGGATCTGGTGCTCGCGATCCTGCGCCAGCTCCGCGGTGCTCGGTTGGTATCTGACCTGCTCAGGCGAGCGCCGCGCGTCGCGTGAGCAGCGGGCGGTAGGCGGCGCGGTAGCGCCAGGCCAGGAATAGCTCGACGCACAGCAGGGCGATCGGCAGCCCCACCTCACCAGGCGTGAGGAAGGCGTGGAAGGCCACGATGTTCACCAGCACCGGTGCCAGGAGCACCAGGGCGAGGGGCACGAAGCAGTTGGCGAGCAGCAGCGCGCCGGCGAGCGTCTCGGTTCCCTTGATCAGCGGGAACATGTAGCCCGTCTTCAGCAGCGCTGCGCCCAGGGCCATCGCTCCTTCGGGCATCGGCGTGCTGGGCGGCGGGACCAGGTTCAAGAGGCCCGCCAGGCCGCTGGCGAAGAACACGAAGCCGAGCGCGCAGCGGGCGCCAATGGTGGCATAGCGCGTGAAAGGGCTCGGAATAGAGCTGGGGGCGGAGCCCGAGACGGAGGCAGAAGCGGTGCTGGTGATCTGGGGGAAGGCAGTGCTGGTCATGGTGGTCCTCGTGGCTTGAAGGTTCGAGGAGCCCCGAGGGGCTCTACTGACACGTCGAATCGGGACCGCACGGATCGACAGGCGCGCGAGATTTTTTCTCGGCTCTCGTAAGCGCTCGATTTCCAATCGGAATGCTCGCCGATCGGGTGCTGCTGCTGGATGAGTGGCGCGTGCAGCGCTGCGTGACGGTGGCTCTGCCGCGACCGCGCGCTCGGCACTCGCCGGAGGCAGCACGCCCTCTCCAGCAGTTGCTCGATGCGATCCCGGGCAGCTCGCTCTCGGGGCACTCGCTGGAGGCGCCGGGCGACAGCGCGTACCCCAGAGAGACAAGAGCGCACTGGGCGAACCGAAGCGGGGCACGAGCGACGCGGCAGCGCGCGCGACGCTCGGCGCACTGAGGCCCCTCGGGGAGCATGAGCGGCTCCGCGCAGGGCGGATCCTGCGGCTCGATCCGCTTCTACTGCCGCAATGCCCTGCGCTCGGGACCTACCTGGCCGCAGAAGCAGCCGGTCGGACGCCAGCATTCTTCCTGGGTTTTTTCTTGACCCCACCTTGGCCGGGCGGCTTACTGTGGCGTTCCTCGGGAGCACAACGGGTGTCTGGAGCCAGCAATCTTTTGCGGGGGCACCCCGCGCCCCGCAGCGGTTTGGCGGGGGCACCACCGCCGTCGCGCTGGCTGAACTCGCCGCGCGGAAGTTTCAAGCCTGCGCCCGGTCTCAGCATCGCGCCCCATCTACAGCTGGTCCGGCCGGTCACGGGCGCACCCGGCCTCAACGTGTGGGTCGCCGATCAGCTCACGTTGCAGATCGAGGTAGCGGTCAAGTTTGCCCCGCCGGATGCCAGCAGTGTGGCGGCAGCCAACCCACCAGCGCCCGAAGAGGTCGATCGCTTCTTGCGTCAGGCGCGCAGCGCGGCGCGCATCGGCGATCCGCACTTGTTGCAGATCCTCGAACAGGGTCGCGTCCGAGGGGTGCCGTTCATCGTCACCCAGCTGCTCGAGGGCAGGAGCCTGAACCAGCGGCTGCTGGCGGGTCCGCTCTCGAGCTTCGAAGTCCTTGCGGTGCTGGAGCAAGCCGCGGGCGTACTCGCCAAAGCGCATCCGCTCGGCCTCTTTCACGGCAGCCTCTGCCCCGAGCATCTGTTTCTGACCGAGACCGCGGGCCAGCCGTTCCTCGAGATCGCCAATTTTGGCGATGTGACGAGCGATACCTGGGCCAACGAGTCATCGTCCGCGCTCACGCCCGACGCGCCTTCGCGCGAGCAAGGGTATCTCTCTCCCGAGCAGCTGCTCCAGGGCACCGGCAGCAGCGCCGCGTCCGATCTTTGGGCGCTGGGAGTGCTCGCGTATGAGCTGTTGACCACTACGCTGCCCTTCGAGGCCTCCACGGCAGAGGGCGTCCGTGTTGCCATCTGCAACGCTCAATTCGCACCGCCGAGCCACTATCGCGCGGACCTGCCGCCCGCGATCGACATCTGGTTCGCGCGCGTGTTTGCCAAGGACTTCGGCTCGAGACTGCTCGGTCCGCGGCGGTTCGCGAGCGAGTTCGCGCGCGCCCTGGGCGGCGCCCGTGCAGAGGTCTCCCAGGCCAGCGCTGGCTATCCCGATGACGAAGGGGCAGCGCCTCGCGAGCTGGACAGCGACTTCGAGACGGAAGAGCGCACCGTGCGCTGGGATCTACCCTCGTGGGCGCCCCCGAATTCGCCCGGTTCGCAGCATCCGCCCACGGAGCGTTCTCCCGCGCCGTCACCGTCGTCTGCGCCCCCGCAGCCATTCTCACCGCAGCCATTCTCACCGCAGCCATTCTCACCGCAGCCATTCTCACCGCAGCCATTCTCACCGCGGCCAGTCTCTCCGCCGCCGCTTCCGCGTCCGTCCAGCGGCCCGCCGCCACTGCCGGATCGTCCGCCGAGCTCGCGCCCGCCACCCGTTGCGGGATACGCGCCCATTTCCCTGCCCCCGCCGCCGCGCATGAGCAGCGCGCTGATGCTGGAGGCGGCGCGAGCCACTGCTCCGCCGCGCCTACCGCGCGCACCAGCGCAGTCGCCGCTGGCGCACTTCTTCCAGGTCAACCGGACACGGGGGCTGGTCGCGGGCGCCCTGCTCGGCGCGGGCGCGGCATTTCTCGCTTGGGGCTTCCAGAGCTGGCCAGACAACGATGATTCCCCTCGCAACGGCGGCGCCTCCGCCGCCGCGCCAGGGACTGAGATCACGGCAGAGGGCCGTCTGCGTTCCGCGCCCGCCGGCACGGCGCGCGCGACGCGCAACGGCGCACACCCGGCTGCCGAGGAGCTCCCTGTGATCCTGCAGACCGACGACCTTCCGCGAGCGCCCGACGATGGCTACGAGGAAGACGAAGGCAGTGAAAAGGAAAAGGGCTCCGCCGCACGCAGCGGCGGGATGGCTGGAGCTCACGCTGGGTCCAACCGTGCGGATCGTGCTGCAAAGCCTGATCCAAAGCCCAGCTCTGCGGGCACGAAGCTAGAGGCCAAGCCTGCCTCGAAGAGCGATGCAAAGCCTGAGCCAGCGGCTCACACAGCGGCGGCCGTGGCCAAGCCAACCGCGTCGCCACGGCGCGAAACGGCTTCGCACAACGCCAAGCACAGCAGCGCCAGCGCCGACTGCAATCCTCCGTACTTCTTCGACAACAACAACATCCGCAGGCTCAAGCTCGAGTGCTTGTGAGCGCTCGGCAGCGCCTTCCGCAGCACAGCGGCTGAGCCCGGAGCAACGCGAAACGGCGCCGTCATCGCCGCGGTATCGCCAGGTACCGCAGGCAAACATCCGGGCTCGTGCTCGCGCAGCGCAGGGGCATCTGCGTCGCCATGCAGGCGCCGTGCCCTTAACGCGGTCGAGAGTCCAAACTTACCCAGTTTGCTAATGCCTCAAAAAGCGCTATTTTACTGCTGCATCGTCGAAGCCGCGCGGATCGTGAGGTCCCATGAGCTGAGCGAGTGAGATCTCGCGGCATTCGACCGGCGCCCTTCGGCAGAACACGGGTCACTGCAGTGGCGCTCTTCAACGCTGGGGAAGCGGCAAGAGGGACGGCTATGCGCTCTGGCAAACGAGAATGAGGTCCCCCATGCACAAGCCCAACAATCCTGCGGGGACACCCCGCACCACGAGTCCGCTCCAGCGGCGCGATGCGACCGGCCATATCAACCCCACCTACGCGCGCGAGCTGCTGGCGAAAGCGCGCGAGAACCGTAACGAAGACGACGGGCCCGACTCCGCTCGTGCCTTCCTGCTCGACGGTAGCCGCAGCGATGACCCGCTGGCGGAAGAGCTCGGCGAGGCCTTCGTCGAAGCGGTCACCTCCGGCGAAGAGTCGGAAGCCGGGCGCCGCGACCAGGTGACGGAGGACGAATACGGTGGCCCCTTCGTGTACACCAGCGGGCGCGAGGAGTACGCGCTCGACCTGGACGAGTCGAACATTGCGGAGGCCACGCGCGAGCCGCTGCCGCGCACGTCCAACGCAGAGCCTTGAGGGCGGGGCCGCGCCGCGGTCCGAGGAGCGCTAGAGCCCGCTTCCGCCGAAGACCAGCGTCGCTTCGACGGGGTCGTCGGGGGTGGGGTTGCGCAGGATGAGCAGGTCCTGAAAGCCGTCGCCGTTGGCGTCGCCGCCCGACGCCACAGACAAGCCAACGCGGTCGCCCGAGCCATCACGCCCGCGGAATGCCGTATTGAGCTCACCGAAGCTAAGCTCAGCGCTGCGCGTACCGGTCGCGCGCTGGTAGAACACGGCACCTGCCGAATGTGGGCCATCAAAGAAGATGGGATCCGAATCGGCCGGGCTCGCTGACGAATCCGGTGAGCCCAAGATGAGGTCCGGCTGTCCATCGCCATTGATGTCCCCTCGCGTGAACTTGGCATCGAAAGAATACTTCGCGTCTGCCGGGGGGCGCGGGGGAATGACGACGCCGCTGAAGCGCTCTGCGCTCCCGTAAGACAACACCATTTCGTGCCGGACCTGTTGGGGCTGCTCGGCATCAGCGCCGGACGTGTAGATGTCCACGAGTTGCGCGAGGTCGCTGTAACCGTCGCCGTCCCAATCGCCGAAGCCACGCATCCAGCCATTGAACACGGCATCGGGCTCCAGAGTGTCGGAGGACGTACCCCAGCCACCACCGTGGCCATAGTAGAGCACGGTGCCCCGGCTGCCGAACGCCAGTAGGTCATCGATGCCATCGCCGTCCAGATCGCCGACGGCGTCACTCCCCTGCGATTGCAACGAGAGGTCGAGGTTGACACGGGGGCTGTCGTCCGCTGCGGGGTCCGACGTACCGAAGACCAGTTGCGCCGGTCTCGGCCCGTTGACGACGACGTCGCTGAGACCGTCACCATTCACATCGCCGGGGGTCATGAGCCCGAACGAAGGCGCGCTGGGATCGCCGAGCGCCAGGAAGTGCGCCGGTACATCGGCCGCGGCGATGGCTCCGACCTCACGCGCTCTGGAACCCAGCCACAGCTTCGCCCTGCCGGGAAGGCCGCTGTCGCTCAGCTCCAAGAACGCCACGTCGTCGATGCCATCCGCGTTGAAGTCGCCGAGCGGAGCCAGCTCGCCCACCCGTTCGATCTGCAAATCGGCGTCGGCGAGCGCGATCTCGTCAGGGAACGCCGTGCGACCATAAAAGATGTACGCGGTCAGCTCCAGGTTCGCGTTCTCTCCATTCAGCACGGCAAAGTCGGAGAGGCCGTCCGCGTCGAGATCGCCCAGGAAGCTGAGCGAAAAGTACGAAAGTGCGCTGCGGTACGGAAGGCTGCCACGCTCTTCGAGCGGCACCGAGATAATGCGCAAGTTCGGCTGCTCCGAGAGCGGGCGCTGCGGCGCTGGATCGCTGTGGCTGCGCTTGCCGAGATCGCCGCTGCCATCGTCGAAGCTCTGCCCGCCGCTGCCACAACCGAGGGCGGCCGCAGCGATCAAGCCGGCACAGACCAGTAACGGGTCGGAACACAAAGGCAGCAGATAGAGAGTTCGCATGGCGGTGACTCCTCCTGACCCTGAATATGCCGCCCTCCCGACGTGCAAGCTAGTGCCGCAGAGCACATTTATTGGCTCCGGATCGCTCGTGGATGTGCGAATCTACCAACATGGACTACGCACAGCTGGCGTCGGAGCTGGTGCGCGGGGTGCGCGGGCGGCGCTCTCAGCAGACCGTGAGCCGCCGCCTCGGGTTCCGCAGCAACGTGGTATACGCCTGGGAGTCGGGGCGCAGCTACCCGACGGCGGCGGAATTCCTGCGCTTTGCGGAGAGCTGCCGGGTCGCCGTGCGGCCCGCGCTGAGCGGCTTTTACGTGCGCGCGCCGGCCTGGCTGGGCAGCGTGAAGCTGGTCACGTCGCCGGCGGCGGTGGCCTCCTTCCTGCGCGACCAGCGCGGGCGCACGCCGATCGTGGAGCTGGCCGCCGCCACCGGCATCAGTCGCTTCGCGCTCTCGCGCTGGTTCAAGGGCACGGCCGAGCCGCGCCTGCCCGACTTCCTCCATGTGTTGCACGCAGCAACACAGAGGGTCGGGGACTGGATCGCTCCCTTCGCCGACCCGGCGGGCTTACCCAGCCTGGCGCGGCTGTGGCAGAGTCAGCAAGCGGCGCGCCGCGCAGCCTACGAGCTGCCCTGGACACAGCCGGTGTCGCGGGCGCTCGAGCTGGCTGAGTATCAGGCGTTGCCCACGCATCGGGACGGCTGGATCGCGGCTCGGCTCGGGCTCGATCCGGATCTGGAGCGACAGGCGCTGGAGACGCTGGCCCTGAGTGGGCAGATCACTCAGCGCGCCGGGCGCTGGTGCGTGGACGAGGCCGCGCCGGTGGATCTGCGCGTCGATCCGGAAGCCGCCGCGCGCCAGCGCGCGTTCTGGGTGGGAGTCGCCGCCGAGCGCGCCGAGCACGTGAAGGGCATGTTCGCTTACAACGTGTGCGCCGTCTCGGAGCGCGACCTGTTGCGACTCAAGCAGCTCGCCCGCGAGTTCCTGCAGCAGGCGCGCACCGTCATCGCGCAGTCGAGCCCGGTCGAGCGCGTGGCGTTGATCCAGATGCAACTCTTCGCGCTCGACGACCCCGCCGATGCTGTACCGGTATCAGCAAAGGATGGGGATGGTTAGCGGGCTTTGTGCCGCACAGCGCGTCGCAAAGCCCGCTCTTCCTCAGATCTCGAGCGGATGCCGCCCCGCCAGGCTGCGAGCGGCGAGCTGATGCAGGTTACCGCGAGCGCGCACCAGGACCTGACCGGCGCTCGGCAGCGTGAGGAAGTTGTCGAGGAGCTCGAGCTGGTCCTCGGGATCCCAGAGGAACAGGTCGATCACCGGGCGATCGCTCTCCAGCAGCACGCCGTCAGCGTGGCGCGAGGCGCTCAGGCGCGGCGGCGAGAGCTGAGCGTCTTTGGGCTCGCACAGCAGGCGGAAGGTGCTGCTGCCGAGGAAGGTTGCGTATACGAAGGTCTCCGCCGCAGCGAAGGCCCCGACGCTCAGCTCGAGGCAGGCGCGGCGTTCGCCCGGTTGTAGCTCCACGCGCTGGGTCGAGCTCTCCAGCACCTGGCCGTCGCTCGTGCGGCGTACCTCCAGGCGCACGTCGCCCTGCACTGCCACGTGCGCGTTGTCGAGCATCGCCCAGAGCTGGAGCCGCTCCTGGCCTGGCTCATATTCCAGGCTGATGTGCGCCGGAGCATAGAGGCGCCGGAGCTCGTAGGCGGCCGCCTTGTAGGTGCCCTCGGAGTCGAGCACGGCCCAGCTCTGCACGGGCCAGCAGTCGTTCAGCTGCCAGATCAAGCTGCCGCGGCAGCCCTTGCTGCGCCGGTAGTGCTCGATGCCGAAGCGCAGCGCGTCGCGCTGGTTGAGCTGGGAGTAGTAGCTGAACTCTTCCAGGTCGCGCGCCTGGGGGTAGTGCAGCTCCACGTAGCCGACATAGGTGTCGTAGCCCTTGCCGGTCTTGTCGTGCCAGCGCGCGAGCGGGTCGCGCACGTCGCGCCGCAGCCCCTCGGCGTCGCCGCCGAAGATCTTCCGCCAGGCAGCTCGCCCCGGCGCGCTGGCGAAGCCGAACTCGGAGGCGAAGCGCGCCGTCGAGTCCTTGTAGTACTTCCAGTCGCCGCGACCGTGCCACACGTCCCAGTAGTGCTGGTCGCCGATGTCGCCGTCGTTGGCGTTCTCGCCCCCGATCGGGGACGACGCGATGTAAGGCCGATCGGCGTCGAAGCGTTGCACCAGCGCCGGCAGGGTGCCGTCGTAGAGCCGCTCGCCGTAGTAGCGGGACGGTTGTGGCGCGGGCCGTCCCCACTTGGAGTGCCACATGGTGAGGTTTTCGTTGTTGCCGCACCAGAGCGCCAGGCTCGGGTGGTTGCGCAGGCGGCGCAGGTTGGCCTCGCCCTCCACGCGCAGCACAGCCTGCTCGGCCTCGCCGTCCGGCACATAGCTGCAAGCGAAGGGGAAATCTTGCCAGACCAGCAAGCCGAGCTCGTCGCACAGCTCGTAGAAGTCGTCGCTCTCGTACACGCCGCCGCCCCAGATGCGCAGCAGGTTCATGTTCATGTCCAGGGCGTGCCCGAGCTGAGCGCGCAGGCGCGCGCGATCGACGATCGACGGAAAGGAGTGATCGGGGATCCAGTTGGCGCCCACCGCCCAGAGCGGCTTGCCGTTGATCTGGAACTCGAACGACTCGCCCTGCGCGTCAGGCTCGCGCAGCAGGCGCAGCGTGCGCAGGCCGATGCGCTGCGTGCGCGTGTCGAGCGCGCGCGCCGCATGCGCGTCGCTGCCGGGCGCCTCCGCAGGCAGCAGGAAGCTCTCGATCCGATACAGCTTCTGCGCTCCGAGCCCCGCGGGCCACCACAGCTCGGGCTGCTGCAGCCGCACGCTCTGTCCGTCGGGCACGGGCGCGGCCACGCCCTCCACGCGGTGCCACACCTGGCAGCGCGCACCGGCGCCCAGACCGCTCACGTCGATCTCGCTCTCGAAGCGCAGCTCGACCTCGCCCCCGGGCAGGTGCTTTTGTTGCACGCGCACATCGGTCAGGCGCGCCCGGTACTCGAGCAAGCTCACGTCGCGCCAGATGCCCGCCGAGGTCAAACGGGGACCCCAGTCCCAGGCGAACATGTACTGAGCCTTGCGCACGAAGGCGCGCTCGTCGAAGCGTGCGACGTCGTCGGGCATGCCTTCCTGCTGCAGGAAGCGCGCGCGCCGCTCGCGGCCCACGCGCGCGGCCGACTCGAAGTCGATACGCAGCTCGTTCTCCCCCTCCCTCAGCTGGCTCGTCACGTCGAGCTCGAGCGGCAGGAACATGTTGTCGTGCTCGGCCAGGAGCGCGCCGTTCAGCGACACGCGGCACACCGTGTCGAGCCCGGCGAAGCGCAGCACTTGCCGCGGTAGCGCCGCATCGCGCGTGAAACGAAAGCTCTTCTGAAAGGACCAGGGCGTTTCATCCACCCACTGGCAGCCCAGCTCGGCGCGGCCCTGGAAGGGGTCGGCGATGATGCCGTGCCGGATCAGGTCCAGATGCACGTGTCCGGGCACCTGCGCCGGCAGCCATTCCAGGCTGGAGAAGCCGAGCTTGACCCCCTTGCCGCTGCCGTCGAGCCAGGAGGGAGCTGCAAATTGCCAGCCGCTGTTGAACGAAGTGGTGCGCATGACGGCGCGGACGCTAGCGCCTCGGATCTGTGGTTGCAATCGCGAGCCCGCGCTGGACGCCCGCGCGACGCTTCCATCTACGCGCTGCACTACACAGGCCCGACCTGCGTCATGCGAATCTTGCTCACGGGCACGGAACTGCAGGCCCGTCGGCCTTGCGCTCGGGGCGCGGCTCTGACGCTACTGGCGCTCGTATGCACCCAGATCGGGCGCCGAGGGGCTGCGCGCGCCTCCATCCACATCGGTCGCGCTCGCGTCGGGCACGGGCAGCGCGGCGTCGATCGCCGGAGAGTTGGGCAGCAAGCTCAGATCGCCGCCCTCCGGATCGGCGAACTGCGGATCAGCGAACATCGGCTGCTGATCGCGCTCGGCGCCCGCGAGCCG
>JAICTU010000422.1 GCA_025936205.1 Polyangiaceae bacterium | reverse complement strand
TATGGCGCGCTGTCGAGCTCGCTGGCAGCAGCGAGCATCGTCTACAATCCGATCGTGGCCGCCTCCATCCTGGGGGTGAGCCATGCGGTGGCCACCGCGCCACAGGGCTCGCGCGGGCACGCGCTGCGGCGCACGTTGAAGGTGCACGTCGCGCTCGCCCTGCTGCTGGGCGCAGGCTTTCTGGCGCTGGCCCCCAGCCTCGGCGTCTGGACCGGCGCCGGTCACATCGTGACGGCGCTGCGCGTGCTGAGCCTCGTGCTGGTGATCTACGGCCTGTACGCGCCGCTGGTGGGCGCGCTGAACGGTCAGACGCGCTTCGTGTCGCAAGCGGGGCTGGACGCGCTGGCGGCCACGCTGCGCACGCTGGGGCTGATCGGAGGAGCGCTGGTGTTCGAGCGCTGGGGCACGTCCGAGCTGGGCGGTGTCGAAGGCGCCGCTCTCGGCTTCGCCGGGAGCTCGCTGCTCGTGCTGCTGGTCGCGGAGCGCAAGGTGGGGCTCGGGGCAGGGGGCGCCGTGCAGAAGCAGGGGCGCGGCTCCAGCGATCTGCGCCACGGCTATCTGCGTTACATCGGCCCGATCCTGGCGGGGCAGGTGCTGCTGAATCTGCTGTTCCAGGCCGATCAGTTGTTGCTCCGGCGCTTCAGCGCGGATGCCGCGCTGCGTGCCGGGCTGGACCCCACCGCCGCCGATCCGCTCGTCGGCGCGTACCGGGCGACGCAGCTCTTCTGCTTCTTGCCCTATCAGCTGGTGATTTCGGTCAGCATCGTCTTGTTTCCGATGCTGGCGCGCGCGCATCGCGATGCGGACGCCGTCGCGCTCGCGCGCTACGTGCGGCAGGGCGTGCGCCTGGCGCTGATCACGGCGGGCCTGATCGTGAGCGTGACGTGCGGTCTGTCGAGCCCGCTGCTGCGGCTCGTGTTCGGCGCCGAAGTGGCCACGCTGGCAGCCGCGCCGATGCAGGTGCTGGCGCTCGGGCTCGGCAATCTGGCCTTGCTGGGGGTGCTCACCGCGGTGCTGAACAGCCTGGCGCAGCAGCGGCTGAGCCTGCTCGTGACCGGCCTCGCCTGTCTGCTCGTGGTCGGGTTGTGTTTGGGCCAGGTGCGCGGGTTGCCGTTCGGTCCAGAGCTGCTCTGGCATACGGCGCTAGCGACCTCGGTGGCCCTGCTGGCAGCGACGCTGGTGGCGGCGTTCCTGGTGCGCAAGGTGGCGGGCGCGGTGGTCGACGCTGCCAGCGTGCTCCGCGTGCTGGCGGCGCTGGCCTGCGCCGTGGGCGTCGCCCGGCTCTTGCCCGTGGCGAGGCCGCTGCTCACGCCCGCGTTCTCGCTCCTGGTGGGGGGCTCGTACCTGCTCGCTCTGATCTTGCTGCGCGAGCTCGGGGGCGCCGACTGGCGCGCGTTCCACGGAATCGTCGCTCGCAGGCGCGCGACCGGTTGAACGGGTGGTGATTGCCCGATCGCCTCCTGCAGATTACGCTAGCGACTCGAGCCGCCGCCCTCTGACCCGGAGCACGCCGCATGCCTCATCGATCGATCCTGGTTCGCGCCGGCTTCGCAGCGAGTGCAGCGGTGCTGCTGGCTCATGCGTCGAGCGCCCGTGCCGAAACGGCGCGCTCGGTGACCCAGGCCGCCGGTGCCTGCCGGCTCGGGCGCTGGAGCGCAGCAGCGCAGCTGCTGCGTGAGGTCGACCGCCAGCAGCGCCGCCCAGAAGATTGGTTGTGCCTGGCCCGCGCCCAGTTCCACACGGGTCAATGGGTGGCGGCGCTCGATAGCTATGACGAGCTGATGGAGAGCTCTTCCCCCCGTTGTCGCGCCGCCCAGGCGGCGGGAGCCGTGGAGCGACGGGAGCTGGAACAGCGCCTCGGCTGGCTCCAGATTGTGACCAGCGCGGCGCTGTCCGCGTCGGTGAGTCTCCGCCTCGACGGCGAAGCGATCCCGCCTTCGCGCGTGGGGGTGGCGTTTCCCGTCCAGCCCGGCACCCATGCCCTCAGCATCGAGGTCGGTGGGGAAGTGCGTCAGGTCGGCCACTGGCGCATCGCTCAGGGCGAACACCGCAGCATCGGCTTGTCGATCCCGACCGAGCTGCCGCCGGCACAGGCGTCGCCCGACCGGGCTGTAGCGCCGAGCGAGGCCGTACCGCGCCAACCCAAACAAAATCAAAGCGTGTCCAGCTTTCGCCCGAAGCCGAGTGCGGTGGAGCGCTGGGCGAAGCGCCTGGTGATCGGCGGAGGCATCGCCGGGGGAGCTGGGTTTGTGCTTCTGGCCGCCAGCGGCGGTTCGCGCGGGGTGGCGTACGCAGGCCTGGGGAGCTCCGTACTCGGTGGCGTGAGCCTGATGACAGGCGCGAGCTTGTATGTAGCGAACGAGATCGCGCAGCCAGAGCCGAGCGACGCACCCCCCGAGCCGGCGCGGCGCCTGCAAGTGCAGACCTGGATTCTGTCGGATGGCGCCGGAACGGCCGTCAGCGGCAGCTTCTGAGGGTGATCCCTGCTCAGTCGCCCGCTTGGGCCTTGCTCACAAAGAGCTCTTCCAGCGTCTGGTAGCGCGGCGCGACTTCCAGCACCTCCAGGCGACGCGAGAGCACGTCTTTCAGCACTTCGGCGACCGCGACCTGTGGCGGCACCTCCAGCACCAGACAGCCCTTTTCGGCGCGAGCCGGCAGGCCCCGGCGCTCCCACTCGGCGCGAAAGTCCGCGGCCTCGCCCGCGAGTGCTACATCGGTGCGCTGTACCTGCCCCGTGAGCAGGTCTTCCAGGCGCCCCGCGAGCACCGTCTGCCCTTTTTGCAGAATGGCGACGTGATCGCAAAGCTGAGGGACGTCGGAGAGAATGTGGGTGGAGAAAAAGATCGTACGACCCCGCCGGCGCTCGTCGAGGATCAAGTCGCGCACCTCTTTGCGCCCCGTCGGATCGAGGCCGCTCATGGGTTCGTCGAGCACGAGCAGCTCGGGATCCGCGACCAGTGCGGCCGCGAGCCCGGTGCGTTGCAGCATGCCTTTGGACAGGCGGCGCACCTGGCGCGTGGCGGCGTAGGCGATGCCCGTCTGTTCCAGCACGCGCTGCACCCGATCGCGCAGCACTTTTCCGCGCAATCCAGAGAGACGCGCGCAGGCCTCCACGAATTCCCATGGCGTCAAGTACGGGTAAACATACGGGTTCTCCGGCATGAACCCGACCTTTTCGCGACTGCGCCGGTGCGGAACGGGCATTCCGAAGAGCTGCACGCGTCCCCCGGTGGGACGCATCAACCCCATCAAGATCTTGATCGTGGTGGTCTTGCCGGCGCCGTTCGGGCCCAGGAAGCCAAAAGCTTCGCCCGGGGTGACCTGAAAGCTGATGCCTCGCACCGCTTCCACGCGCCGCATCCAAAAGCCCTGCCGATAGGTTTTGCGCAAACCTTCGACTTGAATAAGGGGTTCGGCCACTTTGCAGTCAGCATAACGAGCCGGAGTTCCCTCGAGCAACTTGCAGAGGTTCGGCCGAGCAATAACACTGCGCGGTTAGATGACGTTGTCCCGGTGGCTTTCGAGACTGGTCGGTTGCTCCACGCTCACCCTGGCATTCCCCGTTGGTGCACAGGGCCTGGATCCCCCGCCCAAGGCCGCTGCCGATCCGCCACCGGGTGCCGCCACGGATGCCCCGCCGCCCGCAGCTGCGCCCGGCGCTGCCGCCGCGCCTCTGGCGGAGCCCCCGGAGTGGGCGGAGACGGAAGCTGCGCAACCACCTGACGAGGAAGGCAGCGAGACCGCGCCTGCGAAGCCCGCGGACAGCAGCGAGAAAGCGCAGCGCACGCCCGAGGAGCGCGAGCGTTCGCTCTCGCTCACCAGCGGCTTGCTGGGTGCCACCGGCCTGATGCGGGTGCTGAGCGCCGATTCGGGCGCGCCCGGCACCTTCCGCTTCTCATTGCTCACCGGCTTCTACAGCGGCAACGGGTTTCTGTGTCCGTCTTGCCCCAGCAACGGGCAGGGCGCCGATCTGAGCGATGACATCAGCCGCGTCTCCGCGGACCTGTTCTTGTCGGCGAGTCTGACCGACTACCTCGAAGCCTACGCGGGCGTGTTCTCGCACAGCACTTCGACCAATCGCCCCGTCGATCAACTGAAGCAGGTCGTGGGCGATTGGAATCTGGGTGTGAAGCTGTTCACGCCGACGGAGCACGGTCAGATCTTCAGCGCGGGCGGCGCGCTCGATCTGGGGTTCTCGACCGGCAGCGGTCAGGTGGGCATCTCGGGCATCGACTCGATCAACATGGGCATCCGTGCGCTCGGCACGGCCGACTTCTCGCGCCGCGCGGAGGATCCGATCCCGCTGCGCGCTCACGTGAATTTTGCGTACTACTTCGACAACTCCGGAAATCTCGTCAGAGATTTCGAGAGTCAGCAGCAGCGAACGGTGGATCGCATCGAGCGCTTTGCGCTCGATATCAACCGCGTCGACTTTCTGCAGTTCGGTCTGGGCGCAGAAGGTACGTTCAACACGGCGCGCCCGTTCCTGGAGTGGAGCATCGATATCCCTGCCAACCGTCAGGGCTATACCTGCCAGCGCGAGACCAACCTGGTGGGCGACAGCTGTCTGCGCGATCGCGCCAAGTTCTCGACCACGCCGTCGCGCTTGAGCGCGGGTCTGCGCGTGTTGCCGTGGCAAGCGGCTTCGTGGTGGCCCGAAGGGCTGGGGCTGACGGGCGCCATGGATCTCGCGACGGGGGCCGCCAGCGACTTCCTGGTGGAGGTCGCGCCGGAGGTGCCGTGGACGGTCTGGTTCGGGCTCAGCTACGCGGGAGACACGCACCCCAAGGTGGAGATCCAGCAGATCGCCGCGCCCGCGGCGGCTGCCCCGCAAGCAGCCGAGCTTTCCGTGCACGGTCTGGTGATCGAGAAGGACACCAACAACGCCATCGCCGACGCGCTGATCCACTTCGACGGACGCGACCTCACGGGCTTGATCACGACCAGCGAGGGGCGCTTCGTCACCGGGCCGCTGGAACCAGGCCGATATACCTTCCGCATCACGGCGCCGGGCTACAAGGAGAGCACCTGCAGCGTGGACGTGAGCGCCACGGGCGAGCCCGGCTCGCCTGCTTCGCCTGTTGCACCCGGAGCAGCGCCGGCGAGCGGTGCTGCGCCCGGCCCCGCTGCGTTTGCGCCGGAAGCCGTGGCACCGGGAAGCGGGCGCGGGCTCGCCTCCAGTCCGGTTGCCGCAGCGGCGGATCCGCTGCCCGGCGTGACGCCAGTGACCTGTGCGCTCGAGCCCACGCCCAAGGTGAGCAATATCAATGGTCGCGTGACGGATAACGTCAGCGGCGAGGCCATCGGCGGCGCCTCGGTGCGGATCACCGACGTGCTCGGGCGCGAGCTGGAACTGCAGGTGGACGAGGTCGGAGCCTTCCGCTTCGAGAACGTGCCACCAGGTTCGACGATCATCACCATCCAGGCTCCCGGTTACCTGAAGAGCGTGACCAAGCTCGGGGTGGAGCCGCTGCAAGAGCTCGACCAACGCTTCGTGCTCGCTCCCGTGCCGACCAAGCCGGCCGTGCGTGTCGGCAAGGGTCAGCTGGACCTGGTGACGCCGATCACGTTCGCAGAGGGCTCCGCCAAGCTCTCGCGCGAGGCGCTGATCGCGGTGCAGGAGCTGGCGCCGTTCATCGAGGCGCATCCAGAGATCGGGCGCATCGAGGTGCAGAGTCACACCGCGGACGCCGGTCCCTCCGGGATGACGCTCAGCACGGAGCGCGCGAACGCCGTGCGCGATGCTCTGGTGCTGCACGGCGTCGCTGCGGCGCGGTTGACCGCGCGCGGTCTCGGCGGCGGCGAGCCGCTGGTGCCCGCGGACAGCGAAACGGCGCGCCGCAAGAACGAGCGCATCACCTTCAAGCTGGAGGGCGGTGGCGCCGCCAAGCCGATCGACCCGGCGAAGTCGCTGGATCCCGGCAAGGGCCTGGAAGCGCCGAAGCCGGTGAACGTGCCGAAACTGGAGCCGCCGAAGCTCTGAAGCGCCGACGCGAGCTCGGGCGCGCGTGAAGCAGCTGCGAAGCGGGCTCGGCGAGGCCGGGCCCGCCGGCGTTCTGCGGGCATGCCCTGAACTCCAGCCTCAACGCACGTGCGGTACGAGCAAGCGCGCGAGCCAGTTCATCAACGCGCGCACGGGCTCGCGCGCCTTGGCAGGGTGCCCCTGGACGAGTGACACGGGCATGCGCTCGCACTGGAGCTCGGGCAGAATCTCGACCAGCTCTCCGGAGGCGAGGCCGGCGCGCGCGCCGATGCGAGGCACTTGAATGATGCCCAGGCCGGCGACGCACGCGGCGCGATACGCGTCCGTGCCGTTGACGCTGATCAGACTGCGCATGGGCAGCTCGCGAAAGCTCTTGCCGTCCGGATACTCGAAGCTGGGCGGAGCGCCGCCGAGCAGCGGCGAGTAGCCGACCATCCAGTGCCGCTCCAGATCGGCGAGCGCCGCCGGCGTGCCGTGCTTCGCGAGATAGCCGGGGCTCGCGCAGTTGACCATCGGCAGCACGCCGAGCTTGCGGGCGATCAGCCCCGAGTCGGAGAGCTTGCCGACGCGCAGCACGCAATCGAAGCCTTCGCGCACCAGATCGACGCGTCGATCGGTGGTGCTGACCAGGAGCTCGATCTGGGGATGTGCCGCCAGAAACTCGGGCAGGCGCGGGATGACATGCTCGCACGCGAAGCCGATCGGTAGATCGAGCCGTACGCGTCCGCGCAGCGTGCTGGGTGCACGGAACATGCTGGCCAGCTCGTCCGCGTCGAGCACCAGGCGCTTGGCCCGCGGCAGGAACTGCTCGCCATCCTCGCTCAGGCGCACGGCGCGAGTGGAGCGCAGCAGCAGGCGGCAGCCCAGCTCGGCCTCGAGCCCCTGAATGCGGAGCGAAGCGCGCGCCTTGGACAGGCCGAGCTGCTCGCTGGCTCGCGTGAAGCTGCCCAGCTCTGCCACGCGCACGAAGACGCGAATTGCATCGATCTCCATTGGGCAGACTGTTTCGATTTTCGAAACAGTCTGTCAAGGAGGCGGGGCTGGTCCAGGCGGCAGCGGGCCCTAGACTGAGCTGCAGGAGGAGACGACATGAATCCCGAACAGCGTTCTTCGATTGCGATCATCACCGGCGGCAGCCGCGGCCTGGGCAAGAGCATGGCCCTGCAGCTCGCCGAGCGCGGCGTCGACAGCATCATCACCTACCGCTCGGGCGCACGCGAGGCGAATGAGGTCGTACAGGCCATCGCCGAACACGGACGCAAGGCAGTCGCGCTGGAGCTGGACGTGGCGCAGAGCGCCAGCTTCGCGGCGTTTGCGGAGCGCGTGCGCGCCGAGCTGAAGCAGCGCTGGCAGCGCGACAGCTTCGACTTTCTGGTCAACAACGCCGGCATGGGGGCGCGGGTGTCGTTCCTGGAGACGACGGAGGCGCAGTTCGACGAGATGGCGAACGTGCATCTGAAAGGAGTGTTCTTCTTGACGCAGAAGCTCGTACCGCTGCTGGCGGATGGCGGGCGGATCGTGAACATCTCCAGCGGGCTCGCGCGCTTCACTTTTCCGGGCTCCGCGGTCTACGCCATCATGAAGGGCGGCGTCGAAGTGCTCACGCGCTACCTGGCGAAAGAGCTCGGGCCGCGCAAGATCTCGGTCAACACGCTCGCACCGGGCGCGATCGCCACGGATTTCAATGGCGGGCTGGTACGCGACAACGCCGGAGTCAACCAGCACATCGCTGCCCAGACGGCGCTCGGGCGGGTCGGTCTTCCCGACGATATCGGCGGCGCTGTGGCGTTGCTGCTGGCGCCGGAAAATCACTGGATCACGGGGCAGCGCATCGAGGCTTCGGGCGGGATGCAGCTGTAGCCGTTGCCGGGCCGGCGGCCTTCGTGCTCGGGGCATCCCGCGAGTGCCGGCGGACCGAGGCTTGTGGGCATGCCACGGGTCGCGCTAGCTTGCGCTGGAGCCCGGATGAGGCTCCGGGAGAGGCTCATGAGCAAGCTTTTTATCTTCACGGCGGGTCTGGGCGCGGTGCTGGCGTGTTCCAGCGGTGACAATCGTACGGCAGCCACACCGCCCGCGTCCGGGGACGATTCGCCGGCAGCCAATTCGCCGGCAGCCAATTCGCCGGCAGCCAATTCGCCGGCAGCCAATTCGCCGGCAGCCAATTCGCCGGCAGCCAATTCGCCGGCAGCCAAT
>JAICTU010000345.1 GCA_025936205.1 Polyangiaceae bacterium | reverse complement strand
GCGCGTGCAGTGGGAACATTCTGATGAGGATGAGTGTGGCGAGGTGGCGAGCCACACTCTCGAGGCTCACGTGGAGGAGGCGACGGCGGCCGGCGGCGGCCACTTGTCGAGGTAACCCCGCGCCGCTTGCTTGAACGACTCCGAGGCGAAGTTGCCGCCGCTGTCGTGAGTCACTGCGATCGGCCAGGTGCCGATGCGCAGTCCCTGTTGCAGCGCCGTGCGACACAGGTCGATGTCGTAGCAGTGGAACTTGAAGCGCGGATCGAAGCGCACGTTCTTGTTCTTCAGGGCCGCGGTGCGCACGGCGAGGAACACGCCGTCGAGCAGCTGGCAAGCCATCGGCGTGGGGCCATAGACGCTCACGTGGGGGCAGGCGTAGTCGAAGTGGTTGACGCTCCCGGAGCGTTTGAGACCCGGCTGCCAGCCCAGCGGGCGCAGCTCGGCGTCGAAGCGCAGACCCCACGAGGGCTGGCTCAGGTCCGGGTTGGCGCTGCCCGCGAGCCCCACGACGTCGAAGCGCTCGAGCGCCTCGAGCACCCGGTGCACGAGGAACCAGTCGTTGAGATAGACATCGTCGTGCAGGAACACCAGCTGCGTCTCGGGCTCGGTCTGGTCGAGGACCTGGTTGAAGATCTCGCTCAGGCCGCGCGCGCGGGGGCCGGTGTTGGCGAAGGCGATCGCGCTCGGCGGGCGGAAGGCTTCGGGGATGCGCTTGAGGCTGCGCCCCAGGTAGGTGGCATCCCAGAATACACTCTCGGCGGCCTGGGTCGCGGAGACGAGCTTCACGCGCGGGGGCATGGTGGTGCTACGACGGTTTCGCTGGCATGCGTCAGCCGCCTCGTGGGCTAGGGCGAGCGCCAGGCGCTTGACGCTCCGGTGAGGCCGGAGCGCGCCAGGGCTGGCTTATTTGCGCCCTCGGGGGCGCCGTAGCCCTGCCAGGGGAGTCGAGCGCCAAGACCATGAAGGTGCTGTTCATTCACCAGAACTTTCCTGGCCAATTTCGCTATCTGGCGCCGGCCATCGCGCGCGAGGGGCACGAGGTGAGGGCCCTCGCCATCACACATCGGGCCGAGTACCCCGGCGTGCAGAACGTCGCCTACGCGCCCTCGCGCAACAGCAGCAAGGAGCTGCACCCCTGGGCGCGCGACTTCGAGTCGAAGACGATCCGCGCCGATGCCTGCGGCGCCAAGATGCTGGAGCTGCGAGCGGCCGGTTTCACGCCGGATCTGGTGATCGGCCACCCCGGCTGGGGCGAGACCTGGCTGGTGAAGGACGTGTGGAAGTCGGCGCGGCTTCTGTGTTTGCAGGAGTTCTACTACGGAGCCGACCTGAACTTCGATCCGGAGTTCCTGCTCGGCGAGCAGGGCGCGTTCCGCTTTCGCATCAAGAACGCCTGCATCTTGCCCGGCCTCGACGCGATGGACTGGGGCGTGTCGCCCACGGGCTGGCAGCGGGCGCAGTTCCCCGAGCGCTATCAGGACAAGATGAGCACGGTGTTCGAGGGCATCGACACCGACTTCGTGCGACCCAAGCAACTGTCGTCGGTGACGCTGGGCAGCCCCGCCGTCACGTTGCACCGGGGCGAGGAGATCGTCACCTTCGTCAATCGCAACCTGGAGCCCTACCGTGGCTATCACACCTTCATGCGCGCCCTGCCCAAGCTGTTCCAGCTGCGGCCCAAGGCGCGCGTGGTGCTGGTGGGCGGCGATGAGGTCGGTTACGGCGCGGCTCCGCCGAAGGGCGGCAGCTGGCGACAGATCTTTTTCGATGAGGTGCGCGATCGCGTCGACACCTCGCGCATCCACTACGTCGGGCATATCCCGTACGGCTCGCTGATCGATCTGTTCCGGCTCAGCGCCTGCCACGTGTACTTGACCTATCCGTTCGTGCTCTCCTGGTCGATGTTCGATGCCATGAGCACGGGTGCCCTGGTGCTCGGCTCGCGCACGGGACCGGTGGAAGAGGTGCTGCGTGACGGCGAGAACGGGCTGCTCGTCGACTTCTTCGATGCCGACGCGCTGGCGCAGCGCATGGCCGAGGCGCTGGAGAAGCCGGAGCGCTTCGCGCCGTTGCGCGAGGCGGCGCGGCGCACGGTGGTCGAGCGCTACGCGCTGTCGGTGTGCTTGCCCCAGCAGCTGGAGCTCGCGCGCGGCGTGGCCAGTGGCCGCATGCCTCCGGCGCCATGAGCGGTCCCCTCGGCAGCTCTGCGGAATCCGAATGCACGCACCTGCTCGGCCAGGCGCAGAGCCTGGCCCGCGAGCGGCGCTGGGACGATGCCGCGCGCGTTTACCACGAGGTCCTCGCGCTCGCGCCGGACCAGCCTGACGCCTGGGAGGGGCTCGGCCTGGCCGCGCTGCACGCGAACCGCGCCGCGGAGGGCCTGCGCTTTCTGCTCGGCGCCCGGGAGCGCGCGCCCGACAGCGTGCGCGTGCTCACCAGCGTTGGGATTGCGCAGCGACGCAATGGCCTGTTGCGCGAGGCGATCGAGACCTTCGGTCTCGCCTTCGAGATCGAGCCGCAGGCGGGCATCCTGATCAATCGAGCGCGCGCCGAGCGCGAGCTCGGGCAACTCCCGCAGGCGATCGCCAGCTTTCAGCGAGCCACCGAGCTCGATCGCAAGGCGCCCGAGGCCTGGAGCATGCTGAGCAACGCGCTGCGCGAGGCAGGGCGGCTCGAGGAGTCCCTGAGCGCGGCGCGCGAGGCGCTGGGGATTGACCCGTGGCTGGCAGAGGCGCACCTGAATGAAGGCGTCGCGCTGCATCGCCTGGAGCAGCTCGGCCCGGCCGTCGTCAGCTACTGGGCGGCGAGCACCCGGCTGGCCCAGCCCGCTGCGGTGCTGGCCAACTTGCAAAAGGCCCTGATGCAGCTGCGGGGCGGTCTTGTGCCGCCGGAAGCAGAGCTCGTGGCGCATCTGTTGAAAACGCCGAAGGACGCCGCGCTGGCGCTGGCGCTGGGCAAGCTCGAGCAGCAGCGGCAGCGGACCGCGACGGCCATCGCTTGCCTGGAGCGTGCGGCGCAGCTCGCGCCGGCGGCGTCGACATTGCTCGAGCTCGGCATCCTGGTGTTCGAGTCGGGCCACGTGCCGCGAGCTCAGGAGTATCTGCTGAAGGCGTTCGAGAGCGGGAGCGCCGATGCGGCGTGCTACCGTCGCCTCGGCGACTGGCTCTCGAAGCAGGGGCGTTTTCGCCTCGCAGGGCCGCGCTGGCAGGCGATCCTCGAGGCCTGCCCCGACGATGTGCCCGTGCTGGTCAACATCGGCGCCGCGCTGCAACGTCAGGGGCTACCATGCGCCAGCGCACGCTTCCACGAACGAGCGCTGCGGCTCGAGCCACGCCGGCTCGAGGCGCTGCTCAATCACGGCGCGGCGCTGTCGGACGAAGGGCGCTTTGCCGAGGCGAGCCTGTCCTATCGGCGCGCGCTGGAGGTCGCGCCGGACCACGCCCTCACGGCTTCCAATCTGCTCTTCTCCCTGCACCTCGACCCCAGCGTGACACCGGAACAGATCTACGCCGAGCATCTCGCCTTCGGGCGGCGCTTCGGCTCGCGAGAGGCGCTGCACCCCGCGCGCTTTGCGTCCGCGCGCGCGCGCTCGCGCGACCCGGAGCGCAGGCTGCGCGTCGGCTACGTCTCGCCGGATCTGCGCGGCCATCCCGTGGCGTATTTCCTGGAGCCGGTGTTGCGCGCGCACTCGGCTGGATTCGAGGTCTTCTGCTACTCGGACGCGCTCTCGCCCGACGCCAAGACCCGGGAATTGACGGCGCTCGTACCCCATTTTCTGTCCTGTTCGGGCTGGACGGATCAGGCCCTGGCCGAACGCATCGCGGCGGACCAGATCGACATCTTGGTGGACCTCGCCGGGCACACTGCGCGCAATCGCCTGCTGACCTTCGCGCGCAAGCCGGCGCCGCTGCAGGTCTCCTGGATCGGATACTTCGACACCACCGGGCTCGAAGCGATCGACTGCCGCATCGCGGACGCGCACTCGGTCCCGGTGGAGGCGGAGCGCTGGTTCGTGGAGCGCGTGGAACGCCTGCCGCGCTCCTCCAACTGCTTCGCGCACCCGCCCGCACCCGAGCCGGCGCCGCCGCCCTGCGTGGAACGCGGGCAGGTGACCTTCGGTTGCTTCAACAACCCGGCCAAGCTCACGCGCCAGGGCGTGGCCGTCTTCGCGCGCATCCTGCACCAGATCGAAGGCAGCCGGATCCTGCTCAAATACGGCGCCTTCGACGACCCGGTGCTGCGCGAGCGCTACCGTGCCTGGTTCGCCGAGGAGGGCATCGCTGGCGAGCGCGTCGAGATCGAGGGGCACGCCCCGCTGCGCAGGTTCCTGACGAGCTTCGCCCAGATCGACATCGCGCTCGACCCGTTTCCGTATAGCGGTGAGACCACGGCGCTCCACGCTCTCTGGATGGGGGTGCCGCTGGTCGCGCTGGAGGGTGCGACGCTGGTCCAGCGCCTGGCGAGCCGCGTGCTGCACGTGGCGGGCCTCTCCGAGTGGGTCGCGCGCAGCGCGGACGAGTATGTCGCGATCGCCTGTGCGCTGGCGCGTGATCCGGTACAGCTCGCCCGACGCCGCGCGAGCCAGCGCGCGCAGCTCGCGGCGTCTCCGCTGTGCGACCACGCCGGCGTGACGCGCGAGCTGGAAGAGCTGTATCGCCGGCTCTGGCGCGAGTGGTGCGCGCGGGTCTGAGAGGCGGCTGAGCGGCGGGGCTTCAGCGCCGCGAATGCAGGCTCCAGGGGGCGCTGGCGGTCACGGAGCAGAACGCTTTTTCCACGCTCCGGCAGGCGGATAGACGGTGTTGCAGCGAGTCACTTCGAGAGGCTCTGCGAGCCAGTCCTTCGTGGTGTCCTTCCAATGGAGGAAGTGAGGCGCCGTCTTGTGGGCCTCCACGGCCTTGTCGTCCGCGTACACCTCGAACAGACGGATCACGTTGGGATCGGCGCTATCCTGGACGATGTTGAACATCAAGCAACCGGGCTCATGCTTCTCGGAGCCATGGGCATCGGCCCACATCTGCTCGAGGAACTGCTCGCGATATTCTGGCTTCACGCGGATCTTCACCACCAGAGCACTCAGTTCCATGGACGGCTCCTCCTTGAAAACAAGCGCACCGTGCCAGAAGCCGAACAGCTCGGCAAGGACGCCCCAGGGCGGTCAATCGCTGTCGTCGATGCTGCACGGGATGCGCTCGACGCGCGAGATGCGGGCGTGCTCGAGCGCGGGCAGGAGCGAGAACTCGGGGGAGCTGGCTCGAAGCCAGCTGCGCGAGGCGCCGCCCTTGACCGCTGGCGACATCGTTCGGATCCAACCACAGAGAGGCGTCGAGACTCCGCAGCGTGTCCATTCTCTACCCGCTCAGATTAGGATCCCCTTGCCCCGTGTTCAATCTGGTGGCGGCGCAGATTTCTAGCACAGGGAGCGCCGGCGCACTTTTTCACCGCACAATCACCCCTCCAGACGCTGGTTCTGGATCGCACTCGGGTTCCAGCCGGCCCACTGCGCTCACTGGGGCGATGCAACACGAAGTCGGGAGAAAACTGGGTCAAATCCGTACGCGTCACCTCTGGCAGACGCCCTCTGCGGCGCTTGACCGGGCCCCATGGATCGGGCAATTCCTCGAAGCATCACGCCGCAGGGCAAAAGAAAGGCAGCTCAGTGGAGAGCAACAGCTGGAGCTCTGGCTCCTCGCATTCTGTGACGTCGATCAGGGGCTCTACCCTCGCGGGGAGACCGTCCTCGTGGTGGCAGGGTCGCGTGCGCGCGGTGCTGGCAGCCTGCGCAGTCGTGGGCGGCCTGCTCGGATGCGGCAAGTCCTCCGACTCCGCGCGTCTGGCGCTGAGAACGACCACCGGCGAGACCTGTCACGACGGCGCGGCGGCGTGCGGCGATGTGTGCGTGCAGCTCTCCTCCGACGCTGACCACTGCGGCTCTTGCGAAACTGTTTGCGCCGCCGGCTCGATCTGCGATCGCGGGCGCTGCCGCACGGAAGCCGAGGGCTGCTCCGCTCCGGCGCTGCTCTGCGGCAGAGACTGCGCAAACCCCGCCAGCGACGAAGCGCACTGTGGCGCCTGCGACAACCGCTGTCCCGGTGACGCCAGCTGCGTGGCGGGCGCTTGCCTGTGTCCCGGGGCGCAGACGGCCTGCGGGGATCAATGCGTCGATACGCTCACGGACGAGAAGAACTGCGGCGTCTGCGGACAGTCGTGCGTGGACACCCAGACTTGCGAGAGCGGTCAGTGCCAGTGTCCGGCGGGGGGCGTGCTGTGCGCTTCGACGGCGCTCACGGTCGTGGACGGCAACGTATCGGTAGGCGCGGGCGCGCAGAGCTGCGTCAACACGCAGACGGACGCCCAGCACTGCGGGAGCTGTGGCAACGCTTGCACGGGCGGGCAGATCTGTGATCAGGGCAGCTGCGAGTGCCCAGCCGGTCAGACGCTGTGCAATGGCACCTGTGTCGACACGACGAGCAACGCCGCCAACTGTGGCAGCTGCGGCAACGCCTGCACGGGCGGGCAGATCTGCGGCATGGGCGCTTGCGCGTGCCCGAGCGGGCAGACCTTCTGCGGCGGCACCTGCGTCGATACGCAGAGCGACAGCGCCCACTGCGGCAGCTGCGACGTGGCGTGCAGCCTGGGTCAAGGCTGCAGCAGCGGGGCGTGTGAGAGCGGCGCTCCCGGCGAGGACGGTTGCCAGGGCCTGGCGCAGAACCTGAGCATCTCCCAGGTCGCCGCCTACCAGACGGTGAAGGTCACGCTCGCGAACAACGGTCAGGCCGTGGCCAACCCCGCTCCGGCGATGGTCGCCAAGCGGCCCACGCTGTTCCGCGTGTTCGTCACGCCGGGCGCCGGCTGGGTCCAGCGCGAGCTGTCTGCGCGCTTGTTCCTGCAGGATGGGGACGCCAAGGAGCTGACCCAGTACTCGAAGTCCACGCTGACGGTGGCCGCCGCATCCACGGACGACGACCGCAACAGCACGTTCGAGTTCGTGGTGCCGCCGGAGCGCGTGACGGCCGACACGCAGTTCGCGGTGGAGGTCGTGGAGTGCGGGGCGGGTGCCGGCGCAGCGGCGAGCCCGCGCTATCCGGCGACGGGCGGCGCCGACCTGGCTGCGATCGACGCAGGCGGGGTGAAGCTGCACCTGGTGCCGCTGCGCGCGAATGGGCTGCTGCCGGATGTGACCGACCAGGCCCTCAACCTGTACAAGTCCGCCTTCCTGGACACCTACCCGATCTCTGCCATCGACATCACGGTGGGCGACCCCGTGGACATCGCTGACGCGACCGACTGGGCCAACAACCTCGACCAGATGCGCGCGCTGCGGCAGCGCGAGGCACCCGCCGCGGAGGTGTACTACTACGGCCTGCTCAAGCCGGCGAACAGCTTCCGCCAGTTCTGCGGCAACGGCTGCGTGGCGGGCATCGGGTATGTGGCGCAAGGCCGCCAACCTGCCGCGCAGCGGGCCTCGATGGGCCTGGCCTATGCCGATCAGACGGCGGCCTTCACCATGTTGCACGAGGTGGGACACAACCACGGCCGCAACCATGCGCCGTGTGTGCCGCAGGGCGGACAGATCACGGGCGTGGATGGCAACTTCCCGCAGGCGAACGGCAGCATCGGCACCTACGGCTACAACGCCCTCGGCGATCAGCTGCTGCCGCCGACCTTCACGGATATCATGGGCTACTGCCAGAATCAGTGGTTCAGCGCCTACACCTACAGCGGCATCCTCAATACCGTGATGACCGTGAACCGCGTGCAGGCGTCGGAGCTGCCCGACCCGGCGCGGCTCGGAGACTGGCGCGTGCTGATCGTCGACGAGCAGCACGGGGCGCGCTGGGGCGTGCCGTTGCCGGCGGGCTCGGAAGCTGCCGGCGAGCAAGAGCCGGCCTTCGTATACGACGCCTCGGGCGCTCTGCTCGAGACGGTCGACGTCTACCGCACGGAGCTGTCGGACATGAACGCCGCCTCGGTGCAGGTGCCGGCGCCGCACAGCGGCTGGGCTTCGATCGAGGTGAGGGGCGCGCCGGCGATCCAGTTCGCGCCCTGAGCCTGAATCGGTTGGCAGCAGATAATTCTGCTGAAACGAGCGAGCAGCGCGGGCTGCTCGCTCGTCGCGCATAGTAGTCCACACTGCGAGCACACCCGCTGCACGTGCTCTCGACACGCTGGGCCTCGACCTGCGGAGGCGAGGCCCGCCTCCGCCATGACCTCGGAGGCACCTGTGAACAGAACATCCAGACCCGATTGGCGCTCGAGACCCAGAGCGGTTGTTGGAACCTGCAGCATCGCGTGGCTCGCGCTCGGCTGCGGACAAGAGCATCAGACGCGCACGGAGCCCACGCCGGGCGAGACGCAGGTGACGGCGCCTGCCACGACCACATCCCCGAGCGCGACGGCATCGCAGCCGGCGCGGACCGCGGACAAGCCCGCCCAGGGGGACTCTCCCGCTGCCCCGAGCGGCGCCGCTGCCACACCTTCGGGTGCTACCGAGCCCGCGCCCGCGGCTCAGACCTGCGACGGTTCCGTCAGCTTCGACGACCTGTACACGCGCATGCAACAGGACCTGAGCCGGCAGGACGCCGGCGATCGGGTGTTCCTGCGCTACATCAGCCTCGCCAACCGCCTGAACCAGGGCGCCTGCGCGAGCGACCTGGAGTTTGATCGCCTGGCGCTCATCAAATCCATCAACAGCGTCTCTACCGAGGCCAGCATCGCCTTGCCCCAACCGGTGGGCAGCGACGGAGCGCTGCTGCGCATCGACTTGCGGGATTTGGGTTGGGATGCACCGATCGTGGTGGACGGCGCTGCATTCACCGACAAGTGGGAAGCGATCATTGCGGGGTCGGAGTTTGCAGTCGAATTCGAGGGCGACCAGGCCGACGACGTCAAGCTGAAGGCCAACACGCTGGTACCGGTCCTGAACGCCGATGCCCTGATCGACGTCGCGCTGAAGGACAACCTCTACTACGAGATGCTCGGCATCGCAGAGAGCGAAGACGAGGTGATCGAGCAGCTGGGCATCGACGAAGAGGCGCAGGAGGATCAAGGAGTCGTGATCCGCGCCGGCACTAGCCAGTCGCGGCTGTCGCGCCAGCCCACGGTGGCGGAGCGACTGGAGATCGAGAATCGCCCGGGCTTCTACTGGAGCCGCTACGACCTCGCCGACGGCACGGCAGGTCAGAGCATTTTCGCCAATCCGCTCGGCTTTCAGGAGGACGCCATCCTGACCATCTTCAGCCTGCCCAACGGGCTCAACGCCTACGTGATCTTCGATGGAGCCGGCGTGCGCCAGACGGACACCGAGGTGGTGGTCGAGCCGACGGAAGGCGAAATGGAGACCGTCTCCTGCCACGGTTGCCACGCGGCGGGCCTGAACCCGATCACGGACGAAGTGCGCAACTACGTCCAGGCCAACTCACGCGACTTCAACTCCGATGATTTCCAGGAGATCCAGGACTCATTTCTCGCGCAACCCGAGATCGACGCGACGCTGCGCAGCGACATGCAGCTGTACCAACGGGCGCTGACGCGCTTGGGGCTGGACCAGTTGCAGATCGATCCGGTCGAAGCCGTCTACGAGCGCTTCGATGGCGACGTGGACCTGGCTGTCGCCGCGGGCGACCTGGGTCTTACCCCGGCCGACCTGCGCGACGACCTCAGCTTCCTGAGCCAGCAAGTCGACACGCAACTCTCCGTGTTGCGTTCCGGCAGCCTGCTGCGCGCCGGCTTCGAAGAGCTGTACCTGCCGGCGTTATGCGCCGTCAGCATCACCAGTGACAACCGCCCCGCGGCGGCAGCGTGCGCGGCGGTGGGTCAGTAAGGTCGGGCGATCGAGCTGGGTAACAGAGTCATGTGAGAGGCGTGGGGGGGGCCGGCGGGCGCGGGCCCCCCCCCCCCCCGGCCCAGGCCCCCGGC
>JAICTU010000169.1 GCA_025936205.1 Polyangiaceae bacterium | reverse complement strand
GGGGTCACCCCGTGCGCCGGGTACCTGGCGGGGTGGACGCACCGAGCGCAAGATGCTCGGGCCGGCGCCGTGGCGGTATCCGCTCCCGGCACTCCGAGCATCTGCGGGGACACCCCGCACCCCGAGCATCTGCGGGGACACCCCGCACCCCGAGCAAAAGTTGGCCCGTTCTTCGAGATCCCATTCAACATGTGGCCTGTGATGAAGGCCTTCGCGACGCGGAGCAGCAGAGTGCTACATCGTGTTCTGGTGGTAGGAGCCCTGGCGGGCGCGCTGATTTCCACGACCGGCTGCGGCGATGACGCCGTGGCTCCACAGCAGGCAGCCCTATTTTTCGGGTTCGGCCCGGCGCAGGGCCTGTCGTGCTCCTCTGCCAAGACCTACCAGTATCCCGACGGCGCGCGCGCGACCGTGTCGGGCGGTACCGGCGTGGGCGACCGGGTCAAGGACAGCAGCGACTATCTGGTCGAGTGTGATGTCCGCCTCGCCTCCCCAGGCACCAGCAACTACAATGTGAGTCTGAAGTTTCAGGGCGGAGAAGTCGCCAACTTCGCTGCCAACGGCGTCCTGACCGACGGCGCTGCTGCGGGGATGCAGGGCACGCTCGACGTGGGCTTCACCACCGGGCAGTTCAGCCTGGCGGAGAAGCAATGCTCGGTGGGCATCGAGAAGCTCTTGCCGGGCGCGATCTGGCTGAATTCCCTGCACTGCGACAACCTCAGAGATCCGAGCTCTCCCAGCATTGCCTGCGACGGCAGCGGAGCGCTGATCTTCGAGAACTGCTCGCACTGAGAAACAGACTTCAGGCTCCAGACTTCAGGCTCCAGACTTGAGCCTCGAGCTGGAGCCTTGGGCACCGTGCTCGAAGTCTGGAGGCTGCTCCTCAGGGAATCGATCTCAGGGAATCGATCTCAGGGAATCGATCTCAGGGAATCGTGTCGGGCGCGGCGGTGGGCACGGCGCCGGATCGATCAGAGCCTGCTCCGGGCCCGGGGTGCGGGGTGTCCCCGCTGTAGCTCCCGCGGCCCTCGTTCTCGCTGCCGTCGTTTTGCACGATGCGCACGAGCACGGCCGTGATGTTGTCTTCACCGCCGTGCTCGTTGGCGAGCGCCGTGAGGCGGCGACACGCTTCGTCCAGCTCGACGTCCTGGCCTGCCACCTGCAAGATCTCGGCGTCGGAGATCATGCCGCTCAGACCGTCGGAACAGAGCACGAAGGTGTCACCGACGCGGACCTCGTGCGCGAGCAGATCCACCTCCACGCTGTCCTGCATGCCCAGCGCTCGGGTGATCACGTTCTTGGGCAGCTCGTTGCGCTGATCCTCGGGCATGTCGGGCATGACCTTGAGGTAGTCGTTGACCAGGGAATGATCGCGCGTCAGCTGCGAGATGCGCCCCTCGCGAATGACGTAGGCACGGCTGTCACCCACGTGACCCACATACATCTTGCGCGTGTCCGGGTTGAACAACGCGCCCACCACCGTGGTGCCCATGCCGCGCAGATCGTGCGACTTCAGGCTGTGCTCGTAGATCTGCCGATTGGCGAGGCGGATCGCGGTGAGCAACCGGTTCTCGCTCTCGGAGAGCGCCGAGTCGAAGTGAAAAGGCCAGGTGACCTCTTCCCCCGCGGTGCGCTGGAAGAAGTCGGAAATCGACTCCGAAGCCAGGCGGCTCGCCACGTCCCCCGCGCGATGGCCACCCATGCCATCTGCAACGATGAACAGATCATGATCCGAGAGGACTGCAAACGCGTCCTCGTTGTGCTCCCGCTGCAAGCCCACGTCGGTGATACCGACGCCGCACGCTCGAAGCGGCGTTCCAGCTGACGATTGCTGCGACACTCTATTCAGAACCACAAAATCGTTGAGCTCTGTACGACGCTCTTCCCCACTACCCGGGGTGCGGGGTGGCCCCCGCAAAAACCCAGCCAAACCAAACCATTGCCAGCGCAGCTTGTCAACACTGGCCGACCAAAAGGCCCATAGCCCTCCGGGGTCATTGCTGCGAGGACACCCGCTCCCCGAGTCTGCATCGACATTTGGCTGCTGGCCATGCTCGCCCTTCGGCTCCGTGGCTCCTGCGCTCCCCAGCGCAGGAGCGCGCTCAGAGCGCCAGGATCTCCTTTTCCTTGCCGTGGACGATGGTGTCTACGGCCTGTCCCGCCGCCGCCACCACTTCTTCGACACGCTTTTTGGCTCGATCCGCCTCGTCCTCGCTCATGGCGCCGTCCTGCTTGAACTCGCCGATCATATCGAGCGCGTCGTGCCGGGCCTTCCGGATCCCGACCTTGCAGTCCTCCGCGTTCTTTTTGGCGATCTTCACCAGGTCCTTGCGGCGGTCTTCGGTGAGCGGCGGAATGGGTACGCGGATCAGCTGGCCGTCAACCTGAGGGTTCAGGCCGAGATCGCTCTCGCGCAGGGCACGCTCCACGTTCTTGATCTGGTCCTTATCCCAGGGCTTGACCGTGAGCAGACGGGGCTCGGGGACTGCCACGGTCGCCATCTGCGGCAGGGGCGTCACCTGCCCGTAGTACTCGACCTTGATCCCGTCGAGCATCCCCGCGTGGGCCCGCCCGGTGCGCAGCTTCGCCAGCTCGCGCTTCAGCGAGGCCTGGGACTTTTCGATCGCTTGGTCTAGCTCGGCAATGACTTCGTTCAGCATTTTTCCTCGGCCCGCCGCTTCTTCGGCGGCTCGCGGGACCACGCGGGAAGCCTATACCACAGCGCGCCCCGCGTCACCCCGGCCCAGCAAACTCGGATGCCTCGGTTCCGGGGATGCCGTCGAGACGTGCCGAATCACCGGGACTCATCGAAACTCGCGCTTGCCCGTGGGGACAGCGCGAGTACGCTCTATCGAGTGGAGAATGGTTTCGTCAACTTGGTGGCCGTCGTCGGGTTCTTGATCGTGGTGATCGGTCTGGTTCCGATGGTCTTGTTCCTGGGTTCGGGCCGCGCGGGCAAGCAGACCGAGAGCACGCAGCCCAAGCAGGATTAGGCCGGCAGCTGCGGCAGCAGCTACCCCGGATGGGCCTCGTCACGAGCACCGCATCGGCCAACGGACCTTCAACGAGCCTGGCTCTAGCCCGAGCCCGGCGTGAAATGCTAGTCGGCCCTCATCTTGCAGCCCCTGTCTGCCATTGAATCGGTGTTTTCTGGACCGCTCACTTCTGCTCCGAGCGTGCCGGACGTTTCGGTGGTGATCCCCGGCTTGAACGAGGGCGAGTCACTGTCGGAGCTCGCGCGGCGCGTGCATGAGGCGCTGGAGCCGCTGGGCACGTACGAGCTGATCTTCGTGGATGACGGCAGCACGGACGACAGCTGGCAACGCATCGTCGCCCTGCACGAGCAGTACCCGCAGGTTCGCGGGGTGTGCTTGCGCCGCAACTTCGGCAAGGCGATGGCTCTGACCGCCGGCTTCCGCGCCTCCCGCGCGCCGATCTTGGTCATGATGGACGCCGACCTTCAGGATGACCCGGCTGACTTGCCGCGCTTCCTGGAGAAACTGCGCGAAGGTTGCGACGTCGTCGTCGGCTGGAAGGTGAAGCGCCTGGATCCGTTGAACCGGCGCTTGCTGTCCAAACTATTTAACGGGACGGTCAGCTGGCTCACGCAGGTGCGCCTGCACGACATGAACTGCGGCTTCAAAGCCTTCCGGCGCGAGGTGATCGAGACCGTACCCATCTACGGCGACTTGTTTCGCTTCATCCCCGCACTCGCTGCGGCGCAGGGCTTCCGCATCCGCGAGATCCCGATCACGCATCACAGCCGCAAGTACGGGCGTTCGCGCTATGGGCTGGAGCGCGTGTTGCGCGGTGCTTTCGACCTGATCAGCGTGCTCTTCCTGATCCGCTACGCGCGCCGCCCGATGCATCTGTTCGGGTTCATGGGGCTGGTGCTCGGCTGCGGGGGCCTGCTGATCGACGCTTATCTGACGGTGCTCTGGTTCGAGGGCCACGGGATCGGCCGGCGCCCACTGTTGCTGCTGGGCGTTCTCATGACGATCCTCGGCGTGCAGTTCGCCTCGTTGGGTCTGCTCGGCGAATTTCTCGCCTATCAGGGCCAGCAGCGCGGCTACCGGGATACCTTGCCGGTCCGCGAGCGGGTTGGTTTTTAGTGTTTCTCGAGTCAAACCAACGGCGTGCTAGCTGATCGACGGTGGTTGCCGAGCGGGCTCCTGCTCGCCGCGGGCGTGCTCGGCGCTCCGCGGGCTTTTGCCCTCCCCAACACGCATGCGCCCGCCATTTCGACGTGGGATGCGCGCGCCTCGAGCGTGGTGCTGGGCTACGCGCACAGCCTGGGCGGAGCCGGCGATTTCACGCGCCTGAGCTACAATGCCAACTTCAGCTCGTCGACGGGCGTGCTCAGCGCTCAGTTCGGGGTGCACTACCTGACCTACCGCGATCACGACGACAGCGTGCTGGCGCGCGGCTTCTCGGCGGGCGGGGTGGCCCTGTTCAACTTCCCCATCGGTGAGCGCTTCACGAACGGCGTGCCGCGCTCGAGCTTCGATTTCTATGTGGGCGGCGTGCCCACGGCGCTCTTCAGCGGACAGCTCAACTTCATCTCCGTGCCGCTCGTGCTCGGCGTGGGTATCCCTTTCTCCCCCGCCCCGTGGCTCTCGATCCAACCCTGGGCGGAGCTGTCACCCGGGCTGAATTTCGACACGCGCATTCAAGAAGTCGCCACGGCAGATGCGATCCAGGCGGCGATGGACGGCACGCTGACCCGGGCCGAGGTCGAAGACCTGGTGGAGCAGGGCCTGAAGATCACGGAGGAGACCACCCTGGGCAAGCGCGCCGGCGTGTCGTTCACGGGGCATCTCGGTGAGCGCGTCGATCTGAACGTCGACTTCGGGCTCGGCGTTCAGCGCCACGGCTCGGCTTCCCTGGGCGCGGCGCTGGTCGTGCGCTGGGATGCGCTGGTGGTCGGCGGCAAGAAGGCGGAGGAAGCAGAGGAAGCAGCCGCCGAGGAGCAGCGCGCCGTTCCTCCTGCCTGTGCCGCCTGGCAAGTGGGTTTGAAGCGCTGCGTGGCCGCGCCACCTGCCGTGCCCTCCAGTGTTCCGCCGGCGACACGAGCGCCCGCGGGCACCCGCGCACGGCCGCACCGGAGCGCGGCTCCGCAATCGGCGCCGCGCCAGCAGCCCGCGCCTGCTCCGGGAGCCGCGGCACCCGCCGCAGCTCCGGCACCAGCAGCGGCGCCCGGCGCGCCGCGCAAGAAGCCCGCCGCCCCCGCCGCGGGAGCCGCGCCCAGCGCTGCGCCCCTACCCGGAGCGGCTCCCGCACCCACAGCGGCGCCGGGCGCGCTGCCTCCACTACAGGCGGCACCGGCGCGGTCGCAATGAGCCGCGCGGATGCAGCAAGACATTGCGTCACTCGAGTTGAGCCCACGCAACAACCCGAGTACGCTTGGTAAGGTTGATGCGCAAACTCTTCATTCTGGATACCAACGTTCTGCTGCATGACCCTCAGGCCATCTTCAAGTTCGAAGACAATGACCTGATCGTCCCCATCTACGTGATCGAGGAGATCGATCGCTTCAAGCGCGACAGCAGCGAACGCGGCCGCAACGCGCGCGAGGTGGCGCGCTTGATCGACTCGCTGCGCGACCACGACGGGGAGTCTCTCGCAGAAGGCGTCGGCGTCGGCGCCGGCGGGACGCTGCGCGTCTACGTGCCGGAGCGCCGCGCCCAGCTGGCCTCCGCCCTCAATCCTGCCTCGGGGGATAACGCCATCCTGCAGGTAGCGACGGAGCTGAAAGTCGCGAACCCGGATCGCCCGACGGTGTTCGTGACCATGGACATCAACCTCCGCATCCGCGCCGATGCGCTGGGGCTGACGACCGCGAACTACCAGAACCAGTCGGTCCAGCTCGACAACCTCAAGCCGGGCATGATCGAGATCATCCAGCCCGACCTCGATGCCTTCTTTCAGAGCGGAGAGATCACGGTCGAGGACGGCCGCCTCTATCCCAACGTGTGCGTGATGCTGCGCAGCGCCGACGACGAAAAGCGCACCGGGCTCGGGCGCTACATGGCGGACGGCAAGATCCATCGCGTGTCGGTGCCGGCGGAAGGCATCATGGGGCTGCGCCCGCGCAATCGCGAGCAGACCTTCGCGCTCGACCTGCTGCTGGACGACGCGGTGCGCCTGGTGACGCTGGTCGGCGCCGCTGGAACCGGTAAGACGTTGCTCGCGCTCGCCGCGGGCCTCAAGCGCTGCGTGCAACACGGCGCCTACACGCGCCTCTTGGTATCGCGCCCGATCATCCCCCTCGGGCGCGACCTGGGCTTCTTGCCGGGCGACGTCGACGAAAAGCTGGCGCCCTGGATGAAACCGATCTTCGACAACCTCGAGTTCTTGCTGATCAGCGGCGGCAAGCGCCGCGGCCTGCCCGAGCTCGATGAAATGATGACCAGCGGCATCATCGAGGTCGAGCCGCTCACCTATATCCGCGGCCGCAGCTTGCCCCAGCAGTACGTGATCGTGGACGAAGCGCAGAACCTGACGCCTCACGAGGTGAAGACGATCGTCACCCGCTGCGGTGAGGGCACAAAAATCGTGCTCACGGGCGATCCCTTTCAGATCGACAACCCCTACGTCGATGCCGCCACCAACGGCCTGACGTACGCAGCGAACCGGATGCACGCAGAGGCCCTGGTGGGGCACATCGTGCTCACGAAGGGCGAGCGCAGCGCGCTCGCAAACCTCGCGGCTGCCAAGCTCTGAGAGGTCAGGGGTCCGGATCAAAGGGCTCGGTGCCACACGGCTCCGACCCCGCCAGGACTGCCCCCTGACCCCTCTTCGACGGACATCGCCGTCGGCGGCGTCGTAGAGTGCCGGCCATGTCCGTTCCAAAGATCACCGTCCTCGACGGGCACACCCTCAATCCAGGCGATCTGAGCTGGGCTCCGCTCGAAGCGCTCGGGGAGGTCGCACTGTATGAGAGGACTCCCCCGGAGCTGATCGTCGAGCGCGCCCGCGACGCACGGATCCTGATCACCAACAAGGCCGTGATCAGCGGCGCGGCGATGGCCGAGCTGCCGGCGCTGCGCTACATCGGCGTCACTGCCACCGGCACGAACATCGTGGACAAGGCGGCCGCCCGCGAGCGCGGCATCGTGGTCAGCAACGTACCGAGCTACGGCGCGGATTCGGTCGCGGAGCACACGCTCAGCCTGATGCTGGAGGCCGCCAAGCATCTGGGCTCGCACACCGCGGCGGTCCGCGCCGGCGGCTGGGCGCGTCAGCCGGACTTCAGCTTCAGCGTCGGGGAGATCCGCCTGCTCGCGCAGCGCACGCTCGGCATCGTCGGGCTGGGCGCGATCGGGCGGCGCGTGGCCGAGCTGGCGCGGGCGTTCAAGATGAGTATCTTGGCGTTGCGGCGCCCGGGTGGCTCCACTCCGGACCTGGAAGGCGTGCGCTGGTGCGAGCTCCGCGAGCTGGTCGAGCGCTCCGACTTTCTGTCGTTGCATTGTCCGCTCACCGAGGAAAACCAGGCCATGGTGAACGCAGCCCTGCTGGCCCGAATGCGGCCGAAAGCGGTGCTGATCAATACCTCGCGCGGTGGTCTGATCGACGAGCGGGCGCTCGCCCAGGCCCTGCGCGCCGGGCGCATCGCCGGAGCCTACCTCGATGTGCTGAGCGTCGAGCCCCCGCCGGCGGATCATCCGCTGGTCGGCCTCCCCAATTGCTGGATCACCCCGCACATCGCCTGGGCGAGCCTCGAGGCTCGCACGCGCCTGCTAGAAGTGGCGGTCGAGAACGTCCGCGCCTTTCTGGCCGGCACCCCCACCAACGTCGTGCCATGAGTCCGATCGAAGAAACCTTCAAAGCCATCCGTCAGGCCTGCTCGAGCCAAACCTGGTCCCGCGCCGTCGAGCTCGTGCGGCTCCTGGCCGTGGTCGGCGTGAGCGAAGACGAGGAAGAGATCGTCTGCCGCGTGCGCACTCCAGAGCGCGCGCTGGCCCCTACGGTTCACCTGTATCCGACGGACGAGGAGTGGGACTGCGACTGCGATAGCAAGGCACCCTGCTGCGAGCACACCGCCGCCGCCATCATCGCCGTGCGCCGCGCCCACTCCGAAGGCCTGACGTTGCCGACCGATCAGCGTTCGGGCTCCCATGTCGGCTATCGTCTCGTGAGCGCGCGCGACCACCTGGTGCTGGAGCGCGTGGTGGTGAACCCCAATGGGCAGAGCGAGCGGCTGGAGCGCAGCGTGTCGAGCATCGCCGCCAACGCCGCCGATGCTCGACGGCTCACCCCGACGCAAGCCGACATCGCCATCGATCGCCTGCTCGGCGCCAAGCTGCATGGTCCGCTGCAAGGCGAGACGCTGGAGGGCGTGCTGCTGGCCCTGGCCGGCGCCCCCGACGTGGAGCTCGACGGCACGCCGGTCCAGATCGAGAGCGCGCGTCTCTCCCCGCGCGGCTACGTTTGCGACCACGAAAAGGGCTTCAAGGTCGTGCTGGAGCGAGATCCGCGCATCACGGCTCTGCTCGCACCGGGCGTCGTGCGCATGGGCGATCGCCTGGCGGTGCTCGGCGACACCGATGTCACCGGGCGCTCGCTGGAGCGCTTGCCGAGCGAGCGCACGTACGGGCCCCGGGACGTGTCGTTGCTGGTGACGGAGGTGCTACCGCAGCTGATCAAGCGCTTTGGCGTGGAGGTCCGCACAGAGAAGCTGCCCAAGCTGACCCGCTCGCTGCGCCCGAGCGTGGTGCTGGACGTCGAGCAGGAGGGCAACACGCTGAGCGTCCTGGCGACGCTGGTCTACGGCAACTCGGCGCGGGTCGATGGACAGCAGCTGGTGCACCTCGGCGGCGACGTGCCGATCCGCGACGAGGAAGCCGAGCGCCGCGCCGCACGCCGGCTCAAGGAGCTGCTCGGGCTCGTGCCGGGCAACCGCATGATCGTGAGCGGCGAGCCCGCGACGGCTCTCGCATCGCGACTGGACAGCTGGAACGGCGACATCCGCGGCCGTTCGCCGCAGGGCTTCATCCGGCGGCAGGCCCTGGAAGCGCGCGTGTCGTTCGACTCCGGCGCGCTCTCGGTCGAGTTTGCCGCGCCTGGAGGCAAGGAGCGCGCGAGCGGCGCGGCCGTGGTCGCAGCGTGGCAAGCCGGGCTCGGCCTGGTGCCGCTCAGCGACGGCGGCTGGGCGCCGCTGCCCACGGGCTGGCTGGAGCAGCACGGCCGGCGCGTGGCGGATCTGCTCAACGCCAAGCGCGGCAAGGAGGATGGCCCCCTGCCGGCTTACGCGCTGCCGGGGCTGGCTCAGCTGTGCAAGGACCTCGGGCAAGAGCCACCCGGCGATCTGCAGAGGCTCAAGCCGTTGATCGAGGGCTTCGAGTCGATTCCAGAAGCCGCGCCGCCGAGCGATCTGCGCGCGGAGCTGCGCGACTACCAGCGCCAGGGTGTGAACTGGCTGTGCTTCCTGCGCGATCTGGGCCTGGGCGCGACCCTGGCGGACGACATGGGTCTCGGCAAGACGCTGCAGGCCCTGTGCGCAGTGCGCGGCAAGGCGCTGGTCGTGTGTCCGCGCAGCGTGCTCTTCAACTGGATCAACGAAGCGGCGCGCTTCCGCAGCCAACTGCGCTGCCACGTCTACCACGGGCCCAAGCGTGCGCTCGATCCGAACGCCGACGTCACCATCACCACCTACGCCGTGCTGCGTCTCGACCAGGAGCTGCTGGGCAGCCAGGCGTGGGACATGGCCGTGCTCGACGAAGCCCAGACCATCAAGAACCCGGACAGCCAGGTGACCCAGGCCGCATACAAGCTGAACGCCAAGTTCAAGCTGACGCTGAGCGGCACTCCGGTCGAGAACCGGCTGGAAGAGCTGTGGAGCCAGTTCCACTTCACCAACCCGGGCTTGCTCGGCGGGCGGCAGTACTTTCAGGACCAGTACGCGACGCCCATCGCCGACGGGCGCCCCGACGCCGCGCGCTCGCTGCGCAGCAAGATCCGTCCCTTCCTGCTGCGCCGGCTCAAGAGCGAGGTGGCCCGCGAGCTGCCGCCGCGAACCGACCTGACCATCGACTGCGAGCTGAACGAGCAGGAGCGCGCCGTGTACGACGCGATCCGCGCCGCGACCCAGAAGGAGGTCGTGGAGAAGCTGAAAGCCGGCGGCAGCGTGCTGCAAGCGCTGGAGGCGCTGCTGCGCCTGCGCCAGGCGGCATGCCATCCCGCGCTGGTGCCGGGTCAGCAGGCAGCGAGCTCGACCAAGGTCGACGAGCTGATCGCCGCCCTGGAGCAGGCCGTGGCCGAAGGACACAAGGCGCTCGTGTTCTCGCAGTGGACGCGCTTCCTGGATCTGATCGAGCCGCGGCTCGCCGCCGCGGAGCTGAAGACGCTGCGCCTCGACGGCTCGACGCGCGACCGGCAGGCGGTGGTGGACGGTTTTCAGAGCGCTTCCGGCCCGCCCGTGCTGCTGCTGAGCTTGAAAGCCGGTGGTACCGGTTTGAACCTGACCGCCGCCGACCACGTGTTCTTGATGGACCTGTGGTGGAACCCTGCGGTCGAGGATCAAGCTGCCGACCGCGCTCACCGCATCGGGCAGTTACGCCCCGTCTTCGTGCACCGGCTGGTGGCCAAGGACACGGTGGAAGAGCGCATCGTGGAGCTCCAGCAACGCAAGCGGGGCATCGCCGATGCTGCTTTGGGAGATGCCGACCAGGCGGGCGGCTTGACCCGGGAGGATCTGCTGACCCTGCTCGAATGAGCTAGAATGAGCGTCAGCATGACCTCCCCTGTCTACATCACCAGCATCGCTCGTACCCCGATCGGCTCCTTCCTCGGCGCGCTGTCCACGGTGACGGCCCCGGCGCTCGGCGCCACCGCGATCCGGGCGGCGGTGCAGCGAGCGGGGTTGAAGCCCGAGCAGGTGAACGAAGTGCTGATGGGCAACGTGCTGTCCGCCGGTATCGGGCAAGCGCCGGCGCGCCAGGCAGCGCTCGCTGCCGGGCTGCCGCAATCGGTGCCGTGCACGACCGTGAGCAAGGTCTGCGGCTCCGGCATGATGGCCCTCGTGCAGGGCGCACGCAGTATCGCGCTCGGCGACGCGCAGGTCGTGGTGGCGGGCGGCATGGAGTCGATGTCCAACGCGCCCTACTACCTCGAGCGCGCTCGCACCGGCCTGCGCATGGGGCACGGCAAGGTGATCGACGGCATGATCCACGACGGCCTGTGGGACCCGTACAACGACTTTCACATGGGCAACGCCGGCGAGCTGTGCGTCAAGCGCTACGACCTCGATCGCAAGAAGCAAGACGCTTTTGCCGCAGAGAGCTACCGGCGCGCGCTGGAAGCGCAGCGCCAGGGCTGGTTCGCGGATGAGATCGTGAACGTCGAGGTGGCGCAACGCAAAGGCCCTGCCCTGGTGGTGAGCAGCGACGAAGAGCCGGGGCGCGGCAACATCGACAAGCTGCCCGAGCTGCGTCCTGCCTTCGACAAGGACGGGACGATCACCGCGGGCAATGCCTCCAGCGTCAACGACGGCGCGGCCGCGCTGGTGCTCGCGAGCGAAGCTGCGGTCGAGAAATTGGGGCTTTCGCCGCTCGGGCGCGTGCACGCCTACGGCGGGCACGCGCAGGAGCCGGCGTGGTTCACGACGGCGCCGGTGGGCGCGAGCCAGCAGGCGCTGGCTCGCGCAGGGCTCGCAGCGCAGGACATCGATCTCTGGGAGATCAACGAGGCCTTCGCCTGCGTCACGCTGGCCTGCGGGCAGCTGCTCGGCGTGAGCCAGGAGCGCATCAACGTGCACGGCGGCGCGGTGGCGCTCGGGCATCCGATCGGCGCGTCCGGCGCGCGCGTGGTGGTCACGCTGCTCTCGGCGCTGCGCCGCCGCAATCTGCGGCGCGGGCTCGCCAGCCTGTGCATCGGCGGCGGCGAGGCGCTGGCTCTGATCGTGGAGCGCGTCTGAGCGCGGCCTGAGCGGGCCTGCCATGACGGAGCGAGTGCAGCGGGGGCCCGGCTTCTGGCAGGCCGTGACGGCGCTGCCGCGCGGCGCGCGCTTCATCGCCCGAGAGCGGCGCTGCTGGCCCGCGGCAGCGGCGCCGGCGCTGATCTTGTTGCTGCTCGCGGTGCCCGTGCTGTGGCTCAGCGTCGCCCGGTTCGGGCCGTGGTTGAGCTCGGCGTTGTTGCCCGACACCAGCACCTGGTACGCGGAAAGCGCGTGGGTCGCGCTGCGCTGGCTCAGCTCGGCGCTGGCGGCCTACCTGGGCTCGTGGCTGGCACTGCTGCTGGCGCCGGCGCTCAGCGCGCCGGCGCTGGAGCGGCTGGTGCGCGCGCGCGAGCTCGCGCTGGGCGCGAGCCCGCGCGCGCCGCAGAGCTTCTGGTTCGAGCTGCGCTGCGGGCTCGAGGCCCAGGTCGGGGGCTTGCTCCTGGCGTTGCCGCTCTGGCTGCTGTCCTGGGCGGCCGCCGCTGCTTTGCCCGGTGCCGGGCTGCTCCTGGTGCCGCTGCAGGCGCTGCCGCTCGCGGTGGGGCTCGCCTGGAACCTGCTCGACTACCCGCTCACCCTGCACGGGGTGCGGGTGCGCGAGCGCTGGGCGCTGCTGCGGCGGGCGCCGCTTTCGATCCTGGGGTTCGGGTTTTGCCTGGCGGCGGTCAGTGTGATCCCGGGAGCTGCGTTGCTGCTCTTGCCGGCGGGGGTGGTGGGCGCCACCGATCTCGTCGCGGGTTTGCTGCCGGGCAGTGGGCACCTGCTGGCGTCGCGCGTCTCGCCCGGTACCGAGCCCTGAAAACTTGCACAGGCCAGTTGGCCTGGCGACTTCTCGGTTTGCATTTCGGCACGCCGTCTGCCAAGGTCCCCGTCCCTTGGCAAACCCGAGCGAATCCGTACAGTGTAAGCCCCTGCAGGTCGTCGTTGACGGCAAGGGCGTCGAGCGAGCAATCAAGCACCTCAAGCGCAAGCTGGCCGCCGAAGGCCTGCTGCGCGAGCTGAAGAAGCGGCGTCACTACATGAAGCCGTCGATCAAGAAGCGCAAGAAGATCGCTGAGGCGGCTCGTCGCCGTCGCAAGCGCGAGCGCGTGATCGAGTAGGCGCTCCTCTTCGCAGGCTGCTCATTGCAGAATTGCCAGGGCATCCGGGTTTGATACCGGGATGCCCTTTCTGGCTTTGTACTCCGCGAGCTTTGCGGCCGCGCTGCCCCTTCGAGATCTCGATCTGAGGTTTCCATGGAAACCTCAGATCGCTGGCGCTGGGGGTCCAGCCCGCCTGCCCCAAGGCGGCGCAAGATCCGGTCGGGGCGCGAGCAGGTCGTGCGGATGCCGGCTCAGCTCGTGGCAAGCTTGAGGTGAAACGACTTCGGACGCGTGAGCGCTTCGTAGCCGAGGCGCGAGAGGGTGCAGCCGCGGCCCGAGTCTTTCACGCCGGTCCAGGCGAGCGCGGGATCGAGGTAGTCGCAGCGGTTCAGGAACACCGTGCCGGTGGCGAGCTGGTCGCCGATGCGCACCGCGGCGTCCACGTCGGAGGTCCAGATCGACGCCGTGAGGCCGTAGCGGCTGTCGTTCATGAGCGCGATGGCGTGCTCGTCGCTGGTCACCGGCATGATGCCCACGACCGGGCCGAAGCTCTCTTCGTTCATCACGCGCATGCCGTGGTTGACGTCGACCAGCACCTGCGGTGCGAGGTACGGCGTGCCCGGTGCGTCCGCGGGGAATCGCGCGGGGTCGATCAGCGCGCGGGCGCCGAGCTTCACCGCCTCGCGGATGTGGGTGCGCACGAAATCCGCCGCCGAGGCGCGCACGACCGGGCCCAGCGTGACGTCGGGATCGGTGGGGCGTCCCAGCTTGTACTCGTTGGTGAGCGCGACGAAGGCCTCGACGAAGCGCTCGTAGATCGACTGGGCCACGTACACGCGCTCGATGCCGCAGCAGGACTGGCCCGAGTTGAAGAAGGCGCCGTCCACCAGGTTCTCTACCGCCGCCTTGAAGTCGGCGTCGGCGCGGACGTAGCCGGGATCTTTGCCGCCCAGCTCCAGGCCGATCGGCACGCGCCGCGCCGCGGCCGCGCGCTGCACGGCATCGCCGCCCGCGACCGAGCCGGTGAAGGCGACAAAGTCGACCGCGCCGCTCGCGATCAGGTTGCCGATCGAGCCGTGGTCGGAGTGCACAACCTGAAAGATGTGCTCGGGGAAGCCGGCTTCCGCGATCGCGTCCTGAAAGCGCTCCGCCACGAGCGGCGTCTGATCGGAGTGCTTGAGGATCACGGCGTTGCCGGCGATCAGCGCCGGGAGCACGGAATTGACCGCCGTCAGGTACGGGTAGTTCCAGGGCGCCAGCACCAGCACGACGCCGAGCGGCTCGCGACGGATGAAGCGCGTGAAGCCGGGCTTCGGCCCCACGTCGATGTCGGCGAGCGCCTGGGGCGCGATGTCGGTCATGTACGTGGCGCGCTCGGAGAGGCCGCGCACTTCGCCCGGCGTGTAGCGGATGGGCCTGCCGATCTGCCAGGTGAGCTCGGTCGCGATCTGGTCTTTGCGCGCGTTCATGCGCTCGACAAAGGCGCGCGCCAGCTGACAGCGTTGGCCGAGCGAGACGCTGCGCCACTCTCGCTGGGCGCGGCGGGCCCGCTCGACGGCATGGGTCAGCTCGGTCAGATCCGCGAGCTCGCGCTCGACATACAAGGAACCATCAACGGGCGAAAAAGTGCGTTGCGTACGCGGCATGTCATCTCCCCGCTCGAGGTGCGGGTCTGGCCGCACTGAAGCATCGGGAGTAGCGTACTGGTCGGCCCTCGAGGAATCGAGCCATTCGTGGGCGTCGGCGCGACTCGAGTGTGGCGTGGCCACACCCGGGCGCACACGTGTCAACCCACGACGGTCAACCCACGACGGTCAGGACGGCCTGCAGGGTCGGCAGGCGCCGATGCGCCTCGAGCTCGGACTCGACGATCTTGCTGACCGCCGGCCGGCATCCGCCACAGCCCGAGGCCGCTCCGCACGCTTCCGACACGGCTTTGACGCTACAGCCGCCGGCGCGCACGCAACGCCGAATCTCCCGATCACTGACACCCATGCAATGGCAAACGATCATGCTCTGACCCGACTCTGAATCCGCCTGATGCGCTGAAGGGGCCCCGAAAGACCCACAGACCAAAGCTAGCCTAGTGATAACGAGATTCAATTGAGAATCGACATCCAGCAGACAACTAGCTGAAATCATTCAGCTCCCAACGGCACACCCAGGGGTGATAATGACTTGCACCCACGGTATCGGCCCGGTACTCCCCCAAGTTGAGACATTTGAGCGGGACCGCTATCGTGCGCGCCCGCTCTCCCCCCTCAGCCCCGCCCGCAACCAACCAATTCAGGAGCCCAGGAGGCCGCAGTCATGAAGGGTAACGCCGGAGTCATCGACGTTCTCAACTCGATCCTCACCGCGGAGCTGACCGCCATCAATCAGTACTTCATCCACTACAAGATGTGTCAGAACTGGGGCTACCCGCAGCTGGCGAAGAAGAAGCGCGAAGAGTCCATCGAGGAGATGAAGCACGCGGACAAGGTCATCGAGCGCATCCTGTTCCTCGATGGTGTCCCGAACATGCAGCGGCTCAGCCCGGTCAGCGTCGGAGAAGACCCGATCGAGCAGCACAAGCTGGACCTGGCCCTGGAGATGGACGCCTACAAGCGCCTGAATGACGCCATCGCGCTATGCGTGAGCGCTGGCGACAACGGCACGCGCGACCTGCTCGAAGGCATCCTGCGCGAGGAAGAAGAGTCCATCGACTGGCACGAAGCACAGTTGCACCTCGTCACTGAAGTCGGCGCGCAAAACTATTTGTCGCAACAGATCCGCGACTGATCGCTGTCGAGGGGCGTCGAGGGGGCCGGACATTGCGTCCGAGCCCCCTTTTTCTGTCAGTTGACGCGCTCGAGGGCTTTCAGGAACTCATCCGCCGGCACTTCCTGCGTGTAGCGCAGCGCTTCGGAACCATTGGAGCCGAACAGGATCACGGTGGGGAGCCCGCGCACGCCGTGCTCCGTCGTTGTTGCTTTGACGCGCGGATCCTCGTCATCGGTGACGTCGACGCGGACTGCGAGGAAGCGGCCGGCTTCGCGCTGGACGCGCTCGTCGGCGAAGGTGTGCTTCTCCATCTCTTTGCAGGCGACGCACCAGGCGGCAGTGAAGTCGACGATCAGCGGCCGTGCCTCGGCGCGCGCACGCTCGCGCGCCTGGGCGGTGAGCGCGCCCTGGGCGTTGTTCGCCACGGGTGTCTCCCAGGAGAGCACGCGCTCGGGCTTCATGATGCTCATGATCAGCAGGAACGCGCCGCCCGCGCTGAGCAGCACGCCAGCGCCTTTGGCCAGGCGCACGCCCGCCGTGGTGCCCTCGAACGACCGGTGGATCGCGCCCAGCCCCAGCCCGAGCAGCACCACCAGCGCGCAGGCGACGCGGAAGCCGGTGGTGGTTCGAGCCGGCTCACCCAGCACCGGGAAGGCGCTGGTGAGGAAGTACAGAGCCACTACCAGCAGCACCAGGCCGAGCACCGACTTGATGTGCATCATCCAGCGCCCGCTCTTGGGCAGCTGTACCGCGAAGGTGCCTACCAGGAAGAAGGGCAGCCCGAGGCCGAGGGCGAAGGCTGTCATCAGGCCTGCGCCGAGCGCTGCGCTCTGCGTCTTGGTGATCCAGGCAAGGATGCCGGTCAGAAAGGGGCCGGTGCAGGGCGCCGCGATCGGGCCGCAAATCATGCCGAGCACCAGCGCGCCCCAGAAGCCGGAGCCACCGGCGCTCGCCAGGCGGTTCTTCAGCCCGGAAGGCAGGTCGAGCTCGAAGGCGCCGAACATCGACGCC
>JAICTU010000192.1 GCA_025936205.1 Polyangiaceae bacterium | reverse complement strand
GCCGCATAGCGCCCACTCCCCCCTGAGCCCGCGCAGCGGGCGATTTGGGGGGAGCCACCGCCCGCAGCGCGTAGCGCGAGGACGGATGGCGAGGGGGGCATCTATCCCAGAATCAGGCTCAAAAAATCGCGCAAGTCGAGATTGTAGGCTGTCTTGCGGCTGACGGAGAAGCGACGGCAAAGCTCGGACACAGCTGTCCAGCTGCTGGAGATATTCGTCGATGAAGGCTTTGTCACCCGGTCACCGATCTCGACGGTCCGATCTGTTACCCATGTATCCAAATTCGGACCCTTCATGAACTGACACGACCTTCTTGCACGATGTGATATTAGTGCTAAATCAAATTGGTGAAGCCTCGCCGCCAGCTCGCCTTCGGCTTCCGGACGTGGGGCGGAACCCGCAAGGGAGCAGGCCGCCCTCCGAAGGGCGGCACCGCCGGTGTGTCTCACCTGCGCCGTCCGCCGCTGTCGCGGCACCATCCGGTGCACATCACGTTGCGCAGCGTCGCCGGTGTGCCGTCGCTGCGTGGAGCGCTGTTCCGCAAGGTGCGCGCCGCGCTGGCGGAGGGGCAGGAGCGCTTTGGTTTTCGGCTCGTGCACTTTTCCGTGCAGAGCAATCACCTGCATCTGATCGCGGAGGCAGCGGATCGGCGGGCGCTGTCGCGGGGGATGCAGGGCATTGCCATCCGGGTGGCGCGGGCCGTCAATGGGGTGCTCTCGCGAACGGGGCGGGTGTTCGCGGATCGCTATCATGCGCGGGCGTTGACCACGCCGCGGGCCACGTATTTCGCTCTGCGCTATGTGCTGCTCAACGCGCGCAAGCACCAGCGATCGCCTGGGTCGCCGCGCGCGGCGACCCAGGCGGAGCTGCCCACGGGCTTCGTCGATCCCTGTTCGTCCGCGCCCTGGTTCGATGGTTTCAGCCGGGCCGCGGAGCTGGCGTTTGGCTCCGCCAGCGCACGGCAGCGCTGGCGAGCCTCCTCGGAGCGGGAAGCGCCGGTCCTGCCGGCGCGAACTTGGCTGCTGCGGCGGGGCGCGCGCCGCTACGCCGCCTTCGAGGTCGATGATGCGCCCGCGTGACGTCCTCGCAGGCGGGCAGAGGAGGGGGCAGCTCGCGTCGAGGCGGCGTGAGCGTTGACCTGAGTTGAAAGCGGGTAGTCCTGCGGTCGCGCGGTGCCGTGGCGGGCCGAGCCCTGCACCCTCCCGCTCGCGGTTCGGAACGCCTCGGGCTGGGAGGTTGGTGGCAGGCAGAAGCCGCCTGGTTCGCCGCAGCCGGCAGGCGCAGTTTGGCGCGGGTCCTGGTCGAGGTAAGCCGGTGCCCTCGGCTCAAATCAATCAACCTCGGGCGCCCCATGTCGGTGCTCAACTTCCGAGCACGGAGCGCCCGAGGTCAAAACCAGCCGACCGTCACCACGTCAGCCAGGCTTCCTCGAGCCGAGGAAGCGGATTACTTGGCGCTGGCGAGCGAAGCGTAGAGGTCGGGGTTCGATGCCAGCGTGTCCTCGTCGATGCAGCCGGTCCAGGCGCCGTTCGAGCAGACATCCAGGCCGTGGATGCAATTGGCGAGGTCGCCGTGCTGTCCCAACCAGATGGTGCAGGTCTGGGTCGCACCGCTGTCGCATTCGAGCGCCTGGGTCGTGGTGCCGGTGGCGGGCCCGTGAACGTCCATCGCGCTGTATTGGGGCGACTCGTTATCGCCACCCGAGCAGGCGATGCTAAAGAGAGCCAGGGAGGCGGCAAGGAGGGCGACCAGTGAGCGAGGGGCGAGGGCGTTGAGCATGCCCAGCGTTAATGCAACGCCTATGCCCGTTAATGGCCAGGGTTAAAAGCCGTTAAAAACGCGCTTTTTTTTGAAACAGTGACGAAAGCCGTCACTTCCGCAAGGCGCTCGGTGCCGCTTTTTGTCGTTAAGGAGGGTTTAGATTCTTGAGAAGGGCGCCCGCCTTGGCTACCAAGCGTTCCCGAATCCGGGCGCCCAGGAGCCTGCCCGGCCCGGCCTGCGTGCCGTAACGAAATCAATCCACCCTTTTGAGCGAGGCCCTCGCTCCCGTCTGGAACGGACCGAGCGGGGAACAGGTGCGCTGCGCCGCCGCTCGCCACCCACCGCGGAGACGTCCCCCGCGTTAACCCGGCCTCGTTAACTCAGCCGCCAACTCAGCTCGTCAGCCATGAACATTCGAAACATCGCCATCATCGCCCACGTCGACCACGGCAAGACCACCCTCGTCGACGCCATGCTGCGCCAGACCGGCGTTTATCGCGAGAACGAGGTCGTGGCCGAGCGCGTGATGGACAGCAACGACATGGAGCGCGAGCGCGGTATCACCATCACCGCCAAGAACGCCAGCGTGACCTACAAGGGTACACGCATCAACATCGTCGACACGCCCGGCCACGCCGACTTCGGCGGCGAGGTGGAGCGCATCTTGAAGATGGCCGACGGCGCGCTGCTGCTGGTGGACGCGGCCGAGGGCCCGCTGCCCCAGACGCGCTTCGTGCTCGACAAGGCGCTGACGCTGGGCATGCCCGTGATCGTGGTCGTGAACAAGATTGACCGCCACGACGCCCGCGCCGAGGACGTGGTGAACGAGATCTTCACGCTCTTCTGCGACCTCAACGCCAGCGACACGCAGAGCAACTTCGCCACCATCTATGCCATCGGCAAGGAAGGCGTCGCAGGCTACGCGCTGAATGACATCGCCAAGAACCTCGATCCGCTGTTCGAGACGATCCTGAAGGTGGTGCCCGAGCCCAAGGGCGACCCGAACGGCCCCTTGCAGATCCTGGTTCACAACATCCAGCACGATGATTACCTGGGCAGGCTGGCCGTGGGCCGCGTGCATCGTGGTCGCGTGGTCGCCAATCAGAACGTGGTGCTGATCCAGCAGGACGGCAATGTGACCGGCCGCATGGCGGTGCTGCAGGGCTTCGATGGCCCCAAGCGTGTGCGCGTGAACGAGGTGTCGGCGGGCGATATTCTGTCGTTCTCCGGCTTCGAGGACGTGCAGATCGGCGACACGGTGGCCAGCCCCGAAGTGCCCGAGGCGCTGCCCCGCATCTCGGTTGACGACCCGACGATCAAGGTGCGCTTCACGATCAGCGACTCGCCCTTCGCGGGCAAGGTCGGCAAGTGGGTCACCACCCGCCACCTGCGCGAGCGCCTGCACAAGGAGGCGCGCCACAACATCGCGTTGCGTGTATTCGACACTGATTCCCCGGACACCTTCGAGGTGTTCGGCCGCGGCGAGTTGATGCTGGCGGTGCTGGCGGAGACGATGCGGCGCGAGGGTTACGAGTTTTGCGTGGCCATGCCCGAGGTGGTGCGGCGCGAGATCAACGGCGTGATGTGCGAGCCGGTCGAGCGCGTCACGCTCGACGTCAACGAAGAGCACATGGGCACGGTGGCGGCGCTGCTCGGCGAGCGCCGCGGGCAGATGGTCGGGGTGATTAACCTGACCGACGTGCGCCGCCGCCTCGAGTACCGCGTGCCTTCGCGCGGGCTGCTCGGGTTCCGTTCGCTGTTCTTGACGGAGACGCGCGGCACGGGGCTGTTCAACTCGATCTTTGACGGCTGGGAGCCGCAGCCCGGGGTGCTGATGCGCCGCCGCAACGGCTCGATGGTGGCGGACCGCCCGGGGCAGACGATCCCGTACGCGCTCTTCCACCTGCAGCCGCGCGGGGTGCTGTTCGTGGGCCCCGGCGAGCCCGTGTACGAGGGCATGATCGTCGGCGAGCACAACCGCCCCAACGATCTGGACGTGAACGTCAGCAAGGAGAAGAAGCTGACGAACATCCGTGCGGCAGGCCGCGATGAGAACATCATCATCTCGACCCCGCGTAAACACACGATCGAGTCGGCGCTGGACCACATCGATGCCGATGAGCTGGTCGAGCTCACGCCGGACGCGATCCGCCTGCGCAAGCGCGTGCTCGACAAGCGCACCCGTCCGCGCCGCAACGAAGGCTGACCCGCAGCCGAACACCGGGAAAAGAGGGGCCCGCGAGGGCCCCTTGCGTTTTTGGGGCCGCGCGCCATGAAAGGGGAGCTCCCGCACCCCGAAAGGCGCTCGCATGGACGCTCCCGTGAAATCTCCGGACCCGCGGCATGACGTCACCCAGCTGGCTGAGCTGGAGAGCCTGTTCGACGGGGTGAAGGAGGTCTCGATCCTGAAGGAGATCGACCACGTCGATGCGAATTACGCCGCCTGGATCGCGGGGTCACCGTTCTGCGTGCTCGGAACGGTAGCAGCGGAGGGGCTCGACTGCTCGCCGCGCGGTGACGCGCCGGGCTTCGTGCGTGTGCTCGACGAGAGGACGCTGCTGATCCCCGACCGCCGCGGCAACAACCGCATCGACAGCTTGCGCAACATCCTCGCGGATCCGCGCGTTGCGCTGCTGTTCTTCATCCCCGGGCAGGGGGAGACGTTGCGCGTCAACGGGCGCTGCCGGCTCAGCGCCGATCCGGAGCTGTGCGCCGCGTTTGTGACCCAGGGCAAGGTGCCCAAGCTGGTGCTGGTGGTGAGCGTCGAGACGGTGTTCTTCCAGTGCTCGAGAGCGCTGGTGCGTGGCCGGCTCTGGGACGCTGCAGCGCACGTCTTGCCGGGCACCCTGGCGACGCCCGGCAAGATCCTGGCTGACATCAGCAGCCAGCGCATCGACGGCACGGAGTACGATCGCGAGCTACCCGGCCGCGTGAAGAGCAGCTTGTATTGAGGCTGCCCCGGCCGAGTCACGCGCCTCGCTGAGCGGTCGCGTCCGGAAGCGGGCGGCGACCGTGCCCAGCAGGTAGTTCTCCACGCAGAACGACAGGACCGAGCTCGCCTGCAGGCTGGGCGCGATGCTCGCTGCGCGCTCCCGGTGCAGCTCGGGGTAGCGGCTCCAGTGCGTGCTGGCCCGCTCGTGGTGCACGGTATGGTAGCCCGCCTCGAAGACAAACCAATTGGCGAAGCGGCTGACGAAGTTGCGCGAGTGGTTGTCGGCCGATGCCGGGTCGCAGTGCACGTGCTGAATGTAGTTGGTGAACAGCATGAACGGCGCGGCGAGCAGCGCCGGCAGGCCGAAGCCGAGCCCGTAGCAGAGCGCGCCGAGGGCCGCGCCGTGCAGGCGGACGGCGAGCGCCAGCACGCCCGCGTGGGCGAGCCCCAGCGCGAGGACTTGAGCGCGCAGTACCGCCCATTCACGGCCGCGGCGACCGTGCACGCGCCGCACGTATTCGCGGATCTGCGGCCACTGCCAGCGCCCGCAAGAGGCCGTGTAGGCGAGGGCTTGCCACAGATTGTGTTTCACCGAGCGACGGCGTGTGCGCGTCACGTCCTCGGGGCCGTCGACGTGCTGGTGATGATGCTCGAGGTGCGTCGGAATCCAGAAGGCGATGGGGCAGCCATAGAAGATGGAGAGCCACATGCCGTACAAAAGGTTGGCTCGTCGAGCGCGAAACACGGGAACATGCACGTGGTTGTGTGTGATCACGCCCGCGCAGTAGCTCGTGTAGAGAGTCAGTGGAACGAGCCAAGGCAGCGCTGTGGGCCAGGCGATGCCGAGCGCGGGCAACAGGGGAAACAGCACCAAAGCCCAGAAGAGTGTGCGATAGTCCGACTTGTATCGTGGCGACATGGGTTCCTCTCTCGATCTGGCGGGGTCATCCCGCAACCCGAGTGTGCAGGCGCCGTCCGTGCAGGGGCGGCGTCTTCGCGAGTGGTGCAGCGAAGATGCCGTTCTTCGAGCAATAGAGCAATTCGCATCCCTTTCGGGTTTGTCATGAGCCGACGCGTAGCCAACAAAGCAGTACGAAACTCGCCTCAGCAGTCGCGCTCGCGCGCGACAGTGAGCACCATTCTGGACGCCACAGTTCGGGTTTTGGACAGAGAGGGCGCCGACGCGGCGACCACCACGCGCATCGCCGAGGTGGCGGGTGTCAGCGTCGGCACGCTGTATCAATACTTCGGCAATCGCGATTCGATCCTCGATGCTCTGCAGGATCGCGAGTTCGAGCGCGCGAGCGAGTTCATGCAGCGCGCGCTCTCCGAAGCAGCGGGCACGCCCGAGCAGATCGCGCGGCGCGTGATCCAGGGGCTGCTGGAGCTGTATGCGGCGTGCCCGGCGTTGCACCGGCTGCTCGTCGTCGAAGGGCTGCGCGTCACGCCGACCGATCGCGTGCGCGCCTTTGACCTGCGCATCGTGAGCGCGATTCGCCTGTTTCTGGCGCATGGAGGTCTGCCCATCCGGCGCGCCAATCACGACGTCGCGGCCTTCGTCATCTTCAACTCCGTGCGGGCGACCATGCTGGCGCGCCTGCTGGAGGCGCCCTCCCAGCTCGCCGACGTGGCGCTGGTGGAAGAGCTATCGGACCTGGTGGTCAGCTATCTGATCGGCACGCCGGCGCTGGCGGGAGCGCAGCCGGCAGATCCGCCGCGGCGAAAGTTGCGACGCAGGCGCCCCGACTAGTGGACCGATGCACGTGTGGCGCCCGAGGAAATGCGGGTCGGCCTTGGATTTTCTCTCGGCTTGGGCTGATAATCGCGGCGTATCGCAAGGAGAGCTCTTCATGTGGACCAAGCCCAAGTTCGTAGAATTGCGTCTCGGTTTCGAAGTCACAATGTACTCCGGGTACCGCTGAGGCGGCATCCGAAGCCCCGCGCAGGCCGGAGGACGTCATGAGAGTGCGCGTCCTCGGGTCTGCCGCGGGTGGGGGCTTTCCCCAGTGGAATTGCAACTGCCCAAACTGCGAGGGCGTGCGCCGCGGCACGATCAGCGCATCGCCGCGCACTCAGTCGTCGATCGCCGTCTCGGCGGACGGGCGCAGCTGGGTGCTGGTCAACGCCTCGCCGGATCTGCTGGCGCAAATTCGCGCCTTCCCTGCGCTGCAGCCTGCGCGCGCGCTGCGCGATACGGCGATCAGCGACGTGCTGCTGGTCGACGCGCAGATCGACCACACGCTGGGGCTCTTGATGCTGCGCGAGGGCAAGCCGCTGCGCGTCTGGTGTACCGAGCGGGTGCACGCGGAGCTGACGCGCAGCAATCCCATCTTCGAGCTGCTGGGCCACTACTGCGGCGTCGAGTGGCAGCGGCTGCCGATCGGGCGCGGAGAGAGCTTCGCGATCCCGAGCCTGGAGGGCGTCCGCTGCCGGGCGCTGGCGGTGCCGGGCAACGCGCCGCCGTTCTCGCCCGCGCGCGATCGGCCCGAGCCCGGCGACAACATCGCGCTGCTCTTCAGCGACGCGCGCAGTGATGTGAGGAGTGGGCGCAGCTTGTTCTACGCGCCGGGGCTGGGCGCGGTCGAGCCGGAGGTGGCCGAGGGGCTGCGGGGTGCGCAGGTGGTGCTGGTCGATGGCACCTTCTGGCGCGATGACGAGCTGGTGCGCCTCGGTGTGTCGGCGCGCAGGGGACGGCAGATGGGCCATTTGCCGCAGTCGGGCAGCGGGGGCATGCTGGAGTTGCTCGGCACGCTGGGAGCCGAGCGAAAAATCCTGATCCACATCAACAACACCAACCCCATCCTCGACGAGCGCTCCGCCGAGCGAGCGCAGTTGACGGCCGCGGGCGTCGAGGTCGCCTACGACGGGATGGAGATCGACGTGTAAGCGACGAAGGGGGGACTCATGCGCAGTGCCAGGGGAGGGGTCGCTGCAGGGCTCGTCGGCATTGCGCTGAGCGCGTGCCGCAGCGAGGAGCCCGCGCCGCCGGCGCCGGGGAGTGCAGGGGCTGCATCCGTGCAGACGGTCACGGCCGCCTTGCGCGCTGTTGCGAGCGTCGATGCCGCGCGCCTCACGGCGCCGCGGCCAGGGGACTGGACGAGCTACGGTCGCGGCTATGACGAGCAGCGCTTCAGTCCGCTCGAGCAGATCGACGCGCAGAATGTGGCGCAGCTGGGGCTGGCCTGGCACTTCGATCTCGACACGGCGCGCGGGCAGGAGTCGACACCGCTGGTGATCGACGGAGTGATGTACGTCACCAGCGCCTGGAGCAAGGTGTTCGCGCTGGACGCGCGCAGCGGCGAGCGGCTCTGGTCCTACGATCCGGAGGTGCCGGGTGAAACGGCTCACGACGCCTGCTGCGACGTGGTGAACCGCGGGCTCGCGGCCTGGCAGGGCAAGCTGTATCTGGGCGCGCTCGATGGGCGGCTGATCGCGCTGGACGCCAGCAACGGCAAGCCGATCTGGCAGGCGCAGACGGTGCCGGCGGGGTCGCGCTACACGATCACCGGCGCGCCGCGCGTGGTGAAGGGCAAGGTGCTGATCGGCAATGAGGGGACGGCGATGGGCGTGCGCGGCTACCTATCTGCCTACGACGCGGGGACGGGGCAGCAGATCTGGCGCTTTTACACCGTGCCCGGGGATCCCTCGCGGCCGTTCGAGAGCCCGGCGCTGGAGAAGGCGGCCAAGACCTGGACGGGAGAGTGGTGGAAGCACGGCGGAGGCGGTACGGTCTGCGACTCGATGTCGTACGATCCGGAGCTGGATCTGCTGTACATCGGCGTCGGCACCGGCTCGCCCTGGAACCAGAAGTTGCGCAGCCCGCAGGGCGGTGACAACTTGTTCTTGTCGTCGATCGTCGCACTGCGGCCCGACACCGGTGAGTACGTCTGGCATCATCAGACAACGCCCGGGGACAGCTGGGACTACGCGGCCACCCAGCAGCTGGTCCTGGCGGATCTGGAGATCGCGAAGCGCGAGCGGCGGGTGCTGCTGCAGGCGTCGAAGAACGGTTTCTTTTACGTGCTGGATCGCGAGACGGGCGAGCTGATCTCCGCGCAGCCGATCACGCAGATCAACTGGGCCACGGGGGTCGATGCCAAGACAGGGCGGCCCATCGAGAACCCGGCGGCGCGCTACGGCGACACCGGCAAAGCGTGGCTGGGCCTGCCGGGTCCCCTGGGCGCGCACAACTGGCAGCCCATGTCCTTTCATCCGCAGACCGGGCTGGTCTATGTGCCGGTGAACGACGCTGGCTTTCCCTATGTTCCCGATCCGGCTCCGCGGCACTCGGATTTGGCCTGGAACATCGGCATCGATCTCGACGCAGCCGGCTTGCCCGCAGATGCGGCGGCGAAGCAGCAGGTCGAGGACGGCACGCGCGGGCATCTGGCGGCCTGGGATCCCGCCCTGCAGCGCGAGGTGTGGCGCGTGCAGTTCGCCGAGCCCTGGTTGGGCGGCGTGCTCAGCACGGCGGGCAATCTGATCCTGCAGGGCACGGCGCAGGCGGAGCTCGTGGCGTACCGCGCGGACACGGGCGAGCGGCTGTGGGCGGCGCCCACCCAGGCGGGTGTGCTCGCCGCGCCCATCAGCTATGAGGTCGGGGGCGAGCAGTTCGTCGCCGTTGAAGTGGGCTGGGGCGGAGCCTTCGGGCTGGCCGGGGGCGAGCTGGCGCGCGACAAGCATGCGCGCGTCAACGTGGCGCGCGTGCTCGCCTTCAAGTTGAACGGCAGCGATGTTCTGCCCGCTCCGCCGCCGTTCCCTGCGCTGCCGGAGCAAGCGCGCGCCGCCGCTCTGCCGGTCAGCAAGGCCTCTGCAGCCGACGTGACGAAGGGCAAGGCGCTCTATCATCGCTACTGCGGCACCTGTCACGGGGATTCGGCCGTCAGCGGCGGTATCTTGCCCGATCTGCGCGGCTCGGCGGCGCTCGGTGACGCGCGGCGCTGGGCGCAGTTCGTGGAAGATGGGCTGCGGCGGCGGCAGGGCATGGTCTCGTTCCGCGACGAGCTCAGCCCCGCGGACGCGGAGCTGGTGCGGGCGTACGTGGTCCGGCGGGCACACGACGCCGTTGCATTGGACAGCTCGCAGGGGGCAGGGCAAAAGTGAGGGAATGTTCGCTGCCACAGGTGAACGACCGGTGGCGGTCCCGTCGGGCGCGCTGAATCTGGCGCTGACGCGCGTGGTGGTGTGCCTGTTGGTCCTGTGCTCGAGCGAGCTCCGGGACGCGGCGCGCTGGGCCGAGGCAGCCCGCGCGTTGCGAGCTCCCGCGCTCGGGCTGGGCTGGGCGTTGCCGCTGCTGGATGGGAGCGCGCGCTGGGTGCCGGCGGCCCAGGTGCTGTGCGCAGCGGGTTGCCTGCTGGGCTTGCTCGGTTGGCGCTGCCGCTGGAGCCTGGGGATCGGCGCGGCGGGCGCCACGGCCCTGTTTGCGTTGCCCCAGTTCACCGGTGGGCCGCGGCACAGCATGCATCTGGTGTGGTTCCTGGTGCTGCTCGCGTGCAGTCCGTGCGATCTGCGCCTGCGGTTGCGCTGGTGGAATGCGCCGCCCGAGGGGGGAGCGGCTGGGGTCAGGCTTTCCCTCCATGCATCCTGGGCGTTGCTCGCCTCCGTCTATTTCTTTCCGGGGTTCTGGAAGCTGCGCGAATCGGGCAGCGCCTGGATCTGGAGCGACAACCTGCAGAATCAGATGTTCTGGAAGTGGGCGCAGTTCGGCGCGGTGCCGAGCTGGCGGCCCGATGCTCATCCGACGCTATTGCGGCTCGCGGCGCTGGGTGTGGTGTCGTTCGAGCTCGGCTTTCCGTTGCTGCTCTTTCGGCGCTCGAGCCGCCTGCTCGCGGTGGGGTTGGGCACTGCGTTTCACTGGTTGGCGGCGGAGCTGATGTTCTTGCCGTATCAGGCCTTGCTGGGCTGCTACGTCGTGCTGATCGACTGGGAATGGGTCTGGGCCTGGCTGCAGGATCGGCAGCTGCAGGAGCAAGGGCTGCACGAGCAAGGGCAGCCGGCGTTGCCGCGTGCGCCGCGTGCGCTGCTCGTGGCAGCGAGCCTGCTGGTGGGCGGCGCCGTCGTCGCCGGTGCCAGCGGCGAGCTGCGCGCGTATCCGTTCGCCTGCTATCCGACGTTCCAGTGGCTCGCTTCGTCCGACATGCCGGATCTGTGGATCGCGGTCGTACACGAGGGAACGGAGCAGTGGTTGCCGGACAGCCCGGCTCATGGCGGCATACGGCCTCAGGCGCGCTGGGGCATGGCCTGGCGCGCGAGCGGCGTGTACGGGGATGGCGTGCGGCTCGATCGGTTGATCGGCTACTATCGCGCGCTGCCCCTGGAGCTGAAAGGCGGAGTTCTCGCGGGTGACCTGATCCGCTTCTACGCGGCGCGGGTGCGGGTGCGCCCGGAAGACGCACGCGAGCCGCCGCTGAGCCTCACGCCGATCGGCGAGTGGGTTCCCTGAGCGCCCTCAAACGCCGTTCGGAAAGCGCGAGACGGGGATGTCGCGCTCGCGCAGCGGCTGCAGCACGTTCTCGTTCATGGAGCGCGCGGCCAGCTCCAGGTAGGGCTCGGTCGACATCCAGGCGAGCGCATTGCCTTCGTGCCAGTCCACTTTGGGGCGCGAGCGCAGGTCGTTCCACTGGGCCACCACGGCGTCGATCGCGAGGTCGGCCTGGGCCCCGAGCAGCCGCCGATCTTCCCGCGTGAGCCGTGGCTCTGCCCAGTCGAGAAACAGGTACCCGAACGTGCCGTGCGCGGCCTCGTCCTTGACGATGCGCCCCAGCACGGCTCGCGGCAGGGGATGGCGCGCCGCTTTCCACGTGCCGCGCAGCAGCGGGATGCTGAGCGCCTCGCCCACGCAGAAGAAGCGCACCATCAGCTCCGCGCATTGCAGGAGCGGCGGCCCCGGCAGCGTCGCGCCGAGGATCATCCGGGTGGGGTCGTACAAGATCTCGGTGCCACCGCCCGCCTCCATGGCCAGCCGCGCGCACAGCTCGACGTGCACCGTCTCATCCAGCGGGAAGCGCGCGCCGAGCGCGATCAAGTCGAGCGGGGCCTGGGCTTGCATCAAGAGCCGCAGCGCCTCGGTCACGCCCACGCCGGTGCGGTGCTCCTGATACGCTGCGCTGGTCCAGGCCAGACGCGCCCGCACACGCTCCTGCTCGGGCACGCCGCCGAGATCCAGTGTGCCCCAGGGCATTTCCTCCACCTCGGGGCGCGCTCGTCGGTAGCGCTTCTCGACCGCGCCGCCGAGCATCTCCAGCTCGAAACGAGGGGGCATGTCAGCCCGCATCCGTGTCGGCGTCGCCTGCGTCTTTTGCTCCCGCATCGCGCGGCTCGAAGCTAACGGGCGGAGGAGAAACGGGCGGTGGCGGCGCCACCAGATTCGCTACGGTGGGCGTCGAGACAGGAGACGAGCCACCATTGCCCAGGGTGGCATCGTCCACCTCGAAGCCGGGTGGGCCGGGCATGAGGTTGGCGATGACGTAGTGCTCGCTGCCTTTCTTGCCGCTGCAGCCCGCCGCCAGCGCGTAGTTGATCGTGGCGACACCAGCCGAGGCGACCAGGAGCTTGCGGGGATTCAAGCGCGGGCGCTTCATTCGCCAGGAGTTTTGCACGAAACGTGCCCGGCGTCGTGTGCCGGAGTGCGCCAGATCTCGACGCCGCCGGGCTTCGCAGCTACCCTCGGCGGTCCGGACGATGACCGCGATTCGCGTGCGAATTGGCCACGCTAACCAGCGCTTCGAGGAGCGAGCGCTGTCGCCCGGCAAATATTCGCTCGGGCGGGAGAGTTGCGACATCGTGCTCGGCGACGAGAACGTGTCCGCGCGCCACGCGGAACTCCACGTGCTGGGTGGCGGCGATTCCGTCACTGGTCTTTTGATCACGGATCTGGGGTCGCGCAACGGCACCTTCGACCCCGAGGGCCAGCGGCTGACGGCCGCCTATGCGCTGTTGCCCAATCAGCCGATCCGCCTCGGCGCGAGCAGTTTGACCTGGCTTCAGCCGGCGGCAGCTCCCGCGCCGCAGCCGAGCGCCAGCAGCGCGCTCGCACGCTCGGAGAAGCGCCGGCGCGCCCAGGGCCTGGCGCTGTTCTGGATCGGTACGTTGCTCGGCGCGCTGCTGGCGCTCCAGCTGTTCGTGGTGCCGCCGCTGCAGGCCGGTGACGCCAAGGAGTTGCGCGCGATGATCTCGGGCGCGCTGCTCGCGCTCCCCGCCGGTCTGGTCTACCTGACCGTGCCGCGTCTGCTCGATCGCTACGATCCCGAGCCCTGGTACGCGCTCTGCGGCTGCTTGTTCTGGGGCGCGTTCGCCGCGGTCGGCTTCGCCGCGTTGATCAACACGGTGGTGGCCTCGGTGGCCGCGGAGCTGGGCGGTGATCAGGCGGCGGCCATCGCCGGAGCCGTGGTGAGCGCGCCGATCGTCGAGGAGTTCTGGAAGGGGCTGGGCGTGCTCGGCGTGTTCCTGTTTCTACGGCGCGAGTTCGACGGGGTGATCGACGGCATCATGTACGCCACCTTCACCGCCATCGGTTTCGCGACCATCGAGAACGTCACCTATTACGCGACGGCGTCTCGGGGCGGGCAGGGCGTGCTGGAGGCGACGTTCCTGATGCGCGGTATCCTCTCGCCCTGGTGCCATCCGGTGTTCACGTCGATGACGGGCATCGGCCTGGGGCTGGCGCGCGAGAGCACACAGCCGCGGCTGCGCTGGCTGGCGCCGCTCGGCGGATATGTGGCCGCGGTGACGCTGCACGGTTTCTGGAACGGCGTGGCGACGCTGCAGGGCTTCTTGGGCAAGCCCCTGCTCTCGATCACCTTGCCGCTCTGGTTCTTGTTCGTGCTCTCGTTCTTTGGCCTGGTGGTGGCGCTGGTGGTGCGGCGCAGCCGCATCATCGGCCACTTTCTCGAAGACGAGATCCACATGGGCAACCTGACGCGCGCCGACGTGCGGCGCGTGTGCCATCCCTTCGGCTTGTTCCTGGCGCGCTTGCAGTATGGCAGCGCGGGCGTGGAGTTCTTGCGCGCGGCCGCACGTCTCGGCCTCTCCAAGTGGCACTATGCGCGCGCGAGCAGCGCAAAGCAGCTGACGCTCAGCGCCGATTTCATCGTGCCCCTGCGCCAGCAGCTGGCGGCGTATCGCAAGCAGCTGGCCCGGCCGCGGCCGGCGTGAAGCTCCAGCGCGCTCACCTCCAGCACGGCATGGCGCGCCGACACGCTGCCGTGTGGCAGTACGATGTCGGCGTCTTCACGCCCCACGCGATAGGAGCCAGGGGCGACCGTCCGCTCCTCCACCTGCCCATCGGCGTGTCCGATCCGTAACTTCGCACTGGCCACTGCAGTCAGAAACGAGATGCCCGAATCATTGGGGAAATCAAGCGGCCCCATTCTGGAGCTGGGCGCTTGGTCTCGAAGTTGGCATAGTAGCGCTCCATGCGCGTCCCGCGGGGCTACAAGAGCAACCAGGTCGACGACCGGCGTGGGGAAGAGTTGCCCGCGGGCGGCGGAGGCATGTCTGCCGGCAGCGCCAACCTGCTCGGGCTCTTGTTCCGTCGCTTCGGCTTGCCGGGAGTGCTGGTGGGAGCTGCGGTGCTCTACTTCGCCGGGCGCTTCGACCCGGGGGGCAGCGCGGTCGGCGGCCGATCACAATCGGGTACGGGCTCACCCCAGTCCAGTGCGGAGCTGGAGAAGCAGCAGCCGATGAAGGAGTTTGTGTCGTTCGTCTTCGACGACGCGCAGAACACCTGGAACGAGCAGTTCGAGCGCGACCGCAAGCGCTATCAACTGGCGCGGCTGGAGCTGTTTCGCGGGCGCATCGGCTCTGGGTGCGGGCTGGGTGAGGCTGCCATGGGGCCGTTCTATTGCCCCGGCGACACCAAGGTCTACATCGACCTCGCCTTCTACGACCAGCTCAAGCACGATCTCGGGGCGCCGGGCGACTTCGCCCAGGCGTATGTGATTGCACACGAGGTCGGGCACCACGTGCAACACTTGCTGGGCACCGACCAGAAAGTGCACGGCGCTCCACGCGCGCAGCAATCCGGCGATCGTGGCCTGCTCGTGCGCCTGGAGCTGCAAGCCGACTGCTACGCGGGCGTCTGGGCGCACGGCACCGACCGCCGCGACCTGCTCGAGGTGGGTGATGTCGAAGAGGCCCTGAACGCCGCCAGCAAAATCGGGGACGACACCCTGCAACGCAACGAGACCGGCGTGGTACGCCCCGAAAGCTTCACCCACGGCAGCTCGGCGCAGCGCCAGCGCTGGTTCCAGCGCGGCTACTCAGGCGGCCAGCCCGATGCCTGCGACACGTTTTCGGCGGACCCGCTCTGAGCTGCTGGCCTCAGTGCGGGGACTCCAGCTCCTGCAAACGATCCGCGATCAGCGCGAAGCTCCCGGCGCGTCCCGCAGCTCGATCCACGAAGCCAGCACGTAGCTAGAATACTGCAGGATCAGGGCCGGGCCTCCGACATACGTCACCGGGCGTAGCCTCGGGGCGCGGAGCGGTGCTGGGGCCGCGCACGTCAGAGTACCTTCTTGTACGGGTAGCCCTTCAACACGCCGTCAGCGGTCCGTGCAGACCCGGCCGCAACGAAGCCCGGGCGCTCGTGAAAGCTCCGTGCACTGCCGGTACTCGTCAGGTTCAGCTCGCGTAGGCCCAATGCTCGGGCCTCTGCCTCCAGACTGCCGCCACAAAAAGGGGACCGCCGCGAGTGGTAAGAATCACAGACGACGACGCGTGGGCGAAGCGCCCATTGTCCCGAGGTTTCGCTGAGTGACTCGCGGCTGAGGCCCGGCCCTGAGGAATCCCCGCGAACCGGGCGCGAAAGAGCCCGTGATCCCCTGGAGTTCACCGGCTGCGCAGCTCGCGCGGGATTGCCGTGCGGCGCTGAAGCATTCTGAGGCCTTCGGCGGAGGGGTTCTCGCTCGCAAATCGAAGTTTCCATGGAAACCTCGATTTTGTACGGCGCGGGGGGACCTGGCGAGCTGCTCCGACGGAGCGGATGCCGGCGTGGCACGCCGCCG
>JAICTU010000363.1 GCA_025936205.1 Polyangiaceae bacterium | reverse complement strand
GGGGCGCAGCTCGAAAGGCTGCGCCCCGCGGCCTTTTCGGGGGTCAGCGCCGCAGCGTCATCACCAGCACGGCACACAGGATCAACGCGCCGCCCGCCAGGGTCACGGGCTGCAGCGGCTCGCCCAGCACGAGCCAGCCCAGCACCACCGCCACCGCCGGGTTCACATAGGCGGTGGTCGAGACGCGCGCCGGCGTGGTGTTGCCCACGAGCCAGCTGAACGCGCTGAACGCCACCATCGAGCCGAACACGGTCAGGTAGGCGAAGGCGATCCAGCCCTGAGCGGTGACGGCGCCGGGCGTGAAGGAGTGCCACTCTCCGCGCAGCAGCGAGGCCAGCAGCAGCGCGCCACCGCCGGCCAGCATCTCCTGCGCGCCGGCCACGGCCGCGTTCGGGTACAGCTTCTGGTAGCGAGCATACAGGCTGCCGAGCGCCCACGCCGCGCCCGCCAGCACCAGCGCGAGCTGGGGCAGCCAGCTGCGGGTGCTGAGCGCGCTCGGGTCGGGGCGGAGGAGCAGCAACATGCCCAATAAACCGATCAGTACCCCGAGCAGCACGCGCCGGGTGGGGCGGGCGCCGCCGGGCCGCAACCATTCCATCACTGCCACGTAGGCGGGCACCGCCGCGATCGAGAGCGCCGCCAAATTCGAGGGGACGTACGTCTCCGCCCAGGTGACGAGGCCGTTGCCCAGCGAGAGCATCAACACGCCGGCGAGCGCCGCGCGCGCCCACTCGAGCGCCGTCGGCGCGCGAGCCCCGCGCAGGCGCAAGGCCAGCAGCAGTACGGCCCCGGCGCTGAACGAGCGCGCTCCCGCCAGCAAGAACGGCGGCAGACTCTGCACGGCCACGCGAATGCCGAGGTACGTCGAGCCCCAGATCAGGTACACCGCCGTGAACGCGAGCAACTCGCCCAGCGGAGCGGGAGCACGGATCGGGGTGTGCGGCAATTCTGGCAAGGAATCCGCGAAGGCACTCGTACTGAGGACGGGCTCGTCTCGCATGTTCGCTACTTTCACGCGGGAGGAGCTCTGAAACACCACCCGCTGGCATCGGGTGGGTCTCTCGCTGTCGGCTCAGAACACAGATTTTGTTCGCAGCCTCGACCCACCGGTGCCCGTAATCAGGCACCACTTTCGCCATACCGGGCAATGGATTGAAGGCTTCAAGCGTGGGGGAATGTAGCGCCGAGCCCCCCGCCGTCAAGCCAGCGCTCGACGAAACCCTGGTTTCCGACAATTGCCGGCAGCGCGCAACCTGAGTACCGTTGCCCGGGCCGAATGCCGGTCGAGCTGCAACGCACCTGTTGTCGCATTTGCGAAGCGCACTGTGGTCTCGTGGCAGAGCTCGAGCGCAAGAGCCAGCGCGCGCTGCGACTGATCTCCGGTGGCAATCCGCTGCACTCGGTGACGGGCCGCGAGCTGGAGCGAGCGGTGGCTCAGCTCGAGCTACTGGTGGCGATCGACGTGTATCCCAGCGCGACCTGCGCTCGCGCCGACTACGTGCTGCCTGCCACCGACATGCTCGAGATCGGCGTGGAGGCTGGCCTCGCCGAGGGCTGCGCTGCAACAGACGGCCATGCAACACGCTGAACCAACTCAGCGCCGGCGCTGGCTCGCCGCGCTGGGGTTCGCGCTCGCTCTGGCCGCGATCAGCCTCTACTACCTGTTCGTGAGCACCGGGGGCGTCTTCACTCACTGGCCGGACCTGCGCATCGACGATCCCTACTTTTACGACAGCCAGGCGGAAGGCTTCCGTGCCGGGCAACTCTACACGACGGTCGAGCCCGACCCGGAGCTGCTGCGTCAGCCCGATCCGTATGATCTGCGCCACATCGATCTCTGGCACTGGGACTACAGCCTGTACCGGGAGCATCTCTATCTGTACTGGGGACTCGCGCCCGCGGTGTTGCTGGCGGCCTTCAAGTCGCTGCTCGGGCTCGACGCGCCCGTCAACGATGCGGTTCTGGTGCTGGTGTTCGCGCTCGGCCGTGTGCTGGCCGGCGCGGGGCTGATCCGCTTGCTCGCGCGCCAGCTGGCACCCAGGCCCCCGCGCTGGAGCGCGTGGCTCGCGTGGCTGGTGTTTGCGCTTGCGCATCCGACGCCGTTCCTGCTGGCGCGCCCGGCGGTCTATGAGGCCGCGCTGAGCGGTGGCGCTTGTTTTTTGACGGCGGCGCTCTGGGCGGGGTTTTCCTGGCTGTTCGAGCCGGAGCGCACGTGGCGATTGCTGGCGGCCAGCGTTTGCCTCGCGCTGGCAGGCACCTGTCGACCCAGCTTGTTGCCGGCTGCTGCTCTGATCCTGGTGCTGCTGCTGGCCTTGGGCGCCCGGCGCCGGGGGCGGTTGGAGCTGCGCTCGGGCGCCGCGGGGCTGCTCCCCTTCGGCGTCCTGGTAGCGGCGCATTTGCTCGTCAACCAGCTCAGATTCGGGTCCTGGACAGAGTTTGGCGCGCGCTACCAGCTGGGCGCTCCGTTCCAGATGAGCGTTCGCTACATGGCGGCGAACCTCTGGCACTACTTGTTTCACGTGCTGGAATGGTACTGCCGATTTCCTTTCCTGTTCGCTCGCTGGACCAACACACTACCCCCAAACCACGATCTGCCGAGCTGGCTGCCCGCGCCCGATCAGTATCGGGCAGTCGAGCCGATCGTTGGGGTGCTCAGCGCCGTGCCGTTCTCATGGCTGATCGCGGCTCCGCTGCTCGTGGCCGTCGTGCGGCGGCTGGGCGCTGCTTCAACACACCGGGCAGCGGCACGGCAGCAGCGGGACTCCCGCGCTCGTGCCGTGTGGCTGCTGCTGAGCGTTGCCGCCGTCACGGCTGCCATCCCCCTGTTGATGCTGTTCGCCTTCAGCATGCGCTACGAGGCGGAGTTCATGTCGCCGTTGCTACTGCTCGCCACACTCGGTGGCTGGTCGCTACTGTCTCTGTGGGGAGGGCGCGCCGCGTGGCTGGCGCGGTCGTTCTACGCGGGACTGGCGGCGCTCAGCGTGGCGATCGGCGTGGCGTATGGCTTCATCGGCTACTTCGGTCTGTTCGGACGCGCGAGCCCCGGCCTGTACGAGTCGTTCGAGCGGCAGCTGGATCTGTGTCCGCGCGGTCCGGCGCACGGGCGAACCCCGCCAGGCTGAAAGACCTCTCGACGCCTCGCCCCCTAGCCCATATGGTGCCGGCTGCGTGGCAATTCTAGCGGTCCGGGGTCGCGAGCTGGCTCGCCAGGCGTGGTGTTCGAGCGCGTTGCTCGCGCTCGGCTGCGCGGGCGCCATGGGTATTGGCCCAGCAGGAAATGGCCCAGCAGAACCCTCGACGAGCTCGATGCTGCAGCCCGAGCCATTGAAGAAGAAGGCACCCGGCTCTGCCTCTGCCTCTGCCGGACCGTCCTCGCTCGCGGCGGCGGCGAGCAGCGCGCAGGCGGACGCCGAGTACTACCGCTCCTGGACCGCCGCTCCGGGCACACCGACGCCGCGCGAGCTATCACAGCTGGATCTACGCCGGCTGCGCCGCGGGCGCCTGTACGCTCACGGCACGCTCGAGGAGCGGCAGGTCAGCGCGCTCGACCGCTCGCTCTCCGATGCCTTTGCCCGGGGCGACGACGCGACCGTGCTGGACGTGACCGCAAAGCTCCTGGCGGACAATCAGACCGACGTGCGTGCCAATATGCTGCGCGCGGTGGCACTGCGCCGCACGGGCGATGCACGGCAGGCGGAACAATTCAACAAGTTCGGCGCGCTGCTGCTCGAGTCGCTGGTACGGGATGGCGATGGCAGGAGCTTCGAAACGGCGTGGACTGCCTTTCACGTGAAAGAGGAGTACGCCGTGCTCTCGTCCCGCGGCTTCGCCGTCAGCAACCAGACACTGGTCGAGAATGACCGCCGCCAGTACGACGTGCTGGAAGCGCACTCGCTGCGCAACCCGGACCCCAACGGCGAGGCAGAGCGCTTCTACTTCGATGTGACCGAGCTGCTCCAGGAAGAGCAGCGGCAAGCCAATCAGCAGGGTGATGCGAGATAGCGGTCAGCGAAGCGGAGCGGCATGCATCAGATCCAGGTCGTGAACGTCGGGGGCAGCCCGATGGAAGTGTTCGTGTTCGAGCCGCCCGCGAGCGCGCCGGCGCAGGCCCCGGGAGCTCTTTCCTGCAGGCCTGCGGCGAGGCGGCCCGCGCTGATTTTGCTGCAGCACATTCCGGTGGGTCACACCGGGCTCGAGAACGACGAGTTCACGCTGCGGACCGCCGAACGCTTCGCCGCACACGGCTTTGTCGTGGCCGCGCCGTTCCTCTTTCACTGGTGGCCCAAGTCGGCCGACATGCAGCTCAAACGCGAGCAGAGCCGCGACGATCGGATGAAGCTCGATCTGGAGGCCAGCTTCGCGCTGCTCGCGGAGCGCGCGGACGTGGATCGCAACCGGATCGCCGCCGTCGGTCACTGCTGGGGCGGGCGCGTCGCGTGGCTCGCTGCTTGCCATTTGCCTCGGCTGATGGCCGCCGCCATTTTCTACGGCGGGCGCGTGAAGCTGCCGATGGGCGAAGGCAACCCGGCGCCGATCGAGCTCGCGCCGCAGATCCGTTGCCCGATCATCGGCTTCTTCGGGCAAGAGGATCAGAATCCAGCGCCGAGCGACGTGGACGACTACTCGCGGGCGCTGCAGCTAGCAGGGGTGCGGCACGAGTTTCATCGTTACGCGGGCGCGGGGCACGCCTTTCAGAACTTTCCCACGCCCGAGCGCTACCGCGCTGAAGCGAGCGAAGATGCCTGGCGCAAGGTGCTGGAGTTCCTCGCGCGAGAAAGCTCGGACGACGCACTGAGGCCGTTGTCTCGGCGCGCCCGGTGTGCGCGCGCAAATTTGACTGAGTTCAGATCGCCCTGCGTTGCGACTGAGTTCTGAACGAGTTCACATTTTGGTGGTCTCGTTGACAGCCCTGCGGCGCTGAGCAAACTTTGCTGCGTCGGGGGAGCTCGCGCGCAGGACGAGACGGCAGTCGCCGCCGTCGGCGGTGCTGCGCGCGAGAGGCTCCGTTCCACGGTGGAATGGCCGTCGTGTGGACAAATGAAGGGGAAGTGCATGTCCAAGGGATCTCTTTTGTGCGAGTGGGGATACGTGTCATCTGCGCTCCAGACTCTGCTCTGGGCCACAGCGCTCGGGGGGACAGCGCTCTGGGGCTGTAGCGCCGGTAGTTCAGGAGCGGCGGAGAGCGCTGGAGGAGCGGAGCTCGGGCAGGTGTCACAAGCCGTGAATCTCGGCGCGGCCACCCAGACCTGCAGTCAGGATCCGCGTGTGGTGCAAGGGGTCGTGGCGCAGAACGTCTGCGTGGGGGCGGAGCTGTTCTTTCGCGATCAGTTCGGCGGCAATGGGCGCAGCTGCGGCAGCTGCCATCCTGCGGACAACAACTACACGATCGACCCCGACTTCATCGCGCAATTACCGGGCAGCGACCCGCTGTTCGTCGCCGAGCAGAACCCGGCTCTGGCGCAGCTCGAACGCCCGGCGCTCATGCGCAACTTTGGGCTCATCCTGGAGAATGTCGATGGCGTGGAGGATCCGAGCCAAAAATTCACCCTGCGCAGTGTGCCGCACTGCCTCGGACTATCGCTGTCCATCAACTCCGGCGGGGCGCCGGGGCCGCTGGAACGCACCGGCTGGTCTGGTGATGGCGCGCCCGGGCAGGGACGATTGAAGGACTTTCAGACCGGGGCGGTGTTCCAGCACTACACGAAGTCGCTGGCGCGCAACTCGGGCACCGACTTCATCCCACCCACGAACGCCGAGCTGGACGCGATCGATGCCTTCCTGAAGACGATCGGGCGCGAGAACGAGCTGGATCTGCAGAACGTGACGTTGACGGACGCCGGCGCCGCCAGCGGGCGCACGCTGTTCCTCGATCCTGCCAATCGGTGCAATGGTTGTCACAGCAACGCGGGCGCGAACCTGGCCAACGGCGTCAACCAGCTGTTCGACACCGGCGTGGAGAAGCTGCGCATCGCGACCCTCGACGCGCAGGGCATTCCGCGCGACGGCGGCGCGGGCGGGCAAGGTCTGACGAACCCCGATCACGACGCCAATGGGGACGGCACGCTCGACTCCTTCGGCGATGGTCGCTTCAATACGCCGCCGCTGATCGAAGCCGCCGACACCGGGCCGTTCTTCCACACCAATGCCTTCGGCACGATCGAGCAGGCGATCGGCTTCTACAACACGCTGGCGTTCCAGCAGTCGCCGGCGGGCCAGGCCGGTGTCACCATCGACCTCGACGCAACCGAGGTGGCCAACCTCGGGCGCTTCTTGCGTGTGCTGAACGCGGCCCTGAACGCGCAGATGGCGATCGCGCGGGTCGACGCGGTGCTGCCCGTGATCGATGCTGACAAGAACGAGTCGCGCGATCTACAGCAGGAGCTGCTGCGGCTGGCGCTGGTGGAGGCGGAAGACGCGCTGGACGTGCTGAGCGCCGTGTCGGGCTTGAACACGAGCGCGCAGAGCAGCCTGAGCAACGCCCGTGCGTCGCTGCAGGCGGGCAGCACTCAGGCCAGCCCGGTGCAGCGCACGCGTTCTGCCCAGGACGCGCGCGTGCAGCTCGTGAACGCCAACGCCAGCCTGGGCACGGGCATGACGTTCCTGATCGGCGACGGCACCTTCATGTTCTGAGCAGGTTCTGAAGCATGTTCTGATGCGCCGGCTCGACGGGGGTCACTTGCGCTCGAAAAACGGGAAGTAGCTGGCCACCGCCAGCTTGCTTCCGTAGAGCGAGAAGTGGCCCTCGTCCCACATCATGAACGTGCTCTCTTCGCGATAGGGGCAGGACGGCAGGCGGCACAGGCGCGCCAGCGGATCGACGAAGTCCACGCCCGCGGGCATCGCGGCAGCGAGCCTGTGGTTCAGCTCGGAATCGAAGGTGACGAAGCCCCAGGCATCGGGCTGCGCGCGGGAGGCCCCCGACTGCGCGAACAAGGTCTGCACTTCGTTGCCGAACAGCGGCGACTGACCGATCACGTGCACCCCGACGCCCAGGCTCTGCAGCTTGGCCATGGTGGCGCCCACATCCGAGGGCAGCACGTGGCGGCGGAACGCATAATCCCAGCGGCTGCTCACGATCACGTCCTGGATCCGGTACTGCTTGATGATCTCCAGCACGTGCTCGTTGAAGGCGAGGCAGGGCGGGTTCGACATCGAGTCGAAGCTGAACACCGGCGGGCACGCCGACAGGTTGTATTGCAGGATGTCCGCCTGCACGCGCTCCGCCTGGTGCTTCAGGCCGGGCACGTAGTGCGCCGCGAACGAGTCGCCCCAGAGCAGAACGCGCGGGCCCTTGCCGCGTGTCACGTAGCAGGCGTCGCCGCCCCAGTCGGCGTAGGTCTGGTTAGTGTCGAGGAAGCAGGTGTCGGCGCCCCCGGCGTCGTATTCGCTCTCGCCCGGCGCGGGCACGATCTCGAAGCCCGGCACGCGCGAGGGCAGCCCGTTGGTGGCCATGGCCGTGCCCGCGAAGGTGGCGACGGCGAGCGCCCCACCGCCCGCGCCCAGGAACACCACGCGGCGCGGAAACCCGCCCTGAGCTTGCCGGAACGGGCGCTCGACGAAGTGCCAGGATGCGACCGCCAGCACGAAGCTGAGCGCGACGATCGCGCCCGCCTCGAGCGGCGTGAGCTCACGCGCGACGCGATAGCGATAGAGGGCGAACAGCGGCCAGTGCCAGAGGTAAAGCGAATAGGAGATCTTGCCGATGAAGGTCATCGGCGCGGTGCTCAACAGGCGCCCGACCAGGCTCTCGCCCGCGTTGCCCGCGTAGATGATCAGCGCCGCGCCCAGGCAGGGGGCCAGGGCGGTGAAGCCGGGAAAGCGCGTCTCATCCGAGTAGAAGAAGGACGCGCCCAGCACGCCGGCGAAACCCGCGAGCGCCACCAGCTCGCGCACCGGGCGCCGGGCGGGGCCCGGCGCGCCGCTCACCGCCACGAGCCCGCCCAGCAGGATCTCCCAGAAGCGGGTGGGGAGCAGATAGAACGCCGCGCTGGGCGCGTGCGAGACCGCCCACTCGCTGAGCAGCAGCGAGATCACGAACAGCGGCAGCAGGAAGATGACGTAGCGCTTGCGCAGGAAGGCACAGATGCCGACCAGGATGTAGGGCACGACCAGGTAGAACTGTTCCTCCACGGACAGCGACCAGGTGTGGAGCAGCGGCTTGAACTCGGCGGCGCCGTCGAAGTAGCCGGAGACCTTCCAGAAGTAGACGTTGGAGACGAACCCGACGGAGGACAGCAGGCTCCGGCCGAAGCCGGCCAGGTCGGGCGGCATGAGGACCAGCGCCGAGAGACCGGAGGTGACCGCGAACATCGCGAACAGCGCCGGAATGATGCGCCGGCAGCGCCGCTCGTAGAAGCGCAGCACCGAGAAGTCGCCGCGATCCAGCTCCTTGACGATCAGCGAGCAGATCAAGAAGCCCGAGATCACGAAGAAGACATCCACACCAACGAAGCCACCCTTCAGGCCCAGCAGATTGGCGTGGAAGAGGACGACGGGGAGGACGGCGACGGCTCTGAGGCCGTCAATGTCGGGGCGATAGCGAATGCTCACGTGAGGCCACCTGACGTGCGGGAATCCCAGGGGAATTACAGTATGTCTCCTATTGCGACGGGCGCCACTGGGGCTAAAAACGTGCAGCGGAAGGCGACGGGGCAGACCGGGTGAGGCAGGGTCGCTTTGGAACGTCTCAATTCGGTTGATTGTGTAAAATTGTTTCCGAGGTGTTTACAGATCTCTGCCGCCTGCCGATCACTGTCGTTGTCGGGGCGGAAGGCCTCGCCCACAGAGATTCATCGATGCAACAGTTGGCGTTCAGGCTGGGACGATGGGGCTTTGCACTGCTGCCGTTGCTCGGATGCGGAGGCGGAGACCGACCTGCCGCGGCCGCGGGGGACCTCGATGGTGATGGGCCGCCGCCCAGCTCGCTGCATCAGACGGCGGTGGACGTCGAGTGCTCGGAGCCCGACACGGGCTGCCCGTGCGCGGAGGAAGGCGCGCAGGTCGATTGCGGCACCGTCAGCGAGCACCGCGGCGACTACGTGATCTGCAGACCCGGCGCCCGCACTTGCAGCGGCGGAGTGTGGGGCGAGTGCACCGCGAGCACCGCCATCGAAGACGCCACCACCCTCGACTCGAATTGAAGCGCTGCGCTGCGTCGCGACCTCCGCATCGCGCTCGGGACTGCGGCGGTTGTCATTTCCATTCGATTTGGATTCTTATGTGCGAGATGTCACCGCCCTGATGCGAGTCGGGGCGATCTCGAGCCCGCAACGCCCCGGCGCTTGACTCCACTCGCTGGGCTACGGACCATCGCCGGCCATGAAGCGATGGTCGATGAACCGATGGTTCGGCAGCTGGATGATCCTGGCGGCCGCTGGCGCCGCGTGCTCTTCCGATGACGGGCCCGGGGCGACGCAGTCGACCCAGCCGTTCGCCAACAACCCGGGTAGCTCGCCCGGATCCATGACGC
>JAICTU010000318.1 GCA_025936205.1 Polyangiaceae bacterium | reverse complement strand
GGTAGCGGTCGTTCTCCGCGTAGATGGTGGTGTTGAACTGGTCGTGGCTGCGCAGCGTCGTCAGCAGCAGGCGGCCGCCCGACAGATCGTGCTCGGGGATGGCGTGCACCGTGAAGCGCGCGCGGGCGCTGGGGGTGGGGAAGCGCCCCTCGCGCGGCGCATTCGGCAGGTAGAACCCGCCGCGCTGTCGCACGCGCTTGTTGTACTGGGTGAAACCGGGGACCACGTGCTCGATGTGCTCGCGGATGCGGTCGTAGTCGGCGGCCAACCCCGGCCAGTCCACCCGGCTTTGCCCGGCGAGCACCACGCTCGCAAGCCCGGCGATGATCGCCGGCTCGCTGCGCAAATGCTCGGACGCGGGCTCCAGCACTCCGCGCGACGCATGGACCACGCCCATGGTGTCCTCCACGCTCACGAATTGCTCAGCTCCCGCTTGCCGATCGATCTCGGTGCGGCCCAGGCAGGGCAGGATCAAAGCACGTCGGCCGGTGATCAGGTGACCGCGGTTGAGCTTGGTCGAGACCTGTACGGTGAGATCGCAGCGCTCGAGCGCCTCCGAGGTGTAGTGAGTGTCGGGCGTCGCGCTCAGGAAGTTGCCACCCAGGCCCATGAAGACCTTGACCTCGCCGTCATGCATGGCGCGGATCGCGCGCACGGCGTCGTGGCCGTGCTGGCGCGGAGGCTTGAAGCCGAACTCCTTGCCCAGCGCGGCAATGAACGGATCGCTCATCTTCTCCCAGATGCCCACGGTGCGATCCCCCTGCACGTTGCTGTGCCCGCGCACCGGGCACAGGCCTGCGCCTTGGCGACCGAGTTGCCCGCGCAAGAGCGCGAAGTTCACGATGCTCTGCACGTTGGCCACGCCGTTCTGATGCTGCGTGATACCCATGGCCCAGCACACGATCATGCGCTTGGATGCGGCCGCGATCGCGGCGGCGCGCTCGATGTCCTGCCGGGAGACGCCGCTTTCGTGCACGATGCGCTCCCAGGACTCGCGCCGCAGAGCCTCCGCAAACGCCTCGAAGCCCTCGGTGTGGTGTGCGATGAAGTCGTGATCGAGTACTTTGCCGCTGCGCTCGTCCGCTTCCAGCATCGCCTTCATGATGCCTTGCAACACTGCAACGTCACCGTTGACGCGGACCTGCAGGAACAGCGAGGCGATGGGGGTACCTGGCCCGATCAATCGCAGCGGGTGCTGCGGATTACGGAAATGCAACATGCCCGTCTCGGGCAGCGGGTTTACGCTCACGATCTGGCAGCCGTTACGGGCCGCCTTCTCCAGCTCGGTCAGCATGCGCGGGTGGCAAGTGCCCGGGTTCTGGCCGATGATGAAGATGCAATCGGCGTAGGAGAGATCTTCGATCTTGATCGTGGACTTGCCGATGCCGATGGTCTCCGTGAGCCCGAGGCCGCTCGACTCGTGACACATGTTGGAGCAATCGGGCAGGTTGTTCGTGCCGAACTGGCGCGCGAACAAGCCATACAAGAAGGCGGCTTCGTTGCTGGCGCGGCCCGAGGTGTAGAACACCGCCTGGTCGGGTGAATCGAGGCCGTGCAGCTCATCGGCGATCAGGTCGAACGCGTCGTCCCAGGAGATGGGGCGGTAGTGCCGGGTTTGGCGCTCCAGCAGCAGGGGGTGGGTGAGCCGCCCTTGCCGTTCGAGCCAGCTGTCGCTCTGCCGCAACAGCTCGTCGAGTGAATGCGCGGCAAAGAACTCCGGTGTGCAGCGCTCCTTGGTGGCCTCGCTCGCGACCGCCTTTGCGCCGTTTTCACAGAACTCGAACGTCTTGCGCTCACCGTCAGGGTCGGGCCAGGCGCAGCTCGGGCAATCGAAGCCGTCCTTCTGATTCAGCTTTGAGAGCGTGTCGATGGTGCGACGGAGCCCCGTGTAGCCGAGGGTGTGGTGGAAGGTCTCGTAGATGGAGGCAAAGCCGGCGGCGTGCTGCTCGCGCGATTTCGCGAGCGCGCCGCGCGCTTCGAGTGGGGGTTCGGCGCCGGCGACCCCTCGAGCGAGGTGCGCGTCTTCTGGTCGCGGCAGCTCGCTGTCGGCTTGATGGGGGGCGCTGTTCTCATCGTGCTGGTGCTGGTGCATGCGAGGCCGTCCTTCCTCGCCGTTGTAGCGCTCGCCTGTGCGCCGCGCAGAGTCCGCGCGCGAGCGCGCGACGGGCGATGCCGAGTGCGACGGGGCAGCGCGCCGCGAGCGGGGCGTTCCTGAACGCCGATTCCGCTGTTAGTAGCTGTCGCGCAATGAACGGACGACGAACTGCTGCGGCGGCGCGCCCTCGTACTCCAGGCTGCGCTCCTCCCCGGGCAACAGGTCAAAGTAGTTGTCGCTGAAATGTCCGTCGGCGCCGGGGCTGGAGAGCCAGACCGCCCGCGCCAGACGGCGCGCGTGGAGCTCCAGCGAGCTGCCGTCAGGCCGCGCCGCGCCCCGCTCCAGCTGCAGCTCCGGGTCGGGCAGCTCGAGCTCTTTGGCCTTCGCAAAGTAGAACAGGCTCCGGCCGAGGCGCTCGTGATCGTGGAACAGCTCCGCGACAAATACCACCTGGTTGCGTGCCTTGCCGCCCAGCACGTCCGTAACGGGGATCTCAAACTGGAGCTGGCTGCTGTTCGCGGGCAGTGAGACGTCGAGCGTCTTCTCGAACGAGGCGTTCCCCTCGAAGTCGAGCACGCGCAGCACGAGCCGCGCGGGTGTCGCTGATCGGCGATCCGAGATGCCATAGATGCGCAGCTGGCCCTGCTCCTCGGTGACGCTGACCAGCAGCGGCGCGAAGAAGCGACGGGCGTAATACTGCAGCGCTTTCCAGTGCCCGAAGTAGTCGATGCTCGACCAGGAAGCAGCGGGCCAGCAGTCGTCGAGCTGCCAGTACAGGCTGCCGCCATTGTAGCCCATCTTGCGCCGGTGGGCTTCGGCAGCGAACTGGATCACGGTGGCCTGCAGCACCTGGCTCACATACGTGAAGGCCTCGAAGTCGCGCGGCCTGCGAAAATCCCGCTCGAGGTAGGTGGCGATCAGCTGGTTACCTCGCGGATGGCGCTGGTGCGCGCGCAGTACCTCGGAGTCCAGCTGCCAGTCCCCGGGCGCGGCGAAACGAGAGATGGTCGCTAGCTCCGGGAATGACTGAAAGCCATACTCGCTCATGAAGCGAGAGACGTTGTCCGCGTATCGTTCGTAGGGCTCCTCGGAGTGCCACACCCCCCAGAAGTGCATGTCGCCGAAGCCGGGTAGATTGGGGGCGATGGCGTCGTCGTTGGCGCTGGGCGAGCTGCGCGTGTAGAAGCGCCCCGGGTCTTCCTGCGCGACCACTTCGGGTAAGAGCTGGTGGAAGAGCCGCTCATAGCCAGCGCGCTGCGCCGTGCGTTGTGCGTCGCTGAACTGCTGCTGCCAGCCCCAGTCATGCCAGCCCCATTCGTTCTCGTTGTTGCCGGCCCAGAGCGCCAGGCTCGGGTGGTTGCGCAGCCGGCGCACCGTCTGGCGGGCTTCCTCGCGCACGTTGTCGAGGAAGGCCGCATCGCTGGGGTACAGGCTGCACGCGAACATGAAATCCTGCCAGACCAGGAGCCCGAGCTGGTCGCAGAGCTCGTAGAAGCGGTCGTCTTCGTAGACTCCGCCGCCCCAGACCCGCAGCAGGTTCATGTTCGAGGCGGCAACCGAGCGGAGCAGGCGCTCGTAGCGCTCGCCGCTGACGCGCGGCAAAAAGCTGTCTTGCGGAATGTAGTTCGCGCCCTTCATGAACACGGGCGCACCATTGACGAGCACGCGGAAGCTCTTGCCCTCGGCATCCGGTTGCTGCACGACCTCGAGCGTGCGCAGCCCGACGCGCAGCTGACGCTTCGCGCGGGGCACCTGGTTCTGCGACAGCGCGGCCTCGATCGTGTACAGGTGCGGAGCGCCGAGCCCATTGGGCCACCAGCGCTGCGGATGATCGATGTGCAGGCCCGTGCGCAGGACGTTGCTGCCGGGGACGAGCGCGACGTCGATGCGCGCGAGCGGCGGGGAGCCCGCGAGGCCGACCTCGAACGTCGCCGGTGCTGCGCGCGTCGCTTCGAGCGTCGCTTCGATCTGAAGCTCGGCGCGCTCGTCGCTGAGCGACCGGGTGACGACGTGCAGGTCGTCGATGCGCGCTCCGTCCCAGGCCTCGAGCCGCACCGGGCGCCAGATGCCGCTGGTCACGAGGCGTGGCCCCCAGTCCCAGCCGTAATGGTACGGTGCTTTGCGCGTGAACATGCTGACCCGCGGATCGCCCGTGTCATTCGGGGCGGGCAGGGCATAGCCCAGCTGCTCCAGGGCAGCCTTGCCCTCGCGCAGCGGGGAGCGGAAGCGGACCTCGAGCGTATTGTCGCCCTCGTGCAGCCATTGCTTCACCGGCACGCGCCACGCGCGGTACATGTTGTCTGCCTCGAGCACCGGCGCGCCGTTCAGGCGTACGCTGGCATATGTATCGAGCCCCTCGAACACCAGATCGATGCGCTCGTGTGCGAGCAGTTCAGCGCTGCTCGCTAGCGCGCTGCGGTACTCCCAGTCGCTTTCTCCGACCCATTGCAGATCGCGCTCATTCGTCCCCCAGAACGGGTCCGGGATCAGGCCGTTGTCGAGCAGGTCCGTATGCACGCTGCCCGGCACGCGCGCGGGCAACCAGCGGTCCAGCTTCGGGGGCACTGCGGCGTCCAGCCCAGCCCTGACCTGCCGGAATTGCCAGGGCCCGGCGAGCTCCAGTCCGGGCTTGGGCAGCAGCGGCGGCAGGGCCGCAGCTGGCGCATCGCCGCAGCTTCCGTGGCAGCCAACCAGCAGCAGGAGCGAGAAGGAGAGGCGGCGCACGGCGGCGCAGCATGCCAAACCCGCGGCGTCGATGCCGCGATTTCACGGGGCAGAGGCGCGACAGCTTTCAGCGGGCGACGCAGGTCTTGACCAGCTCGCAGCTATTGCTGCAGCTCAGGCCGCTGCATGCCGGCGCCTTGCACACGGAGTCGACGAAGCAGCGCCCCGAGCGCCGGCAATCTGCTTCGCCGAGCGATCCGCAGGCGGGCGGATTTTCATCTTTTGCACTGTCGTCGAACACGTCAGCGAAGGAGCAGTCTCCGCCCTGCTGTGGGTCGCAGGACTCGTCCCCGCAAGCGCTCGCGGCGGCCGCGAGGACTGCACACCTGCACCAAAAGCGTACGGCAGCGGACAGCGCACGGAAGCTCGATCGACGGTGTTGCATGCCCACGGCTCAGCAAGAGCCGTTCCAGCGCAATTTTCGCGATCCTGGCGCGCCCGGGGGCAGGGACTGTCGCCGGACGGCCACAGTCCGTGGGCGCCGATTCACAGGTTCAGCGCACGGCCGGAATCGAGGCGCGGCTCGAGAAGAAGGTGCCCTCGGCCTCGTCGCCCAGGCAGATGCCGATGTCGCGCGCGGTGTGCACCTCGTCCGATTCCAGCTCGACGCTGCGTGTGCCACCCACGACCTGCGAAAAAGGCACGAGCCGGATCGAATCGTGCAGCTGGGCGACCATGCCGCTCTCTTCCGTGTTCGCCAGATAGCGCACGGCGGCGCAGCCGAGGCGCTGGGCGAGCAGGCGATCGGCGGCCACCGGGGAGCCGCCGCGCTGCAGGTGCCCGAGCACCACGGAACGAGACTCGCAACCGGTGTGCGTCTCGATCTGCCGGGCCAGCTGCTCGCCGATGCCGCCCAGCACGGCGTGCTCTTTGAACAGATCCTTGCCCATCTTGTACAGCGCCTGTCCGCCGCGCGCCTTCGCGCCCTCGGACACGACCACGATCGCGAAGTTGCTGCGGGTCTGATAGCGCGCGCGGATCTTCTCGCACACGCGCTCGAAGTCATAGGGGATCTCCGGGATCAGGATCACATCCGCGCCGCCGGCGATGCCCGCGTGCAGCGCGATCCAGCCCGCGTGACGCCCCATGACTTCCACGACCATCACGCGGCTGTGCGCTTGCGCCGTGGAGTGGAGCTTATCCAGCGCGTCGGTGGTGGTGACCACGGCGGTGGCGAAGCCGAAGGTGACCTGCGTGCCTTTCAGGTCGTTGTCGATCGTCTTGGGCACGCCGATCACGCGGGGCAGGCCGCGCTCGATCAGCCGCGAGGCGATCGACAGCGAGCCGTCGCCGCCGAGCGCGACCAGCGCGTCGACGCGCAGCTCCTGCAGGCGCTCGATGATGCGCGCCGAGACGTCTTTCGGCACCAGACTGCCGTTCTCCAGCACCGGGCAATTGAATGGATCGCCCCGGTTGGTGGTGCCCAGGATGGTGCCGCCCACATGCGCGATGCCGCGCACGGCCTCGCGCGTCAGCGGAATGATGCCGGTCTGCTCGCTTTCCAGCAGCCCCTCGTAGCCGCGCCGGATGCCGATCACTTCCCAGCCCCGGCGCAGCGCGCTGAGCGCCACCGCGTGAATCACCGCGTTCAATCCAGGAGCATCGCCCCCGCCCGTATTGATGGCAATGCGTCGAATCATGGCCCGTTCATCGTTCGAAGGGCCCCCGTGAGGCGGGCCCGGGTGAGCTGCAAACCTTCTACGCCCCTGGCTACGGCCGGGTTACACGGTCGTGTCAGTCTCCCCCGTGTCCCCGCTCGCGGCTTTCGGCTAGGGTTCCGGCCATGCGTTACACCGTTCTACCTGGAACCGATCTTCGTGTCTCCATGATCGCGATGGGCTGCTGGGCGCTGGCGGGCGACTCGACCTGGGGGGAGCAGTCCGAGGCAGACTCCATCGCAGCCGTTCGCGCCGCCCTGGACGCCGGCATCAACTTCTTCGACACGGCTCCCGGCTACGGTGACGGCCTCTCCGAGCGGCGAGTGGGCAAGGGCTTGCAGGGGCTCCGGGAGCGAGCGGTGGTGGCGACCAAGCTGGGTCCGGACGCGATGCGCCCCGAGGCGCTGGTCGCCAGCCTGGAGCGTTCGCTCCGCAACCTGGGCATGGACCATGTGGACCTGCTGCAGATCCACTGGCCGAGCCGCGAGGTGCCGTTCGCGGAGACCTGGGGGGCGCTGGAGCGGTTGCGCGAGCAGGGCAAGGCGCGCGCTCTCGGGGTCTCCAACTTTGGGCCGCAGGATCTGGCGGAGCTCACCCGCTCGGGCGTGCCGGTCACGAATCAGCTGCCGTACTCTTTGCTCTCGCGCGCCCTCGAGTACGAGCTGGTGCCGGCCTGCGCGAAGCAGGGCATCGGCATCCTGTGCTACAGCCCGCTGCTCTGGGGCCTGCTCGCGGGTACGTACCGCAGCGCGGACGAGGTGCCGCCCGGTCGCGCGCGCTCGCGCCACTTCGCGCCCAGTCGTCCCCAGTCGCGCCACACAGAGGCGGGCTGCGAGCGCGAGACGTTCGAGGCGCTGGCGCGCATTCGTGCGGTGGCCGAACGCCTGGCATTGCCCATGTCCGAGCTGGCCGTGGCCTGGCTGTTGCATCAACCCGGCATCACCGGTGTGCTCGCCGGTATCCGCCGCCCCGATCAGGCGCAGGCCAACGCCCGCGCGGCGGAGGTACGGCTGGATGCCGCGACGCTCGCCGAGCTCGACGCCGCGACGGACGCGGTGAAACGCGCGCTCGGCAGCAATCCGGACCTCTGGCAGAGCGGTAGCGCGTCCCGCTATCGCTAGGGGCCGTGGCGTCCGGTGGGGGCATACTATCGTCGCGCGGTATCGATAGCAGCTCCGAGCCCTCCGCATTGCAGGCTACGATCAGGTGGTTCACGCCCGGATTTCAGCGAAATCCGGGCGGCAGCGGCGCTGCCGCGCGCTGGGGATGCGAACTGATCCCGCCCACCCTCCCGCAGGAGGAATTTTAGAGGGTGGGCGGCAGAAAGGGATCGGGCTGCTCGCTCGCAGCGGCGCCCGTGCGAGTCAGCGGGCGCCTGCTTCGGAGAAGAACGGCGCGTGTTTGCTGCTCTCTCCGCGGCGCTTCACACCACTCGGATTGTTCAGGAGGACGTTCAGCTCCAGCACCTCGCAGGTGCCCTGGCTCTCGACGTTGACCGTGACCTGATCGAGGTCGATCTTCTCGTACTTGGCGAGCACTTGCAGCAACTCCTGGCGCAGCTGCGGCAGGTAGCTGTGCGAACCGTGCGCGCGGCCCTCGCGGGCCACGATGATCGAAAGGCGGCTCTTCGCCAGATTGGCGCTCACCGGCTCGGCGTTGGAGCGGCGAAAATAGTCCAGCCACTTCAGCATGGGAGTCATCCTACTGCCGCCAACGTGGCTTGGTTGTTGCCGCCAAACATACGCCGGAAGAAGCCCTGCTTGGGTGCATCCAGGAAGCGCTGCGGGCGGTCTTGGCCGAGGAAACGGTGGATCACGTCCAGGTAAGCCTGAGAAGCTTCGTTCTGCGGGTCGAAGATCACCGGCACGCCGGCGTTCGACGACTGCAACACCATCGGTGACTCCGGGATCGCACCGATGAAGTCGATGCCGAGCAGGTCGATCACGTCCTTGTGGCTCAGCATCTCGCCCTTGGCCACGCGCATCGGCGAGTAACGGGTCAAGAGCAGATGCGTCTTCACAGGCTCCATGCCCTTCTCGGCGCGCTGGGTCTTGGCGTCGAGCAGGCCCAGGATGCGGTCCGAGTCGCGCACCGAGGAGACCTCGGCGTTCGTCACGACCATCGCGTGGTCGGCGAAGTACATGGCCATGTGGGCGCCGTGCTCGATGCCCGCGGGTGAGTCACAGATGATGTACTCGAAGCCGGCCTTCTTCAGGCCGTCGATCACCGCCTCGACACCGGGACGGGTGAGAGCGTCTTTGTCGCGTGTCTGCGAGGCCGGCAGGATGAACAGGTTATCCAGCCGCTTGTCCTTGATCGCCGCCTGCCGCAGCGTGGCTTCGCCGCGGATCACGTTGATCAAGTCGTACACCACCCGGCGTTCGCAACCCATCACCAGGTCGAGATTGCGCAGGCCCACGTCGAAGTCGATGGCAATGGTGCGATAGCCCATCGATGCGAGACCTGCCGCCAAGTTTGCCGACGTCGTGGTTTTGCCCACGCCGCCCTTGCCTGAAGTGACTACGACTACCTTTGCCAATTGTTCCCTCGATGGAGTTGAGAACCGCTCGAACCTTCCGGCAACCACTGGGCTACCAGCGCTTGGCACATCAGGGCTGACTGATGAGCCATGCTAGAGCCTGTATAGAATCCGGAAGTGCGGGGCCAAGTTTTTGGAGGGAGCTTTTTTCGCGTCGCGCCAGCACTGCGGCCTTAGGCGAGAAAACCGCAGAAAAGCGCCCCCGCCGCTAGAGTGCAGTGATGATCAGGCTGTCGCCGTCGAGGTGCGCTCGGGCGGGCTTGCCGCGGATCTCGCGCGGCAGCTGGTCTCCCATCAGATAGCGACCGGCGATGGAGAGAAACTCCGCCTCCAGCCCCATGCAGAAGATGCTCGCCTCCGAGTTGCCCTGGGCACCCGCGAGTGCCTTGCCCCGCAGCGGCGCGTACACGTGGATGTTCCCGTCCGCGATGATCTCCGCTCCGATGCTGACCGGCGCCAGTACCACGAGGTCGCCGCCGACGGCATGGATCACCTGGCCGCTGCGCACCGGCGCCTTGATGGTGAGGCCGGGCAAGGGCTGTTCGCTGGGGTCGGGATCGGCCGCCGGGGGCGGGGGAACGGCCGCTGCCGGTTCTGCCGGCGCCGACTCGTCCGGGGGCTCATTGGCGTAGGCGGCCGCGGCGGCGCGCGCCTCGACCCCGCGCCGCGCGCGCGGGTTGGCGAGACCGCTCTGCAAGACGGCCCAGCCCGCCTGCACGGCCTGCACCTGCTGACCATCGGTCGGGTTGCGCACCGCCACGGGCACCAGCTTGTGCCGGCGCAGCAGCGTGGCCAAGCCGGCGAGGTCGATGCGCCGATCGCCGAGCTCGGTCAAGTCCACCAGCATCGGCGCGTACAGGAAGAACTGCGGCATCAAGCGCAGGTGATCGGAGAGCTGCTTCTCGACGGCGTCCAAGTCTTCGGTCAGCATGTACAGCAGGGTGAGGGCAGGAGCGGTGCCCTTGAGGCGGAACGCTTGCTGCCCGTGGCTGACGACGGTGTCTTTCATGGAAATCGCCCTTCCGAGCGCCGCGAAATGCGCGGCGGGGGCACGCACGGTACCCCAAAGCATGCGCTGATGGAAAGGGCTGGTTTTTCCCTACGCGCGCCTACACGGGCAGGGATTCGGCGATCACGGTGCTGAGATAGAGCCCTTCGGGGAACGCGGCCGGGACCGGATGGTCGGGCCCCTGCGAGAGGCGCTCCCAGACCAGCGCGCGCCGGCCCGCGTCGCGCGCGCCGAGCGCCAGCGCGCGCGTGAGCTCGTCAGGGCCGATCGCCGCCGAGCAGGAACACAGCACGACCAGACCGCCCGCGCGGCTGGCGCGGTGCGCCGCCGCAGCCGTCCGACGCATCGCATCTCCGGCGCGTCCACGCGCCCCGCGCCCTGGCGCGAGCTTCGGCGGATCGCAGATCACCAGGTCGAAGCCGCGCGCTCGCGCGAGCTCCTCGGGCGCATCCGCCTCGACCCAGCGCACGCGTTCGCTCAAGCCATTGTCGGCGGCGATGCGCGCTGCCGCCGCCAGCGCAGGCCCGCTGGAGTCCACACCGAGGACCTCGCTCGCGCCACCGCGCGCCGCCGCCAGCGCCAGACTACCCGTGTAGCAGTAGGCGTCGAGCACGCGCAGGCCGGCGCTCAGTTGCTCGACGCGCGCGCGCAGCGGGCGTTGGTCGAAATAGAAGCCGGTCTTCTGTCCCAGCTCGAGCGGAACGCGGTAGCGCAACCCGCGCTCCAGGAACTCGAACTCCGTGAGCTGAGCGTCGCCCCGCAGCACGCCG
>JAICTU010000412.1 GCA_025936205.1 Polyangiaceae bacterium | reverse complement strand
CGCGCCGCGCGCGGGCCAGCCCCTGCGCACCGAGTCTGCCCCCGGGCAGGTGCCCGCGACAGCGGCGGCGGGGCCCGCCGTTCCGCGCGACGAGTTTGCCGAGGCGCTGCGCGCGGAGAAGGGCAACGTCGTGCGGGCCGCAAAGCGGCTGGGCGTCGACCGCAACCGCGTCCGGCGCTGGCTCGACCGGCACGCGCTCGGCGCCGAGCAGTTCAAGCATTGAGGCCCGTCGCGCGATGACCCAGGACGGCGCTCGCCCGCGTTCGCGCCCGCTCGAGGGCACCGTGCTTGGTCGCTATCGTCTGGTGCGCTGGCTCGGGGAAGGAGGCATGGGCGCCGTGTACGAGGCCACGCATCAGGAGCTGGGCAAGCGAGCCGCGGTCAAGACGCTGCACGAACGCCTCGCCGCGGCGCCCGAAGCGAGGCAGCGCTTCCTGCGCGAAGGCAAGGCCGCCGCACGGATCCGGCACACGAACGTGGCCGACGTGTACGACGTCGGGCTCGACGGCGAGCACCCGTACCTGGTGATGGAGCTGCTCGAGGGCGAGGACCTGGGGCGCTGGCTCGCGCGGCGCGGCGCGCTGCCGGTGCAGGAGTGCGCGGATCTGCTCGTGCCGGTGGTGGCGGCGGTGGCCGCGGCGCACGACCTCGGCATCGTGCACCGCGATCTGAAGCCCGAGAATATCTTCCTCACCCGAGAGCGCGGCGGGCTCACGCCGAAGGTGCTCGACTTCGGCATCTCCAAGCTGGGCGACGCGGACGCGCCCTCCGCGCTCACCGGCACGGGCGCTCTGCTCGGCACGCCCCACTACATGTCGCCCGAACAAGCGCGCGGCGACAAGCAGATCGACGCCCGCAGCGACCAGTACGCGCTCGGCGTCATCCTCTACCAGTGTGTCACCGGGCGCCGGCCGTTGCAGGGGGTGCCGCTGTACAGCTTGATCCAGCGCACCGTGCACGGCGACTTTCCGCCCCCGCGCCAGCTCCATCCGGCGTTGCCCAGCGCCTTCGAAGCCTTGATCCTGCAGGCGATGGCGCGCCAGCCCGACCGGCGCTTTGCCAGCACGCGCGCGCTCGGGCAAGCGCTGCTGGCGTTCGCGAACGAGGCGCAGCGCTCGGCGTACGGCGCGGAGCTGGGCGGCGCCCCTCCGCCGTCGCCCCCGCTCGCCGCTCCGGCGCTCTCGACCACGCTCGGCGAATCCGCCCACGTGCGCGCCGTGCCGGGGCCGAAGCCGCGCTGGCGGCGCAGGCTGGCGATCGGGGCTGCGTTGCTGCTCGCCGCTGGCTTGGGCGGCTGGCGCCTCCTTGCACAGCGCGCGTCTTCACCGACAGAGGTCCTCGCTGCTACACCCACGGCGCAGCGCCCGGTGCACGTGGCCGCAGCGCCTGCGTCAACGGCGCCCGCAACCCCAGCGGAGCCAGCGCCGGCAGAGCCTGCGGCGCCTGCGGCCCCTGCCAGAGCACGGATACAGACAGGGAAGCAGGGGCGTCCCATCCGGAGCAATTTCAGGTCGGCAAAACCTGCGCTCCCGTCGGCCGAGGCTGCTGCCCCAGTGCCCAAGCCAGCGCCGCTCCCTTCCGACGATCCCGAGGACGGCTTCGTCGATCTGAGCTCCAGCTCCGGCAAGGCGCGCTAGCGGCTACTCCTTGATCGCGCCCGTCATCCCGGACACGTAGTATTCGACCAGGAACGAATACGCGACCGCCACCGGCAACGAGCCGAGCAGGGCGCCCGCCATCAGTGGGCCCCAGTGGTACACGTCGCCTTCGACCAGCTCGGTCACGACGCCGACCGGCAGCGTTTTCGCCTCTGACGAGGAGATGAAGGTGAGCGCGTAAATGAACTCGTTCCACGACAGGGTGAAGGCGAAGATCCCTGCCGAGATCAACCCCGGCACGGACAGCGGCAGGATGATCTTCCACAGCACCTCGAAGCGGCTGGCGCCGTCCATCAGCGCGCACTCCTCCAGCTCGAAGGGGATGGAGCGGAAGTAGCCCATCAGCAGCCAGGTGCAAAACGGCACCAGCGCCGTGGGGTAGGTGAGCACGAGCGCGAAGGGCGTGTCGAACAGGCCGAGCCGGAACACCAGCGCCGAGAGCGGGATGAACAGGATCGAAGGCGGCACCAGGTAAGCGAGGAAGATCAGCAGCCCCGCCGTCTTCGCGCCCTTGAAGCGCAGCCGCTCGATCGCATACGCGGCGAGCACGGCGGCGCCCAGCGAGACCACGGTCGAGGCGACCGAGACGAACACCGTATTCCACAGCCAGCGCGGGTACTCGGTGTGGAAGATCAGCTTCTGAAAATGCTCGAGCGTGGGCTTCACCACCCAGAACGGGTTGTGCTCGTGATCGAGCAGCTCGGCGTTCGGCTTGATGGCGGTGACCACCATCCAGTAGAAGGGGAAGAGCAGCACGAACAGAAAAGCGCCGAGCGGCGCGTAGAGCGTGACCCAGCGGCGGGGCAGCGTCTCGAGGTATTCGAGCCCGGAGGCGTCTCGATCCTGTGTCATCTCAGCCTGTTCACGCCCGTTGCCAGGCCCGCCGCTGCAGCCCGAAGTAGCTGAATAACACGGCCGCGAGCAGGAACGGCACCATCAAGGTCGCCAGCGCTGCGCCTTCGCCCAGGGCGCCGCCGGAGATGCCGCGCTGAAACGCCAGCGTCGCCAGCAGGTGCGTGGCGTTGAGCGGCCCGCCGCGCGTGAGCACATAGATGAGCTGAAAATCGGTGAAGGTAAACAGCACGGAGAAGGTCATCACCACGGCGATGATGGGAGAGAGCAAGGGCAGGGTGACGTGGCGGAAGCGCTGCCACGCCGTTGCACCGTCGATCGAGCAGGCCTCGTACAGCGAGGGCGAGATGGTCTGGAGCCCCGCCAGCAGCGAGATGGCCACGAACGGCACGCCGCGCCATACATTGGCGGCGATGGTCGAGAAGCGCGCGTTCCAGGGGTCGCCCAGAAAATCGATCTGCTCGCTGATCAGCCCGGCGTGCCGCAAGCTCCACGACAGCACCGAGAACTGCGCGTCGTACAGCCACCAGAAGGCGATGGCCGAGAGCGCCGTCGGCACGATCCAGGGCAGGAGCACGACGGCGCGAAAAAACGACTGAAAGGGCAGGCGCCGATTGAGCAGCAGCGCCAGCCACAGCCCGAGCCCGAACTTCAACGCGCTGGCCACGATCGTGTAGAACAAGGTGTTGAACAGCGCCAGCTGCACCACCTCGTCCGTGACCAGGTACGAGAAGTTCTCGAAGCCCACCCACTCGCCGGGGTTGCCGATCTTGGCGTCGGTGAAGCCGAGCCAGACGCCGAGCCCCAGCGGGTAGGCAAGCAGCCCGAGCAGGAGCACGGCGCTGGGCAAGAGCAGCAGCCAGCCGAGCGTGTTGCGGCGCACTTCAGCCCTTGTAGTAACGCTTGGCGCGCTGCTCGGCGCGCTTGGCGGCTTCCTGTGGCGACTTCGCGCCACTGGCGGCCTCGGCCACCATGTCCAGCACGATGTAGTCGGCCAGGGCGGATGCCGACGCCGGACCGAGCGGCCCCGAATAGCCGACGTCGAGGATGAAGTTCCCACCGTCCTTGTAGGCGGCGTGCTTGGGGTCCGCCGTCCACACCGGGTTTTTCTCGTAGGCGCGCAGCGACTGCGAGACATAGCCGATCGAAGACTGCATCCACGGGTCGTACTGCTCGGCCTCCATCAGGAAGCGCACCAGCTCCTTCGTCGCATTCGGGAACTTGGAGTGCTTGAACAGCATCCACTGGGTCACCTGCATCAACTCCGTCGGCTTGCCGACGGGGCCGATCGGAAAGCGCGCGTGCTGGATGTCCTTGGCCATCTCCTGCAGCTTGGCGTCGGGCGAGTTCTTCGCCGAGTAGTAGACGGAGATGCCATTGGCCGTCAGCGACACCTGGCCGTCCAGGAAGGCCTTGTTGTTGTTCGGGTCGAGCCAGCTCAGCGTGCCCGGCACGAACGTCGGGTACAGCGCCCTGGCGTATTCGAGCGCTGCGACGGTCTGCGGTGAGTTGATCACCACCTTGAAGTTCTCGTCGACCAGCTTGCCGCCGTGCGACCAGAGCAGCCAGTGCACCCAGTTGTTGCCGTCACCGACGGCCTTGCCCAGGGCGAAGCCCGGGGGCGTGCCCTTGGCCTTCAACGCCTGGCACAGCTTCAAGAAGCCCGCCGTATCCTTGGGAATGCCGTCGAAGCCCGCCGCCTTCACGTGGCTCTCGCGGTACACGAGCGCGTTGCCGACGATGCCCCAGGGGATGGCGATCCACTGCCGCGTGCCGGCGCGGCGCCCGTACTTCTGACACACGTCGTACCAGCCGCCGTACTTCTTGCCGAGGTACTCGGCCAGGTCGGTCACGTCGATCAGCTTGTCCGGATACTGGTGCGGGTCATCGAACCAGCCCGCGATCAGGTCGGGGCCGCTGCCCACGTTGGCAGCCACCGCGGCCTTGGGGCGCACGTCTTCCCAGCTCTCCGCGTCGACCTTCACCTCCACGCCGTACTTTTCGGAGAACTTCTGCACGTTGCGCGCGAAGGCCGTCTCGTCCCCCTCCACGAAGCGCTTCCAGCGCAACAGGCGCAGCTTGGCCCCCGGCTCCGGCTTGAAGGCGAGGTCGTCCGCCTGGGCGCGGCCGCTGAGGCTCGCGGCGACCGCCATGCTGGTGGCTGCTCCGATGAACTTGCGTCGGTCGATTCGTTGCATGTCGACGATCCCCTTTGCCGAAGAAAACGCGCGCTCCTGCTTCTCACGCCTGAGCCGAACGAGCAATGCCCGCGTCCACGCGCTGGCCCGAGTCAGCGTCAAAAACGTGCAGCTGCGCAGCGTCGGAAGTGAGGCGAATTGTGCTGCCCGGCTGAAACTGATGCCGTTCACGAAGCAACACCGAGACGCTTTGCCCCTGGTGCTCACAAGAGACAAACGTGTCCGCGCCCGTCGGCTCCACCACCACCACGCGCACGCCGATGCCGCCCTCGGACGCGACGCGCAAGTGCTCGGGCCGCACGCCGAGCAGCACACGCTGCCCCTCGGCACCAGGTAGCGCGCCCGGCAGCGCCACGCGCGTGCCGTCTTCCAGCAGCACCTGCGAGGAGCCCGCTGCGTGCTGCAGTCGACCGGACAAGAAGTTCATCGCCGGCGAGCCGATAAAGCCCCCGACGAAGCGAGTCGCCGGCTTGTCGTAGAGCTGCAGCGGCGCGCCCGCCTGCTCGATCTTGCCGTCGCGCATCACCACGATCTGATCCGCCAGCGTCATGGCTTCGATCTGATCGTGCGTGACGTAGATGGCGGTGGTCTGCAGGCGCTGATAGAGCTGCTTGATCTCCGCGCGCATCGCCACCCGCAGCTGCGCATCCAGGTTCGAGAGCGGCTCATCGAACAGAAACACGCGCGGCGCGCGCACGATCGCGCGGCCCATGGCCACGCGCTGGCGCTGGCCACCCGAGAGCTGGCGCGGATAGCGAGCGAGCAGCTCGGTGAGCCCGAGGCTCTCCGCGACGCGCGTCACCTTGGCGGCGATACTCGCCTTGCCTTCCTTGGCGAGCAGCAGCGAGAAGCCGAGGTTCTCGCGCACCGTCATGTGCGGATACAGCGCGTAGTTCTGAAACACCATCGCCACGTCGCGGGCCTTCGGCGGCAGCCGATTCACGACCGCGTCGCCGATGCGGATCTCGCCGGCGCTCAGCTCCTCGAGCCCGGCGATCAGGCGCAGCAGCGTCGACTTGCCGCAGCCCGACGGCCCCACCAGTACCGTGAACGATCCGTCCGGCACATCCACGTCTACGCCGCGCAGCACGGGCGTTTGCCCGAACTGCTTCTCCACCGCCCGAATCTGCACACTCGCCATCGCGCCCGTCGCATAACACGAGTCGACCTCGTTTCATTGTGGTTCATGGCTGCTTCAAAATGGAGCTGCTCCAGATTGGTCGCGTTCCTTTGCCACGGGGCCCTGCGTGCACCGCTTTGCGAGCGCAATTCTGTTAGCTTGAACGGGGTATGCGCGACCCGGCTCGCTCGCAGTGGCGCAGTTTTCAGCGCGCGCGGTATGCGCTCTGGGCGGTGCTGGTGCTGCTGGTGGTCCTCGGCGTGCTGCTGCACGACGCCATGGCCAGCTCGCGCGCGCTGCGCTTCGCCGGCACGAGCGTGATGGTACTGCTCGTGTCCTATCCGCTCGGTGTGCTGCTCGGCTTCAAATGCCCGCGCTGCGGTGAAGCCTATCTGGCCACAGGCGGCCTGAGGGACTTTCTCGGCCTCGGCCGCATCCTGTTCAGCCGCCGCTGCGGCAGCTGCGCACTGCCGGCGCCAGGCCCCGCGCATCGGCACGACGAGCCAACCCCGTCCTCGCGCCCGGCCTGACGCCTTCGGCCAGGGCTTCGATCCGAGCGCACAGCGTTCGCGGTCAGCGATTTGCGCTCGCTTTTGAGCACAAAAAGAATCAGGGACCGGTCGCTCAACCGATCCCTGACCCTTGACCTCTATCTCCTCGTGCGGGGGGCTCGGCGCACTGATGTGCTCAGGATCACTGCGCCGAACCCCCTGAGGAGGACCTCTCTGTGACAACCAATGAGTGGTGGGCGTTTAGATTTCCGTGCACCAAAATTTCTTCGAGTCGTAAAAATCGGGAACCATTCACCTTCTACGTGCGAAAAAGCAGGCAAGAGGCCACACTGCCCGCCTCGTGCCCACCGTAGCTCTCCGAACCTCGAAAAACGGCCCTCAGGCCTTCGCTCGGTCGGCATTTTTGCCGACATGTCGCAGCGATCTGGAAGCTCGCGGTTGGGACGGAATCGACATCCTGATCGTCAGCGGGGACGCGTACGTCGATCATCCGGCATTCGGGCCGGTGCTGATCGCGCGCTTCCTGGAGCGGCGCGGTTTCAAGGTCGGCTTCATTGCGCAGCCGGATTGGCGTTCGCCCGAGAGCCTGCTCGTCATGGGGCGCCCGCGGCTCTTCGTGGGGGTCAGCGCCGGCAACCTCGACTCGATGCTGAACAAGCTGACGGCGCAGAAGAAGGTGCGCGCCGAGGATCAATACAGCCCCGGCGGGCAGACCAACCGCCGCCCGAACCGCGCCACGATCGTCTACTCGAACCTGTGCCGCCAGGCGTTCCCCGGCTTGCCGATCGTGCTCGGCGGCATCGAAGCCTCGCTGCGCCGCATCGCCCACTACGACTACTGGATGGATCAGCTGCGCCGCTCGATCCTGCTCGACGCCAAGGCGGACCTGCTCGTCTTCGGCATGGGAGAGCGGCCCGTCTGGGACATCGCGCGCCGTTTGAACGAAGGCGAGTCCGTAGCTCAGCTGAAGGACATCCCGGGCACCGCCTACGCGCTCGAAAATCCTGCGGCCTGGCAACCGATCGCGGCGGACCCGAGCCGCTTCGTGACCGACGGCAAAGTCCTGGTGCTGCCCTCGTTCGAAGAGGTCAGCGCCGACAAGCGCGCCTTCGCGCGCATGAGCGGCATGTTTCAGCGCGAGACCAACCCCGGCAACGCGCGCCCCCTGCTGCAGGTGTTCGGCAAAGAGGCCGTGTATTTCAACCCGCCGGCGGCGCCGCTCGCCGAGGCGGACATGGACGAGCTGTACGACCTACCGTTCGCGCGCGCGCCGCACCCGGAGTACGACGCGCCGATCCCGGCATTCGAGACGGTCAAACACTCGATCGTGACCATGCGCGGCTGCTTCGGCGGCTGCAGCTTCTGCAGCATCACCGAGCATGAAGGCCGCGTGATCCAGAGCCGCTCGGCGGACAGCGTGCTGCGCGAGGTGCGTGCCCTGTCGCGCATGCCCGACTACCGCGGCGTGATCAGCGACGTGGGCGGGCCCACCGCCAACATGTACCAGATGAAGTGCAAGAGCGAGCGCATCGAAAACGCTTGCCGCCGCCTGTCCTGTGTACACCCCAAGATCTGCGAGAACCTGGTCACCGACCACGATCCGCTGATCGACCTGCTGCGCAAGGTGCGCCAGGAGAAGACCGTCAAGCGCGTCTTCATCGCCTCCGGCGTGCGCTACGATCTGGCGAACAGGAGCCCCACCTTCATTCGTGAGATGGCGCGCCACCACACCGGCGGCCAGCTGAGCGTCGCTCCCGAGCACAACGACAGCGACGTGCTCGACAAGATGAAGAAGCCGCCCATCGAACACTACGAGCGCTTCGCCCAGGCCTTCTGCCAGGCGAGCGAAGAGGCCGGCAAGCAGCAGTACCTGATCCCCTATTTGATCACGGGCCACCCCGGGTCGGGCATCAAGGACACCATCCAGCTGGCGCTCTACCTCAAGCAAAACAAGCTCAAGCCGCGCCAGATCCAGGACTTCATCCCCACGCCGATGGCCATGGCCACGGCCATGTACTACTCCGGCTTCGACCCCTTCACGCT
>JAICTU010000094.1 GCA_025936205.1 Polyangiaceae bacterium | reverse complement strand
TTCATCTTCACGAGCACCGGCTTGGTCTATGGTCCCAGCGGCGGCCGCCCCGCAGGGGAAGATGACGCTTGCGCGCCGATCGACGGGTACCCCGTGAGCAAGCTCGCCGCCGAGCGCTTCCTGCTCGGGTTGGCTGGGCTCGACGTGCGCGTGCTCCGGCTGCCCTTCGTCTACGGTGACGGCGATGCGCACATTGCAGAGGCGGTTCCCATGATGCGCGGCTTTCCGCCGGCTCAACGCATGTCGCTGGGTCACCACGTCGATGTCGCACAGGCCGTCGCGCGCTTGCTCGATGCTCCGTCGCCCGCGCATCGCGTCTACAACCTGGTCGACGATGAAGCTCCGTCGCTCGCCGAGCTGTTCGCTTCCGTGGGAGAGCCCCCGCCCGATGGCTCGAACGCCGATCGTTCGCGCGCTTTCGACGCGCTGCTCGACGGTCGCCGCATTCGCGAGGATCTCGGCTTCCAGCCGACGTTTCCGCGGCTCGCGGATGCGCTGGCGGCCGGCGCCTGAGCACCGCTACACCTGCGCCCCAGGATCGCGCTGTCATAGCTGGGCCTGGTAGTCACAGCTCCGTCAAAGATTCGTCAGAGCTTCGAACAGGCGCCCCCAGCCATTGCGAGCCTGCCCTTCGCAACCTACGATCCACCGACACCACGAAAGGGGCGCAAGCGCACCATGTCGAACAGCGTGGTAGGTCCAGGTGAGATCATCGCTGGACGCTATCGGATCGAGCGCCTGCTCGGGCAAGGCGCCATGGGCTCGGTGTATGAGGCCCTGCAACTGTCGCTCCAGCGCAGGGTGGCGCTCAAGCTGCTGGTGGACGAGCATCTCGAGCACCCCGCGCATGTGGCTCGATTCGAGCGCGAGGCGGTTGCGCTCGCCCGCTTGACCGATCCGCACACCGTGCGGCTCTTCGACTTCGGAACGGACGAGCGCCGCCGCCCATTCCTCGTGATGGAGCTGCTGGAGGGCTGCGATCTCGCCGACCACCTGGCGAGGCACGGCCCGCTGCGTTGGGATCGAGCGCTGCTGGTGAGCCGGCAGGTACTCGGCTCGCTCGCCGAGGCGCACGGCGCCGGCACCATTCACCGTGACATCAAGCCCGCCAATCTGTTCCTGTGCGCCGGTCCCGAGTGGCCGGTCATCAAGGTGCTCGACTTCGGCGTCGCCGCTGCCACCGAAAGAGATCGGTCCACCCGCAAGCTGACGTTGACGGGCACCGTGGTGGGCTCCGCGCCCTACATGTCCCCCGAGCAAGCGCAGGGCCAGGAGGCAGGGCCCGGCGCGGACCTCTACGCGCTCGGGGTCGTCTTGTTCGAGCTGCTGACGCGGAGCACTCCCTTCCAGGGGCGGACCTTCACGGCGCAGCTGCTCGCCAAGGTGATGGAGCCAGCGCCGTCGCTGCGCGACGCTTGCCCCGAGCTCGACGTACCCGACGGCGTCCAGGCGCTCGTCGCCGAGCTGCTGGAGCGCGACGCCGCCACCCGGCCCGCCTCGGCGCGGGCCGTGGCCGAGCGGATGACGGCGCTGCTCGAAGGAGTGTCGCTGCCAGCCCTCGCGCGCGCCGTGGACGCTGCCCCTGTGACATCGCAGCCGCTCACGCCGCTCAGCACCGAGCCCATGCCGATCCCTCCCACGCTCGACAACTGCTGGGCGCCACCAGCAGTTGCTCCCCCAGTAGTTCCTTTCCCACCGACGCCGCTGCACGAAGCTCGCCGCGTCGCGCGAACAACGCGCGGGCGGCTGGCGCTTGCAGCCAGCGCTCTGCTCGTCAGCGTGGGCGCGCTCGGCTGGCAGCTCCGTCCGAGCGCTCCTGCCGACGGAGCAGCCATGGCACTCGAGCCAACGTCAGCCTCGCCCGCGCTCGGCTCGAGCGCGGCGCCTTTGCCCGATGCCCGCGTCGAAGTCTCCGGCGAGAGCGTCCTGGCGAGCGCCGCGGACACGTCGTCCGAGAACGAAGCTGCACCCTCCGGCAGCGAGCCCGCCCCAGCTGCTTCTGGCGCCACGAGGCGCCACTCGCCGCCGCCGCGCAAGCCGCCGAAGGTGTCCGCGCCAGCCCACGCCCGCGCGCCGCGTGCAGCGCCGGCTGCGAAGGCGCCCGAGCTGGCAGCCACGGGGCCCGTCATCCAAGCAGCGGTCCCGCCTGTGCCGGCGCTCCCCGACGGCCTGCCCGTCTGGCGTGCCGACCCGAGCCCGACTGCGCTGCAACTCCCCCGGGCAGCGGCCCCGCCGGAGCCGGCGGAGCAGCCGCGCGAAATGATGCGGGGAGAGCGCAATGACCCGGCAGCCAGTGATGACGTCCTCGCAGCTCTGAGCGAGCGACGTCAGTTCGCTCGCTCTCGCGCCATCCGCCAATTCCGCGAGCGGCTGATCGATCATTCCGAGCTCGCGCAGCGGCTGCGCGAGATCGACCGCGAATTCTCCGTGGCCCCTCGCTGGCTGCCGTGAGCGATCAGCGATCACGCCGAAGCGTCGACCCGCGGCACCCGCCCTTCCCCCCACCGGGAGGCTCGCTACTTGCCGGCCACCTCTAGCAGCTCGACATCGAACACCAACGTCGCGCCACCCGGAATCTGGGGCGGGCTGCCCTGGTCGCCGTAGGCTGCCTCAGCGGGACAGGTGAGCTGCACCTTCTCCCCCACCTTCATCTGCTGCAGCCCCTGAGTCCAGCAGGGCACGACACCGTTCAGAGGGAAGCTCGCGGGCTCGTTGCGCTTGTACGAGCTGTCGAAGACCGTGCCGTCGAGCAGGCGCCCCTCGTAATTCACCTTCACGGTGTCGGTGGCGGTCGGGCTCGCGCCCGTACCCGGCCGCAAGCTCTTGACGACGACGCCCGACGGCAGCTGCTGAGCGCCCGGTTCCTTCGCAGCCTTCTCGACGGCAGCCTTGCCCTTCTGCTTCTCGGTCTCGGACTTCGCCTGAGAGCGCTTGCGCGCGAGCTCCATGAGCTGCGGGCGGATCGTGTCGAGATCGACCTTCGGCGTGGTCGACGTCACGGCGTCAGCCAGGCCCAGCTTGACGAGCTCGAGCTCCGCGGGCTGGAGCGAAAACACCGCAATGTTCCTGCCGATGTCGAGCCCGAGCCCGTAGAACGCCTTGTCGTCCTCGGTCTTCAGCTCGAGGGCGGGCTTGGGCGGCTCCGGGCGCCGGCACCCCAGCACCCCGAACGCCACGGCCAAGACCAGCGGCGACCAACGAGCTTGCGAATGATTCAACATAGGTAGTGTTTTCCAGGACCGGGTGAAGCCGCGTGGTTAACACGTCTCCGTCGGGAATGCATGCGCACTGTGGGGGGCACGCAGCCTGATCCAGGCCTGTCCGCGCAAGCTCGGACGACTTTGTGGGTTTGGGCAAGCGGGCTCTCTACATCAGTCCACGTCCCCAAGCCCACTGCTCAGCAGGTCGTGCCGTAAAGCGGGCACATCCTTGGGTCGGTGGGTGCGGACGGGTGCCGAGCCCAATCGATCCGGCACTGGCATGGCTCGCCACTGCCTGCGGCTTCGTGCTAGCTGAGCGGCGTCTCCCGCCGTCAGAGCCTTTTCATGCAGCCGACGCCCCAGGCCATTGCCGATTGCATCCTCGTGCTCGAAGCCCTGCTCGAGCAGCCACACCAGCTCGCCGCCGTCGATCGGGAAACGCGCAATCGCCTGGTGATGGCGGCCGGGCGCGTGTCGCGGCCGGACCGTGCGGAGAGACGGGTGCACGCGCGCGCCGTGCAACAGCAGCGCAAGGCGTCGCGCCGAGCGGCGGACGAAGCTCGCCTGGTCAGCACCGGCATCCGGCAGAAGCGCCTGGCGCCCGTGTTCGTGACGCCCGACCCTGCCGTGCTGCCGGAAGCGGGCGGTGGTGTTTTCGAGCCGGCGGCGTCCGGCAGTGCCGAAGCGGCCGGCGCTGCCGAGGCGCCGCCCCTCCATACGCCGCGCACTTGCTACGTATGCAAAGCCCGCTGTGAGCGCGTGCACTTCTTTTACGACCAGATGTGCGCGGCCTGCGGCGACTTCAACTACGCCAAGCGTTCACAGACCGCGAACCTGAGCGGACGCACGGCGTTGATCAGCGGCGCGCGCGTCAAGATCGGCTATCAGGCGGCGATCCTGCTCTTGCGCGCCGGCGCTCGGGTGATCGTCACCACGCGCTTCCCGCGCGACGCCGCGCTGCGCTACGCGCGCGAGCTGGACTATCCGGCCTGGCGAGAGCGCCTGCACATCTACGGGCTCGATCTGCGGCACACCCCGAGTGTGGAAGCCTTCGCGCGCCACTTGCAGAACAAGCTGAGCCAGCTCGATTTCGTGCTGCACAACGCCTGCCAGACGGTGCGCCGCCCTGCGGGCTTCTACCGTCACCTGATGGCGGGCGAGCTGGGCCCGCTCGAGCGCCTGCCCGAAGACTCCCGCGCGCTGCTCGGCGAATATGAAGCCATGCGCGCCGAGGCCAGCGACGCGGGCGCGGGTCGCCGCTCTCTCCCTTCGGGTTTGTTCGCCGCGCCGGCCCTGTCACAGATCGCCCTGGCCAGCGAAGACCTGGAGAGCGGCCAGCAACTCTTTCCACTGGGGCGCCTCGACGCCGATCTGCAACAGATCGACCTGCGCGAAAAGAACAGCTGGCGCCTCTCCCTCGATCAAGTGAGCACCGTCGAGCTGCTCGAGGTGCAACTCGTCAACGCGGTCGCCCCGTTCGTGTTGAACGCCAAGCTCCGCCCCTTGATGCAGCGCCAGCGCAGCTTCGACAAACACATTGTGAACGTCTCGGCGATGGAGGGTCAGTTCTACCGCAGCTTCAAGACCGACAAGCACCCGCACACGAACATGGCCAAGGCGGCCTTGAACATGATGACCCGCACCTCCGCGCCCGACTACGCGAAGGACGGCATCTTCATGAACAGCGTCGACACCGGCTGGGTCACGGATGAGGACCCCGCGCCCATCGCCGAGCGCAAGACTCTGGAAAATGGTTTTCATCCGCCACTCGACATCGTGGATGGCGCCGCGCGCATCGTCGATCCCATCTTCGATGGCATCAACACGGGGCGCCACGTGTGGGGGCAGTTTCTCAAGGATTATCGACCGACGGCTTGGTAGCGCTACGCCGCCGGCGGCCCAAACCAGGTGCTCAAAGCGTCCCTGAGCCCCTGATCCGTGCCCTCCCCCACCCACGCGACATGCCCGTCGGGACGAATCAACACGGCAGACGGCGCAGCGACCGTGCCGACCACCGGGAGCTCCCAGCTGCCCGCGGCTCGAGCATCGACTCGCCGAACCCGGTCGGCCCAGGGCGCGATGTCGAGCGCGCCTGGATCCCCGAGCTGGATCAGCACCGGTCGTGCGGCGTGCAGCAGCGTGAAGACACGCTGGGCACCGTCCGCGGTGGCGAGCTCGAGGTCCGGCATGCGCCGTCCGAGCAAGGGATGGCCCTTGCCCAGATCGTAGTGGACGTCGAGGCCCGACATCGTCGCGTAGTAGCGCTGGCGCGCCTCGTCCACCTGGACCAGCTCCGTCACCAGCTCGCGCAAGGCCTGGGTGCGTGGGTTCCCGCGCTCGAGCGCCGTCAGCGCCATGGTGTTGCGCAAGACGCGGGCAACCACGGGGTGCCGCTCGGCATGGTAGGTGTCGAGCAGGCTGTCCGGAGAGAGGGCATGCACCACCTGCGCGAGCTTCCACCCGAGATTCACCGCATCCTGGACGCCGATGTTGAGCCCCTGTCCCCCGACGGGTGAGTGCACGTGCGCCGCGTCGCCGGCCAGGAGCACGCGCCGGTCCCGATAGGCGGCCGCCTGCCGTGTCATATCGGTGAAGCGTGAGATCCAGCTCGCGTCGTGAAAGCCGTAGTCAGTGCCATAGACGGCGATCAGCGCCTCGCGAATGTCGCCCAGGGTCGGCTCATCGCCTTTCCCCTGGTACGGTTCGCTGAGCACCATGCGGACGCGCTTTCCGTCCTCCAGCTTGCCCAGGGCTTGAATGCCCGCTTCGCTGCGGCGGATCCCCCAGGCACCCTCTTCCGTCATCTCGCCCTCGGCAATCAAGTAACTGGTCGTGGGTTCCCAGCCTGGAAACTCGATACCGGCGAGCTTGCGGACCCTGCTGCGGCCACCGTCGCAGCCCACGAGATACTTCGCTCGCAGCGTTCGGCCGTCAGACAGCTCGACGTCGACACCGTCGCCATCCTGTGCGAACGCCGCCACCTCGCAACCGCGCTGGATCGGCACCGACAGCTCGGCGAGCCAGTCCGCCAGGATGCGCTCGACGCGATCCTGCCAGAGCCCCAGATAGTAGCTGTGGCGCGTCGGCAGGTCGCTGATGTCGAGCGTGCCGTGCGCGAAGGGAGCTGCGCGATGCAGCTTGCCCTGCGAGAGAAAGCGCTCCGCGATACCCCTTTGATCGAAGACCTCGATCGTGCGCGCGTGCAGGCCGCCCGCGCGCGAGCCGGCGACCTCCTGCGTCACGCGCCGTTCGATGATCGCCACGTCCACCTTCGCCAGAGCCAGCTCTGCCGCCAGCATCAAGCCCGTGGGACCTGCGCCAGCGATCACCACCGTTGGGTTGGTCGGCGCCCCGCTGTGTCCGGATTCATCGTGCATATTGCTCCTCCTGCGCGCTCGTTTGCCGCGCGCGGACAGCGACTGTGCGGCACAACCCGGGGCTTGCGGCAAGACGGTTTGTCTGGCATAGAGTGAAGGCGGGGGCGGTGAGGAGGGTTTTCTGTACCTTCCTTGGAGCGCAGAGCCCGCGCGAAGGCTGCGCGCCAAAAAATCATGGCCCTCTCACCCCCGGGCTGGGCGCCGCGGCGGGGATCAGCGGCGCCGTGCAGAGGTGGTGCCAGAAATTCCATGCGTCGTCGTCCGGCGTGGCGCGCTGATGGCACATCACATCGATGCGGCGATCGGCTTGGACGAAGGCGCTGCCGGCGGCGCGCCCGAAGCAACGTTGGAGCGTGCTGGATAGTCGGCGGGGCCGGCGGGCTTGTGCGGGATACGCGAAGCCCAGCGGTTGGATCGCGATCGGGTGCTGCTCCGCTCCGCCGTCCAGGCTCGACAGATCGCCCAGGATCCGAAAGAAGTGGCTACTGGCCACTGCGCGGCAGGTGATCGCTGGCTCCGCCGTTGCCGGGCCCCGGCTCGAGACGTGAGGGCGCTCTGCTCCCCTATGGGGCGCCCGAAACGCTCCTCGCTCCGCCGGAGGGAGCGGGACGAGGTGGAATGATGCCGGGCAACGGTTCCGGCCCCTTGGGTGCGGGTGGGACCATGGGATCCGGAACCGGAGAGGGATCCGGCGCCGGCGTCGGATCGGAAAACAAGTCGCGCTCACTGCGCGGCTCGTCTTCGCGAGGGGTGGTGGGGCGGTCGGGTGGTACGCGCTCGTGCTTCGCCGATTTCGTCATGTCGTGTCGACAATCAAGATCCGCGCCAGTTCTCCTGCTCAGCCTGTGCCAGGCTCCGTGAGGCGGCGAGAGACGAGGCATGGCAGTTTGGGTGCCCCAGCCATTGCCCGACCGGGCCGGAATGGGGGCGCCAAGTTCGCAATCTCATGGCGGCACGCGTCCTGCAACCCGTGCCGCCGCAGCGAGAGGGCACATGAAACTTCACCACCTGAACTGCATCTCCACTTGCCCGATGGGCGGCAAGTGGATGGACAATCGGACGCCGAGCGTGTGGACGCGTGGCGAGCTGACCTGCCACTGCGTGCTCGTGGAGACCGGGTCGGAGTTGGTCCTGATCGACACCGGCTTCGGCCTGCGCGATGTCGCCGATCCGCGCAGCCGCCTGAGCAGCTTCTTTCTGGCCATGGTGAAGCCGGAATTTCGTGAAGAAATGACGGCCATTCGCCAGATCGAACGGCTGGGATTCCATCCGCGCGATGTCCGACACATCATCCTCACGCATCTCGACTTCGATCACGCCGGCGGGCTCGATGACTTTCCAGAGGCGCGCGTGCACCTGCTCGCGCGCGAGCGCGAGCAGGCCTTCGCGCAGCGCACCTGGCTCGATCGCCAACGCTTTCGGCCACAGCAATGGTCCACGCGCGGCAACTGGCAGGTCTACACCGCGGTCGATGGCAGCAACTGGTTCGGCTTCGAACACGTGAATCCACTCCGGGGTGTGCCGCCGGAGATCTTGCTCGTGCCGCTGATTGGGCATACCCACGGGCACTGCGGCGTCGCCGTGCAGTCGAGCTCCGGCTGGAAACTGCTCGCCGGCGATGCGTACTTCTTCCACGCCGAGCTGGATCTCGAGCACCCGTGGTGCACCCCCGGTCTGCGCTTCTATCAGTTCATGCTGGAGAAGGACCGAAAAGCACGCCTCGACAACCAGGCCCGCCTGCGCAGGCTGCGACGCCTTCATGGCGACGAGGTGGAGCTTTTCTGCAGCCACGACGTGGCGGAGTTCGAGCGCTGCGCCGCCCGCTCTGCGGGAATTCCCGCGGAAGCACTGGCAGCCCCTCCCTCTTCGCGCGCGGCGCAGCCGGCACTGGCAGCCAATGGCTCAGCCCGGCGCGGCGTGCTCGCCTCCTGAGCGAGGCGAACGGCCATGCCGCGTATTGCAAAGATGGTATGCCATCGTGCTCTTTGAGCCTGCGCGAGCTTGCCGGGTCCAGCGCTGCCGATGGACCGTGGCGCCATGCAAGTTTCACGGTGCAAGCTGGTGCTCCTGGGCTCTCTGTTGCGCGGCCCGCACCCCGCACGCTCCGGCCGAGCTGGCCGCGCCAGGACCGCCCGACGCCAAGCAATTGCTCGTGCTCGTCAGCAACGAGGGCTCCGATGATCTGAGCCTGCTGGACGTGGCCTCCGGAGCAGTTTTGCGGACGCTGCCGATCGGCAAGCGTCCGCGTGGCCTCCACGTCAGCCGCGACGGCAAGCGTCTGTTTGTCGCGCTGAGCGGCTCGCCGCGCGGCGGTCCGAACGTGGACGAAAGCCAGCTGCCGCCGCCGGATCGCAGCCAGGACGGTATCGGCGTGCTGGACCTCGAGCGCCAGAGCATGGTCGGCAGGTTCTCGAGCGGGAACGACCCGGAGACGGTGGACGCTTCCCCCGACGGTCGCACCTTGGTGGTGGCCAACGAGGACTCGGCTCCAGGCCAGCCTGATCGATGCCGAGACGGGTGCGCTGCTCGCGCGCATCGCGGTCGGGCTGGAGCCAGAAGGCGTTCGCTTCAGCCCGGACGGGCGCTTTGTGTACGTGACGAGCGAAGCCAGTCAACGCATCGATGTGATCGATGTGGGTTCGCGCTCCGTGATTGCGCGCATCCCTACCGGGCAGCGCCCGCGCAACGTGGTCTTCACTCCCGACGGAGCGCGCGCTTTCGTGAGCTGCGAGCTTTCGGGGCGCGTGGACGTGATCGACGCGCGCGAGCACCGGGCCCTCGCCTCGATCGAGATCGAAGGCAGCCCGAAGCCGCTGCCCATGGGCCTCGCGCTCGACGGCTCTCGCAACAAGCTCTACGTCACGCTCGGGCGAGCGGGGGAGGTCGCGGTGCTGGATAGCCTGGCGCTGCGGCTGTTGGAGCGCATTCCGTCGGTCGGCGCTCGCCCGTGAGGAGTCGTGCTCTCGCCGGATGGCAGCAAGCTCTACACGGCCAACGGTCCGTCGGGCGATATCAGCGTGATCGACACGGAGTCGCGCCACGTGCTGGAACGGATCGCGGTTGGTAAGCAGCCCTGGGGGCTGGCCACCGTACGAGTACACGACGGAGCGATCGCCCAGCTCTGACGCGCAAAAACGCCACGCCCGTTGGGGGCCCTGACAGTTTCGCAATACCGCTCTTGCACGAGCCGTCGAGCTGCGCTTGCGAGCTGGGCTGGCAAGACGAACGCTGATGCCGATGCGGCGACATTCGAGCTTGTTGGTTCACGGTGCAATTGCGGGCGGTCTCGCGGCCGCGTGCATGACTGTGATGCGCATGGCGGCCCATCGCATGGGCTGGATCCGGCAGATGGTACCGCAGTCGTTGGCATGAGAGAGGTGCCCGCGGGCCTGCCGATCCCAGCTGGCTCGAGCCTCGTGCTCCAGCCCGGCGGGCGCCATCTGATGCTCGAGGGCGTGTCGCTCGCAGCGGGCGCGTCCGTGGCGCCGCTCACCCTGCACTTCGCGCGCGCAGGTGATCTGCGCACGCAGGTCAGCATCGAGAGTTCCCACTTCTGAGTGCTGACGCTTCCGGAGATTTGGCATGAGATCCCATCATCCATTGGCGCCCGCGCTGCTCGCGCTGGCTCTGGCACTCGCCCCCGGCGCCCCCGTGCGTGCCGCCCAGCCGCCGCGGCGCGAGCTGCGTGTGTGTGCCGATCCAAATAACCTGCCCTTCTCCAATGACAAGCGCCAAGGTTTCGAAAACCAGCTGGCGAGCTTGATCGCGCGTGAGCTCCGGGCCGAGCTCTCTTATGTTTGGTGGCCCCAGCATCGCGGCTTCTCGAAGCGCACCTTGCGCGCGCACCTCTGTGACGTGGTCATGGGCTTGCCCACCGGCTTCGAGCGTGTGCTCACGACACAACCCGTGTATCGCTCCGGCTACGTCTTCATTTCCAGGCCCTCCACGCCCGCGATCCATTCGCTCGACGCGCCGGAGCTCCGGCGGTTGGACAGTCCCTCAGCCGACCTGATCCGTGCCGTCGCGCGAGACGAGATCGACGTTGCATCGCCTGGGGCCGCTCGGCGGCTATTTCGCCCGACGCGGCACGCCACCGCTGCGCGTGGTGCCAGTGCCATCCGGAGAAGCACCGGCGGGTATGCCGTTCACATTCGAGATCTCCCTGGCGGTGCGCAGCGACGATCGAGCCCTGCTCGACGAGCTGAACACGGCGCTCACGCGTCGCCACGCGGAGGTACATGCGTTGCTCGAGCGTTTCCACTTTCCGCTCTTGTAATGAAGTTCTGATCGCCGCTTCTACCGGGCTTGCCGATAGCCAGAGCCGGACCCAGCTCTCTTCCAGGCGGCGCGCGCGTTTCCAGCAGCGCTCGATACAACCGCACCATCACGATGAGGCGAATTGAACTCTCGCTGTCCGCGGCGCCCGTGTCGCGTGCCGATGGTAGCTCGGAACTGTCCGAGCTTGCTGTCCTGGCACCGGGTGAGCGCACACTGTCGCGGCGAGTCGTGGCGGTGCTGTCCGCGCTCGCACCACTGCTGCCTTTTGCGGTGACGGGCGCGCTGTACGAGCTGTTGCGCGGCGTTTTCCGACAGCACGGCCCGGTGCATGTCCGAGATTTGCTGGCGCTCGAGCAGCGCTTCTTCTCGGTGCCCACGGCTACGGGCTTTCAGGCCCTTTCAAAAGTGGTCGCCCAGCATCCTCACGCGCTGCTCGATCTGTGGTGCGGCGCCACCTACTTGCTGTTTCTGATCGAGATCTTGGCTGCCACGGCGCTGCTCTCCGTACGCCGGCGCTCGCGGGCCTGGGAGCTCTCGCTCGGCTTCCTGATCGTCAACCTGCTGGGCTGGCTGATCTGGATCGCATATCCGGCGGCACCCCCCTGGTACGCGGATACGTTTGCATTTGGATCCAGCGCCCCGGACGTGGCCTCCAGCGCCGCAGGGCTCGCTCGCTTCGACGCGCTGGTCGGCTTGCCTCTGGCGGGTAGCTTCTACGCCAAGAGCGCCGATGTCTTTGGTGCCATGCCCTCCCTGCATGTCGCGTATTCGACGCTCGTGGTTTGGGCCGTCGCCCCGCTCGGCCGCTGGCCAAGGATCGCAGCAGCCCTATTTGCGTCGAGCATGGCCTTTTCTGCGGTCTATCTCCGTCATCACTACATCCTCGATGTGCTGGCAGGAATGTTGCTAGCGATCACCGTTGCGGCTGGCATCCGCACGGTACGCTGGCTCCAAGATCGAGGAGAACCCTGGTGAGTACGAATGCCAACCACTGGCTCGCGGGGCAGCTGACGGGCATCGAGCGCATCATCAGCGCAGCCGGCCCGGTCTTGTTCTTGGTGGTCTACTTCGGGGTCGCCGGCATTCTCTATGGTCTGCGGCGCCTGCGCAACCAGCCGTTCTTCGACGAGGAGATCGCCCAGCGCGCGGCAGGCCTGGGAGCATACCGATTGCGTCACTTCTTTGCCTGGACGATGCGCCCGTGGTGCTCGCTGCTGGCTCATGCCGCGATTCCGCCGAACGTGATCACGTCGTTATCGGTGGTGTTCGCGCTGGGAGCGGGCCTGGCTGTGGCGGCGGGGCGCTTTGCCCTGGGCGGTTGGTTGTTCGTGCTGGCCGGCGTGCTCGATTTTCTCGATGGTCGAGTCGCCCGCAGCACCGGACAGACCACCCTCGGCGGAGCCGCGCTCGACTCGGTGCTCGACCGCTACGTCGAGAGCGCGATGCTGGTCGGGCTCGCCTGGTACTACCGGCACAGCTGGGTGCTGGTGGCGAGCCTGCTCGCCTTGACCGGCTCTCTGCTCGTGCCCTACGTGCGCGCCAGGGCCGAATCGCTGGGCGTCTCGCTCGCAGAGGTGGGCTTCATGCAGCGGCCCGAGCGCGTGGTGTTGCTCGGCGTGGGTACGGCGCTCAGCCCGATCGTCGAGGTCCTGGTCGCGCCGGGAGATCCACATCCGCCCCACCGCCTGGCGATCATCGCAATGGTCGTGCTCGGCATCACGTCTCATGCCACTGCCCTGCAGCGCTTGTACCGATTGCTCGGCGCGCTCGGCGGCCACGCCGCGCACCAGCTCGGGCAACATCCGCTCGCGCAGCCCGCGCGCCTGGCGCTGGGCAGCGCTGTCGCCACGCTCACCGACTGTGCCGTCGCGAGCGGCCTCGCGTACGTGCTGCAAGTGCACGCCGGTCTCGCCACGGCGCTGGGTTGCGTGGTGGGCGCCGGCATCTCCTTTCTGCTCGCCCGGGGCTGGGCGTTCGAGGCGACGGGGCACTGGTTGCCTCAACTCTGGCGTTACGCCGGCGTCTCGGCCGCAACCGCGGGCCTGAACAGCGGCGGAGTGGTGCTGCTGCTCAGCCTGAACGCGCCCTTCCTGGTCGCCTGGTGGTGCACGCGCATCGTGGTGTTCGCTACCTGGAGCTACCCGCTGCAGCGCGACTTCGTGTTCAGTGCGGCTTCTGCTCTGCCCTCGGAGGCCACGGTTGGCTCTCGGAGTTGACCTCGAGAGCCGCCGCCTCTCCGGAGGAGCGGGCCGCCCCCAGCAAGATCAGCGTCAGCGGCACGAACGCCAGCTGCCTCGCTCGCTGCAACAGCACGAGCACCAGGCCCAGCGCCGGGTCCAGACCCAGCGCTCCACACACGAGCGCTTGCGCCCCCTCTTGCACGCCGATCTGGCTCGGAATCGCCGAAGCGAACACGGACGTGGCGATGGGCACGCTCGACAACACCAACACGTGAGCGAGCGTCGCGGGCGCGTGCAGGCTGCGCAGCACCAGATACACCTCCACGCACATCACGGCGCGCGCCACGCAGTGCAGGAGCTGCGCCGGCAGCAGGGCACGCCGCCGTTCCCGCGCCAGCTGCAGCAAAGCCTGATCGACCTGTTCGCCGAGCGCGCTCTCTCGCAGCGCCGGGCCCAGGATGCGGCGCAGCACACGCTGTACGGCGCCGCCGATGCGCCAGCGGGTGATGGCCTGCACGGTGAAGGCGCTGAGCGCGAGGATCAGCAGGGCCGCGCCGATGCCGGCGCCGATCCATTGGCCGGCGAGAGGCGTGGTCTCCGCCGCGGCTGCGGCCGCCAGCAGCAGGACTCCGCCGGCCGCGTTGTAGAGCAAGCGATCGATCGCGATCGCCGCCAGGCCCTCGGCGCGCGCGGAGCGCTCCAGCCACAACAGCCGGCAGGGTTCACCTGCGAGCCCGAAGAACGGCAGCAGCGCGTTCGCGCCGGAGGCAGCAAAACGCCCGGCGACCGTCTGCCACCAGCCCGGGCGCTGCGGCGGCGGGAGCAGCCAGGCCCAGGGCGCGGCCGAGAGCGCCGTGCCGACGGCGTAGGGCAGCAAGATCCACAGCGCCCCAGGCCCGAGCTGGCGCAGCTGCGCGACGATCGACGGCAGGCCGATGCGAGCGACGAACAACGGGAGCAGCAGCAACCCGATCAGCAGCGGCAACGAGCGCAGCAGCATTCGCATGTCAGACCTGAAGGAGAGAACGTATGGCGAGATCCGTGAGCCGCAAGCCCGTGCGCATCCTGTATCTTCAGCCCGCCCCGCTCTTCGGCGGCGCGGAGCGGCAAGCCGCGCTCACCACCATGCTGCTGCCGCGTTTTGGTGTGGAGGTCTTCCCCTTGGTGGGGCCGGGGCAGATCGTGGCGGACTGGCTGCGTGAATGCGGCGTCGGCCTGATCCATGAGACACCCCATTTTCCCGGCGGCTGGCGCAAGCAGCGCGGGCTGGGCCGGCTGACCTTGCCCGCGCGCTACGTGGACTGCGGCCTGCATGCCCGCGCCGAGATCGAACGCCTGGTCGCCGAACACTCGATCGATTTGATCCTGGCGTCGCTGCCGTTCGCCTGGATCACGGGAAGCCTGGTGGCTCGCCGCGCGGGAATTCCGATCGTGTGGCGCGCGGGCGGGACGTATCTGAACGTGGCGCAGCAGGTCTCGCTGTGGGGTCTCACGCGCTTTCAAAGGCCCGATCTCTTGCTTTGCAACAGCGAGGCCGTGAAAGCGACCTTCAGCCCCTTGATCCCCGCGCCCGTGGAGGTGGTGCCGAACGGCGTTCAGCTCGAGACCTTTCATCCCGGCGCCGGAGATGCCTCGCGCTATCGCCCGCAGGGAGCGCGATGGGTGGTGGGCTGTGCCATGCGCCTGGCAGAATCGAAGCGTCCTCGCGATGTGATCGCCATCGCGGCGCGCCTGTGCGCAGCGCATCCGGACGTGCACTTCTTGATCGCGGGCGAGGGCAGCCAGCGCGCCGCGCTGGAGCAGCACGCCCGCGAATCCGGAGCGCGCAACCTGAGCTTGCTCGGCTTCGTCTCCGACATGCCGTCCTTCTATGCAGCCTGCGACTTGCTCGTTTTGCCCTCGCGCTCCGAGGGCTGCCCCAACTATCTGCTGGAGGCCACGGCCATGGGCAAACCGGTGGTCGCTGCCGCCATTCCCCCCGTGGTCGAGCTGGTCCGCGCCACGGAGAACGCGCTGCTGTTCGATCTGGGTGACGTGCCCGGCTTCGCGCGAGCGGTTTCGGAGCTGCTCTCTGCTCCGCAGCGCTTGCTCGCGCTGGGCGCCAGGGGCCTGCGCAACATCCAGCAGTTCAGCGCCGAGGCCAGCGCTGCCAGAATCGCCGCCATCGCGACAGCACTCGTCGCCGCGCACGCAGCGAAACCAGCCCGGTGGCGAGCACCAGACCTCCAGCGACTCCCATCCCGGCCCGGCCCGGAGAAGGCCGTGGCGGAGTAGGCGGGCAGCCCGTGCTGACGCACTCGTGGGTCAAGTCATCGAGGTAGGGATTGAACGTATAGTCGAGGCTCGGCGAGTCCGGCGCGAGCCAGTCGCCATGCTGCAGCTGCGCGACGTAGGCCGGATCGAAGAACCAGTCGCCGCGCTCCCCTGCCCGTGCCGCGAGCCCCCAGGGCGGACGCACCCCACCCACATACTCTTTGCCCGCCATCGAGGCACCGAGCAGCGCCCCACGCCTGCCCATGCGGCTGCCCGCATACGCGAGGAACCCCGTCTCCCCGCTGGTCCAGAGCGAGCTGCGTGACGCCCGCGGGTCGCGCCGCGCCCATAGCGTGCTCTGCAGAGGCAAGAGCTCGTACGGCTCGACCCTCTCCTCGGCCGTTTGCTCGCGGCCGCCACGCACCGCCTCGGGCGATGAGCGGGCCACGAAGCGGCGTGCCGTTGCCTCCGGCGCAGCGCCCGAGCGCAGAGCATACATGCCGTGACCCTGCGACTCGATCCGGATCCAGGGTCGCCCCGCTGCGTCGACGGCCAGCTCGGAACCGCGCAGCGCGACGTAGTCGAAATGCGCCTTCGTCTCGACGTAAGCCAGCGCTTCCTGCTCCGGCTGCGGCGCGCGTCGCACCACGACCAGCGCCACCTCGAGATCATTGTCGTGGCACAGGTACGAGACGCAGACCGGTTGCAGCCAATCGCGCGGATAGAAGAGCGTGAACGTGAGGTACGCATGCGTGCTGGTGAGCACCGCGGCGCCGTAAACGACGGGCGGCAATTGCTCGACCGCCGGCGTCAAATCGGACCAATTGTTGGTGGCGTCCCAATCGCCGTCGAAGTCGACCCGCAGCGGACGATCCCGCTCGGCGTGGTCGTCCGAGACCTCTTGCGCGAAGCTGGGCGACCAGCGCTCCAACAGCGCTGCCGCGCGCGCAGCGTCCGCCTCGCGTGAGGTGGAGCGCGGGTCAGTGCCGGCCGCAACGGCGGAAACCGAGGCCAGAAATCCGCCGGCAAAGACGAGGAGCGAAATGCAGCGCACGAGGGGAGGCGCGTCCCTTTTCGCAGCAGACATGTCTGAAAGGCAAGCGGCACCTCTGGAGCAGAGCTTCACCCACCGGGTATCACCCCCGGCGCCCCGCTCTGGTCAGGCCACATTGCGGCCCCAACGCCATCCTTGGTTGCCCGAGCCGAGTGGGCTCGCCCCCGCGCATCCCCTCACGCCCCCAGAATGTGCCCCCTGCACGACGCAGCGAGACGGGAACCGGGTTGACAACGGCGCCACGACTCCTCCAGGCCGCCACGCGGAGAGCAGGCTGGCTGCCGTCACGGGCCTGGGCAACGCATGACTCCCGTGTCGCAGCGGTGAGGCGCCTTCGCTGAAGCCGAGCCCATCCGAACAGCACCGGGATTGAGAGACGAGTGGACTCGTCACGCGCTCGTGACGCGTCCCGCTGCTTCTGCGGCGAAATCGCGTTGCAGACTGCAACGCGATGCATCGTTCACGACCATCCGCCAGGCGGAGCGCGTTTGACTGCTTCGCTGCGGTGACGTCCGGGCGATAATGCAAGGGGTGGTCGGCCGTTTGCGAGTTTGGCACTCAGCATGCAGTAGGCGTCGCATCACTTCTAATGAGGCGCAGGGCGATGACTCAAACTAAAGACCAGACCGTTCGTAGGCGTTCCGTTTCCTCTCGTTGGCTGCCCATCACGGCGCTGGCCGCGTTCACAGCCGCAGGCGTCTTCTCCGCATGCGGTGACGATGATGATGAACCGTCGCTGAGTACCGGCGGGACGGGCGGTAGCGGTGGCAGCGCTGCGACTGGCGGTTCGAGCGGCAACGGCGGCTCCGCCGGGGATGCCGGAACTGAGCCGGGCGATGGCGGTACGAGCACCGGCCTGAGGGGCACGGTGGCGCAGCTGTCTGCCGATGCGGCGCTGCTCTTTCCGACGACAGCAGCCTTCCGAGGCAATGACGTATTCGTGGTGAACGGCCAACTCGATGCGCTGGGCGGAACGCCTGCGCTGCCCTTCACGGTGGTGTCGATCCCGCTCGCCGGGGGAGCCATCAACAATACGATCAACCTGCCCGGCAACAACTTCTTCCCGGAGGGCATCGCCGCCGCGTCGGACGGCACGCTCTACGTCGGCAGCACGCAACAGGGCACGATCGTGCGCGTCCCAGCCACGACCACGACGCCGGATGCGACGCCGTTCGTGGCTGCGGGCATCGCGCAGCGCGGAGTGGTCGGGCTCGAGGTGGACGCGGTGCATAGCCTGCTCTGGTTCTGCGACTCCAACCCGGCCGGCCCCGGCGGTGCAGCGCTGGTCGGCGTCGATCTCGCCAACGGCACCGAAGCCGTGCGCCACGCGGTGCCCAATCCCGGTGCCTCGAGCCCCGACGCAGGGGCCGACGCGGGCATCGATGCAGGCCCGGACGCGGGTGACGCGGGCACTGCTGCCGCGGGCCCGACCGCCTTCTGCAACGACGTGGTCGTGCAGAGCACGGGCAACGTGTTCTTCACCGATTCGAGCGGCCGCATCTTCCGCATCCCGAGCGCCAGCGTGCGCACTCCGAACAGCGCACAGGTCTGGCTCGAGGGGCCCTCGGTCTCTCCGGCCACGCCGGGCGGCTTCGGCGTCAACGGCCTGGCTTTCGTCGGAGATCAGCTGATCATCGGCAACACGGACCGCCTGGTCGCCGTCGATCCCGACAGCAACAATGCTGTTACGACCTTGCGCAGCATCTCGCTCAGCGAAAACGGCTTGCCCGTCACCTTGTGCGGCCCGGACGGGCTCGAGACCGTGCCCAACTCGAACACGGATCTGATCGTGGTCGAGAACGGCTCCTGCACCGCCGCGCGGGAGCGCGTGGTGCGCGTCAGCCTGCGCGGGCTCTGAAGCGACGCCCGGCGTATCCGCGCAGCGCGGATACGCCGGCTCTCCTGCGCCTCAGGGCGCGAGCGGCACTCGCACGCCACCCACACGCCCCTGCATGCCGGGCGCGAACAGGTCCCCCGCGTTCGGGATGCACAGGCCCGAGGCGCCGTCATAACCGAGGGCGCCGACCGCCGGCAGGGTGAACGACTGATCCCGCGCGGCACCCGGAATGTCGCCCTCACGAGCCTCTGCACCGTGTGGCACCGAGAGCGACGGATGGTCGAAGGGTGCCTGGTCGCACTGGACGCGCCGGTCGGTGAGCGATTGCATGAAGCGCACGAGCGCGCTCAGATCGTCGGTCGCCACGTCACACGTGGCCACCCCGTTCTCGTCGCAGTCGAGCAACCCGAGCGGCACGATCAGCCCTGTGACGTTGGTATTGCAGTCCGCGTCGTTCACGGGCAGCGCATGGTTGCCGTCCACGCCCGTGCCGGTATCGTCGCCGCTGCTGCAGCTGCTGCCGGGCACCTCGAGCGCGGCGTTTTCCGGGTGGACACTGCGCCGGTTCCCGCCGCGATTGTAGAACTTCATGACCTGCCGCAAGCTGGCGTAGCCCCCGTAGCTGAAGTAGGGCGGCGTCAGCGCCACATTGCGAATGCCCGGGATCTTCGTGGCGCCATCGCTCTCGAGCTTGGCGTCGGGGTTGACCCGGCCAGCGACCAGCGCATTGGCATCGATGGCGCGCAGCAGCAGCGGATCCTTCACCAGCGAGCGATCTCCGGTCGCCACGAATTCACGGTACTGGCGCCCGAACGCCAGCGGGTTGCCGTAGGGGTCCGTGCCGCCGAGCCCGCGATCGAACGTGGTCGGGCGCGGCCCGATGTTGGAGAAGCCCAGATCGCGTGTGGAGACCACGTTGTTGATGTCGGTCACCTGCAGCAGCGGACGGTAGCTGCCACCCGCTTGCACGGCCCCTTCACTGAAGGTGTCGGTCCCCGCATGGCAGGCGCTACAGCCGGCGCCGCGCACGCCGTCGGCGGGCACCCCGAACGGGAAGCGGAAGAAGATCTTGCAGCCGCGCGCCAGGAGCGGATCGACATTGGCGCTCGCAGCGCAGTTCGGAAGCGTGAGGTCGCCGCTCGCCACCAGGCTGTCGAACTCGCTGCGATCGGAGATCAACGTGGCCTCGTAGAGCATGATGGAGATCCCCCAGAACAGGGACATGTTGGTCTCCATCTGCGTGTACCCGGCCTCGTCTGCCACGAGCGCGCCGCCGACGCGCCGGTAGCGCCCGCTCGCCGCCCAGTAGCGCGGGGCGAACGCCTGCTGGATCAGCTGGGCGTAAGAGTACTCGGGCAGCAGCCCGTTGCCCTCCGGGCGCGCCAGCGAGCCGAGTACGCTGTCGCCCGCGTCGATGCGCTGCCGAGCGAGGGGCGCCAGCCGCAGCAGCTTGCGCCCGATGTCCGCAAAGCTACGCCCGGCGCAGGACATCTCGACGGGGCTCGTCGGCGGCCCCACCGCCTGCGAAGCGAGGCTCGCGTTCTCCAGCGAGAGCGCGCCCAGCTGCACGCCGCCGCTGTCATCCAGCTCGATCAACCGCAGGTTGGGATCGCCCTCCAGGTCGCGCTGGCCGAACACGCCCACGCCGTTGAACAGGTTGTTGGCGCGGCCGTCCCAGAATTGCCGCATATTGAACACGGCGTTGATGGTGGTCGGCGTGTTGCGCGGCTCGACCTGGCGCGCCGCCAGCGGGGTGCCGTCGTCCGCGAGGAGATGGAACACGGATGCATCCGGTGGCCCACAGTGCTCGCTGCCATCCGCATCGATGCCGGCAAATGCCGCTGCAAACGCGCCAGCCGAGCTGATCGCGTCGTTGGTCTCGCTGACCAGCGGCGAGTCGTGGTCGCCCTCGTCCAGAAGCCGGTGCAGTGGAAAGTCGGCGGGCACCAGCGTCGTTCCGGGGCCGGCCTCGGCACCACCCGGCAGGTGACCGACAGCCACGCCCCCCGTGTCCGAACGCAACGAGCCGAAGCCGCTGTCACCGCCACTGCCACGGCTGAGGTCCAGAAAGCCCGGGTTGAGCTGACCCACGACGCGCGGATCGGCGCCGGCCTGGAAGTGACAGCTGGCACAGGCCTGCCCATCGCTGCCCGCTTGCTGATCCCAGAACAAGGCCTTGCCGAGCGCCAGCGCCCAGTCATAGCTCTGTACGATGCCCGCCCCTTCCGCGACCTGTGCGGACAACGGTGGCACGAACCGCGCTTCGACGCGCGTGATCACGGGTGGTGCCAACGCTGCAGGGGCCACATCCGCCTCCAGATCGAGCGCGCGCGCGCCGACAACAGGCGGGGCAGCTCCCTGCCCTTCACAACCCAAAGGCAAAAAACCCAAAGACAAAAAGACAGCAAGCCAAGTGAAAGCACCCGCGCCACCGCGCATGATTCCTCCCAAAGTCTCCGCGCGCGCCTCGCTCGCGGGCTGACCCGGGATAAGGCGCGGCCAGCGCGCTGCCAAGAGAAAACGCTGCGCTCTCGGAGCGAGCCAGCGCGCTCACCAAGTACGTCGAAAGTTTCGTCTCCGCACCTGGCGCAGGTCGCAGCGTTGCCGCCCTGCGTCGCGTTTTACGGCAGCTACCGCCTGAAACGCGACATCGCTCGCGAGAGCCGTCGCGCTCGGAGCGTTGACGCGCCGCGCCCCGATGCGCCGCACGGGACCGTGTAGCGCAGGCCCGGCCCCCTCGAGAGCTCACTGCGGAGGGCGCGTGCGCGTGGCGAACCAGTGCCGGTAGCTCGCCATCTTCTCCGCTTGCTCCGGTGGCGTGCGTCGCTTGCACGTGGCCACCTCGTCGGAACCGGCGGGCGCTCCCCAGCGCACTTCGGCGCAGTCGTTCGGATTGTAGGCGAGCTCCAGCGCGGGCGCGCGCTCGACCAGTTGCTGGAGCGTGAGTGTACGTGCGCTGCCGTCCGAGCGCGTGTAATTGAACGTGCGCCTGGCGAGCTCGCGCTGCTCCAGCTGCGCCAGCTCTTTCAGCTCGGCCTCCAGCGCCGCGGGCGCGATCGCAAAGCGCTGCGGATTGGCGCGCACGCGCTGGGGAAAGCCCATCACGGTATCGATCGAGATCAGCAGGCGCAGATCGCGCGAGGGGGTGGAGAAGTCTTCCCAGGGGCCGCTGGCGAGGAAAATGCCGTCCCCCTCGGGCATCGCCACCACGTCATCCGGGTGCTCCACGCGCCACTTCTCGGCATTGTCGATCGAGGTCACGCGCCGGGTCACGGACTCGTAGAAGGCATCGAGCAGCGCCAGGAGCTGGGTCTTGGCCTCCAGCGGGCGCGGGTTGATCAGCCCCTCGACGGAGTCGTAGAAGTCGTCGGCGCTGCCCTTGTACTGCTGCAGGCTGAGGGGCGTGTACTTGCGCGTCTTCTCCAGCTCCGCGTTGTCCACGTCTTGCAGGGTGCCCGTGCGCTCCACGGTGAGCGGCTCGTTGTTGACCTTGATCTCGACCGAGACCGGCTCCTCCACGGGCAAGCGCGGGCGGAACGCCTTGAAGCCAGCGCCGCCGTCGCTGGTCTCCGGCTTGAACAGGAACGTGCCACGCCAGAAGCGGCGCTGGCCGACGGTGCCGTCCGGCTGCGCATCGGCGCCGATCAAGATGCCCGAACCCGTCAGCGGCTGCGGTACCCAGTCCGCGAGCACCAGCATGTGCCCGTACGGATCCGCGAACACCGTGCCGGGCTTGAGCGCCTGGCGCGTGAGCGGCACAGGATACAGATCGGCGAGCTCGTCCTCGGGCAGCGTGCGCCCGCTGGAGGAGTGCACGGCCGTGCGCAGGACGTTGTTCATGAACAGCGAGAAGGCCTCGACGTCGCTGCGCGGCTGGTTCACGCCACCCTTGCCCGGCAGCTCCAGGCGGCTCATCAGATTGTCGCCGGCGCCGGGCAAATCGCAGACCGGCGGCTTGCCGGCGCGGCCGCGCGAGCAGTGCTTGAAGCCGAAGGGCAGCCGCATCTTCCAGGCGTAATAGGCGCGCAGCACGTAGGGCAGGTCTGCGCAGTCGGGCGCCACCTGGATCTGCGCTTCCTCGCC
>JAICTU010000658.1 GCA_025936205.1 Polyangiaceae bacterium | reverse complement strand
TGGGAAGGCTCTGCTGCGCCGTGTCCCAGCGCGTCATGGGCGTCGAGGCCTCGCCGTCCAGCACGTACCAGCCGTTGGCCGTGTGATCGGTGCGAATCAGATGGTTCCACTCGTACTCGACCAGCCCCAGCGGCTGGCGGGAGCCCAGATTGCGCGGCGAGCGCCCGAAGTCGATCAGCCCGAAAGTGCCCGGCAGAGCCAGGATGGCGGCGGCGAGCCCGAGTGTGAGCCCGCCGACGATCGCGGGTGCGGTGCGCCCCCGCCGCGGACCTGGCGTCGCCAGCAGCGGCGCAAGCGCTGCACAAGTCAACAGAGCCGCTGACAGGAACGCTGCCGGTGGCGACAAATACTTCATCAGGGCGACGGACAGCAGACAGCCCGCGCCAGCACCCGCCAGGTCGCAAGCATAGAGCCGCCCCATGTGCGAGCTATGGCTCTGGAAGGTCTGGCTCAGCACGACCCCGCCCGCGAAGTTCAACGCCACCATGAACGAGGAACACCAACCGAGGTACAACAGCGCGTCGTTCCCGAGTAGCTTCACGTTCAGCTCGCTGTGGGTCGTGAAGGGCGGGCGCGCCATCGCGATCAGTGCGAGGGGCGTCAGTGCTGCGAGCACCGAGAGCCAGCGCCGCAGGCGGGCTTCTGGATCTTTCAGCTCGCTGCGCAGGGCCACGAAGGCGCCCGCCGCGCCCAGCCCCAGCAGAGACAAAGCGATGGCCAAGAAGACGAAGTGATAGAACAGCTTGTAGCTGAGCAGCCGCGTGAAGGAGATCTGCAGCACGCACAGGGCAGCGGCGGTGAAGGCAACGGCGGCGGAAATTCTGCGGGGCGGCATGTGGGTTGGCCTCTCCAGGGCAGTACGGCGCGAGATCGGCGTTACTCAATGTGTCGAAAGGCTCCGCGTGAGGCCTCATTCGAAGCGTCAAATCTTCGTCGTCCAAAGTCACCGAGAGCTCCACCGTATCGACGAGCACTCGCCTGTGTTCTCTCAGCTCCATCGCGGATTCGATCCTCGTCGCAATGAGGCCCGAACCATGTCCCGCATACTGCGACGGTGTGGGACACCCTGCGCCTCCCCCCAGGGGTGCAACAGCCGACGTCCCATCGCTCCCGATTTTTGGAACGACGCAGTCGTGTGCTGGACCCACCCGGCCGTAACCACGGCAGGCACCCGTGGCCGCCTATCCAGCGAAGACCTTTGAGGGAACAGCCGCAGCGATGAGCGGAGCGTGCCCTTACTTCCGTGCGTCGCACAGCTCGCAGGCCGTCTCAGCCAAGTTGAGCACTGCGTCGCGCGACATCACCACCCCGCGCCGGAGCGGCATGGTCGCGCCGGAGCCGAGTCCTTCGTTCAATCGTGTGGGATCGATGGCGATGAAGTCCTGCAGCGCTCGTTCGAGCGCGTCGCGGCTCGAGTTCAGCTTCTTGACGAGCAGCGCCAGTTCCTCGTCTCGGGCGGAGGTCGGTAGTTGCGCGTGCAGCAGCTGGGCCTCGCGCAGCAAGCGCTGGGCGATGGGCTTCGTGAGCGAACGACTGGGCCCGATCGAATCGTCTGCCGACGCGGCAGCCGTGAACGGAATGTCGAGGCGCGTGGCGAGCTCCTTCCGATGCTGCTCGAGCGCCTGGCACGCCGGGTCCCGCGAGCAACTCGGGCACAGAGCTAGCAACAGCAGCAGGGAGCAGCGCATTCATCGGAATGTATCACCGCGGTCCGAGCGGGTCCAACACGAGGAAGCTTCGAGAGGATGAGTTCGAGAGTCGTGAAACGTCTGCTGAGCCCGTTCCAGCGTCTGCTCGAGCCGGGGGCGGAGCGCGGTGCCTTCTGGACGGCGCTGACGGGCGCACTGCTTGGTACGCTGGGTGCCGCGGTTCTCTACTTCCTATTGCTCGAAGAACGCGGCGTGGCCCGCGCGCTGTTTTTCCGGGAGCTGGTGCCACGCCCGCTGGAGCGGCAGCTGATCGACGTCGTCTTGATCGCCAAGACGGCGCTGCTCGGGATCCTTCCCGCGTTGCTGTTCGCCGGGCTAGTCGCGGGGCGGCGCAGGATGGGAGCGCTGATCACCTACACGGTGGCGCTGTGGCTCTGCTTCTTTTTCATGATCGTCGACCTGCGCGTGTACCTGTTGCACGGGCGCCATCTCTTGCAGATTCTGGCCTATGCGGCGCTGCCCGAGGGTCGCGAGGCGGGCGGAAGCGTTGGGCTCTGGGCGATCCGGTTCTCGCTCTGGGCGGCGCAAGCGCTCGGCTTGGCGCTTTGCGGCTCCTGCCTTTCTCTTTTCGCGACGCGTTGCTGCTCGAGGATCTCTTCGTCCGTGGTGCGGGCGACGCTGGCGCTGCCGTTGGTGCTGTGTTTACTCGGAGCCGCTCCGCTCGCCGCAGGACCAGGCGCCGGCTGGCGAACGGCGGGAGTGCAGGCGCGCTTGCTCGGCGTGCTACCGTTCTCGCTGGGCGTCGAGCACTTGATCGAGGTCCATTCGGTGAGCGACCCGGTGCAAGCCAAGCTGCAGCACGAGCTGGAGACGGTGTACCGCGAGAAGTTCAGTTATCTGTTCCGAAAGCGGGAGCCGACGCAGCACCGAGACACGCAGCGGGCCATGAAGCCCAACGTGCTGCTCATTCTCGTGGAGAGCTGGCGCGCTGATGCGCTCACGCCAGAGCTGATGCCGGAGCTCTACGCATGGGCGCAGCAAGGGTTGCGCAGGACGCAGCACCTCTCGGGCACGAACTTCTCCGAGAGCGGTGCGTTCACCATACTCTACGGAGCCAACCCGCTCGTCTACCATGCCGTGCTCGACTCGGCGGTGCCTCCGCCGCTCTGCGAGGGGCTCCGCGCGCAGTCGTACCGTTGCGCTTACTACACCGGGCATCCGACGATCTGGTGGCGACGCGAGGAATTCCTCGGACCGAGCACCTTCGATATCGCCCAGCGCGCCCAACAAGGCCCCTGGAGCGAGTGGGACGAGACCTCGCTTGCTGCCTTCTCCAGCCTGGCCAAAGGCGCGCCAGCGGGGGGTTACCTGGACATCGCCATGTTGATGTCCACTCACTACGAGTACCGCTATCCGCCGGAGTTCGAACGCTTTGTGCCGGCAAAGGAGCCGGAGTTCAGCTGGGATGGTACGCACGCGGGTACGGATTTCGCCTCCATCCGCAACCGCTATCAGAACGCGCTCGGCTTCGTCGATCATCTGATGGCGAAGGCCCTGAGAGATGTCGATATCAGCAAGGATTACGTGATCGTCACGGGGGACCACGCTGAAGCGCTTGGTGAAAACGGCAAGGTCGGGCATGGTTACGACTTTTCCGACACGCTCTTGCACGTGCCATTCGTGCTGCGCGGGCCCGGTATTGCGCCAGCGCAGCTCGACGGCATCACCCTGCACGAAGACATCTGGCCCACTGTCATGTCGCTTGTGACCCAGACGGAGCCGACCGTGCACGATCTGCGCTTGCCCTCGCAACGTCGCGGCGCGCTGTTCTCTCACTGCGACTTCGATCAGGAGGCGGCCGATGCCATGCTGCTGCGGGATGGCCTGCGACTCCGCATGAAGCTCGGGCTGCGCGCTCCGACCCTCGCCATTGTCGGCTTCGAAGACGCGGGAGGGAAGCCCGTCCCCTCGCCGGCCCTGAGCGACGAGCAGCTGCGTGCCTTGGCCGACGCGTTCGCGAACTACCTCGACGATGCGGGCAAGCCAGTGCTCGCGGCGCGCTGAACACTCCGCCTCGGGCGCGCGAGCCAGCGCTCGATCGCAAGGGCGGCCAGGGCGCAGAGGGCGGTAGCGAGCAGAGGGCCCCGAGGGATCCGGGGCAGGGTGCCGCGGTAGCGCCCGTCCGCCTCGCGGCTCCAGCTCGGGCTGCGGCCGATCTTCACGACGGGCGGCGCCGACAGCTCGCTCTCGCTCACGAGCGAGCCATCGTCGCCGCGCGCGAGCGCGATTCTTCTGCTCCCCGATTCGCCGTAGGGAAAGCTGGGCACGGTTCGGGAGAGGCGCCGGGCGTACAGAGCACGGCCCAGGTCGTCTCGGGTCTCCTGCCATCCGCCTCGCTGGAACGGGAGCAGATGCCGCGTCAGCAGCCAGTCGACTCCCAGCTCCGACTGGGCGCGCTCGACGCTCTCGGGATGGGCCAGATACTC
>JAICTU010000084.1 GCA_025936205.1 Polyangiaceae bacterium | reverse complement strand
CGTGCTGCGCGCGATTCGCATCTGCGGTTCGGCGTCTTCGGGTCCGACGATCGCCTACGCTTGACCAACCGCGCTTCGGCGGCGGGAGGCCAGTTCGATCAGGCGAACGCCTTCTGGAACGTGCAGATGTTGCACGAGGCTCGGCTCGGTCCTGCGCTGCAGGAGCGCAGCGCCGTCTCGTTTGGCTATTTTTTGCAGCGCTTTAGTGTCAGCACGCTGCATGTCGAGACGCGCGCCCATCCGATCATCGTACGCTCCGAGTTTTCCGCGAAGCTGAGTGATCAGCTGGAGCTCCGGTTCGGTCCGGATCTGTTGTATGCGCCGTTTCACTCCAAGTTTGCCGTGCCAGGAGAGACGGGGCCGAATACCCCCGACTCGGGTTCCTTCCTGCTGCGTCCGCCCCGCATCTTCAGCGATGGCACGGCCTACTTTCGCCCAGCGTTCTACGCCGAGTTGAAGGCGGAGCCGCTGCCGCGCCTGGAGCTGTTGCCCGGGGCACGCATCGACTATACGCACGATACCGGGCGGGTGGACGTGAGTCCGCGCATCAGCGCCAAGTACGAGCTGGGCGCTGCGCCGCGGAAGACCACGCTGAAGGGCGGCTTCGGCTTCTTCTATGAGCCGCCCCAGGTGCGGCAGACGCTGGAAGGCTACGGCACGGGCGATCTCGACTCGGTGCGCGCTCTGCAGACGTCGCTCGGCGTGGAACAACAGCTCAGCACGCAACTGAGCCTGAGCGTGTCGGGCTTCCATCTCGATCTGGGCGATCTGATCACGAGCCGCCCCGACGCCGAGGGCCGCCTCCAGTACCAGAACACGGCGGCCGGTAAGGTGATCGGCGCGGAGGTGATGTTGCGCTATGAGCCCGACGATCACTTCTTCGGTTGGGTGAGCTACACGCTCTCGCGCTCCAAGCGCCGCTGGGGGCCGGGCGAGCCGGAGGTGCTGTTCGACTTCGATCAGACCCACGTTCTGGCAGCAGTCGGCAGCTACCGGCTCGGACGCGGCTGGGAGCTGGGGGCGAGGCTGCGGGCCGTCTCCGGAAACCCGACGACACCCTGCGTCTCCGGCCTCTACAGCGCCTTCGAGAACGCCTACCTGTGCGTAAACGGTCCGTTCCAGAGCGTGCGTGCGGCGCCTTTCTACCAGCTGGACCTGCGCGTCGAGAAACGCTGGCGCGTGTCGGAGCAGGCAGGCATCACGGCCTATCTGGAGCTGATCAACGCCACGGCGCGGGAGAACAAGGACTCGACCGTGTATTCTTTCGACTACTCGGAACATGGCTACGTGAGCAGCAATCTGCCCCTTCTGCCCAACCTGGGCGCGCGGTTCGACTTCTGATGGCCTGTCAACTCCAGCGATCCCGGTCCGGCTCGAACTCGCTCCGTCGCGTGGCGCTGGTCGCGTGGCTGCTGATCGGCGGCTGCTTCCCCAGCGGTCCGGACTTCGCCAACCCGCGCCAGCCGCGCGGAGTACGCGTGCTCGGCTCGGTGGCTTCTCCGGCGAGCGGCGTGCCCGGCGCCGATCTCGACCTGCGATTGGAGGTGTTCGACGGGGCGTCGTTGCTTGCAGAGTTGCAGCAGGCCGCGGGTGTGGCGGGCGAAGCGTCGCTCCCGGGAGGGCCGCTCAGCCTGGCTTGGATCGGGGGCTGTCACAACCCGCCGGGCGATGCGCAATCGGGCTGCTACCCGCTGCTCCGCCAGATCGCAGCGAGTCTGCCCGATCCGCTCCCGTCATCGAACACCGAGATCCCTGCGGAGCTCAGAGCTTACTTTGCCGTGGGCGATCAGTTCGCGCTGCACGTACCCGAGAGCATTCTCGAGGGGCGTCAGCTGCGTACCGCAGCGGCGCCCTTCGGCGTGAGCTTTACATTCTTTGCAGTATGCCGCGGCGTGCTGCGGCCGGACCCGGACAGCCGGAGAGCGGTCCCTCTGCGCTGCGAGGACAGGGACACGGGAGAAGCGCTGGGCAGTGACGCCTTCGTGCCTGGTTTCGTCACCACGTACACGTACGCGGGCGCCTTGAATCATGCGCCGGAGCTCTCTGGAGCACCGCTCGATGGGGTGGAGCCGCCAGCTGTCACCTGCGAGAGCGACGACGACTGTGCGGGGACGAGCGTCGGGGAACTGCCCACCGCGTGCGCCCGCCCGCTCGCACCGGGGTTTTCAGCCGTGGACGAGCCGGTTCCGCAGCGCTGCCTGCCGGTGGTGCCGGCGTGTGCCGCGCCCCCCTGCGCGAGCCATCAGCTGTTGCCGGCGCTGAGCGCTTCGAGCGTGGAGGCGGATCCGAGCGGGGCTGCAGCGGGCGCGCCGGCACCCGATGAGATCATCTGGGTACGATACTTCGGGTACGGCGGATTCAATCGCGAACAGGCGCTGATCAACGATCGGGCGACGGGCTTGAATCCGGATTACGCGTTGAGCTGGACAGCCCCTCCGGTTGCGATCGACACGCCGATCCCCGTCTGGGCGGTCGTGCAGGACAACCGCGGCGGCACGGTGGTCGCGCGCTGGGACTTCCTGGTGCGGGCGGAGCCGGCGCCGTAGGTCCGTCAGGTCAGGAGATGCCAGATCGCGACGTAGTGGGCGATCGCTCCGGGCAGGCCCAGCAGGTGATTCACTTCGTGATACCCGAAGGTGCGCGGCCAGGGATTGGGGCGGCGCAGCCAATAGACCAGCGCGCCGGACGTGTAGAAGGCGCCGCCGCCGAGCAGCAGGGCCACCCAGGCCAAGCCGATGCGCGTCGCGAGCTGCGGCAAGAAGGGCGCCATGGACCAGCCGATCAGCACATAGAAGCCCGTCGTGAGCAGGCGCGGCGCCTTTTCCCAGGCGTGGGCCTTGACGAAACCGATCATGGCACCGCCGAGCGTGATGGAGAGCACGAAGGTGCGGGGGCCATTCTCCAGCTGGTACGCGAATGGCGCGTAGCTGCCCGCGATCAGCAGGTAGATCATCGAGTGATCCAGCCGCCTGAGGCGCCGGCGAGTGGTCAGCGGCCAGAGCGGCGTGTGGTACAGGCCGCTGGTGCCGAAGACCAAGACCAGCGCGATCGCATAGGCGATCGCGAGAGCGGTGGGGACGCCGGTGCGGGCATGCAGCGCGAGCACGGTTCCGGCAGGGACGGCGATGCATGCCACGACTGCGTGCAGCACGCCGCGCAGCTTGGGCTTCTGCGGGGAGAGGGCGCCTTCGGCGGCGCTCAGCAGCGATTGGCTCACGTCAGGAATTGCGGCACTTTTCCCCCGAGACTCAATGTGGGACAGCCGGAAGAGGTGTTTCTTTACGGAATTGTCCAGTGTCTCTGCAACAGGTGCTTTTGGCCATGCCTCTTCTGCTGACCGAGTCCAGATCTCTGCTTACACTCTGACCCGGATGGCGAAATTTGCCCTCCTGTTTTGGCAATTTTAATTCTGGCGCCCTCGAAATCGGTCTCACCCCGCTCGCTCATTACTCATTACCCGGGATGAGACCTGCCTCCCTCTGCTGGACGGACCCCTGTGCTTAGTTTTTCGTCCAATTGTCTCGTCGCTTGGCGCCGGGCGCGCAAATCAGGACCGGAGAACTCTATGACGAACCAGACCAACCACAAAAGCTACGAGATGTCGCTCAGACGCCTGAGCTTCGGCATCACCGCCGCCGTGCTCGCGGTCGCTTGCGGTGGCAGCGACGACAACAACCCCGGTGGCGATGGTCCCAGTGCCAAGCCTGAGACGCCCGTCGATGTGCCTCCGGTCAAGCGCGAGACCTGTGACGACAACCCCCTGCTCGCGGGTTGCCCGGGCAACACGCCGCCCTCCACCGTCGATACCGGCGCGCAGGATAACTCTGGCGATCCCACGGCGCTGGCCAAGGCCTCGGCGGAGAACGTGCTGGCCGCGAACTGCGGTCAGTGCCACGGCCCGAACCTGACGCCCCAGGCCGCCAAGGCGGGGATGAACTACATCAACGACATCGACAAGCTCGTCCAGACGGGCAAGATCGTTCCGCTCAACTCCGCGGGTTCGTTGATCGTGCAGCGCATGCTCCGTGGTGAGATGCCACCCGTCAGCTCGGGGTTGCCGCGCGTCACCGATGCGGACATCACGATCGTGTCGGACTACATCGACAATCCCACCTTCTGGCCGGGCGCTGACACCACCGCCCGTAGCTGCACCGAGGACGGCCAGGTCGTCGACTTCGACCAGCTGTTCCAGGACGTGGCTTCCGACCTGCGTCGCCAGGATGGCAACGATCGCCCCTTCATCCGTTACATCTCGCTGACCAACCGCTTCACTGCAGGCGTCTGCCTGGATGCGCTGGAGAAGGATCGCCAGGCGCTCACCAAGATGATGAACATGTTGTCCAAGCGGGCCAACATCGTCGAGCCGGAGGCGGTCGACAAGGACGAGACGCTGTATCGGATCGACCTGCGCGACTTCAACTGGGATGACCCGGTCGACGTCGATGGCCGCAACTTCAACGACGCCTGGGAAGCCATCGCCGAGAACAACCCGTATGCGGTGCGCTTCGAGGGCAGCGATGCGGAAGACGCAGAAGATGACGCGCAGACGGATTTCCCCGTCATGTTTGCCGACCAGATGCTGTCGGTCGCCACGATCGGCAACGTCTACTACGGTCTGATCGGCGTCGACTCGCGCGGCAGGTTGAGCGACTTCATCGAGAGAGACTTGGGCATCGATGTCCAGGACGACATCGAGCAGGGCGACGCGATTCGCGCCGGCACGACCCGTTCGCGCATCTCGCGCCAGGACCGCGTGGTCGAGCGTCACGAGATGGGCGCGCGCGGCGGTGTGCTGTGGCAGGCCTTCGATTTCAAGGCCGACGATGCCGGCGACAGCATCTTCGAGGATCCGTTCGGGTTCACCCCGGGCGGCACCGAAGCCATCTTCACACTGCCGAACGGCATGCTGGGCTTCATCATCGCCGATGAGAACGACAACATCGTCGAGGACTCGGACATCCTGCTCGACACCAACCAGAACAACTTCCGCGCCATCACCTCGGTCTCCTGCGCCAACTGCCATGCCACCGGCTTCATCCCGGTCGTGGACGAGGTTGGGCCCTTCGCAGTGTCCAACTCGCGTCAGCTGCGGCTGAACCGCGACGAGGTGGAACAGCTGGAGGACATCTACATCGCCCCTGAGGACTTCGCCAAAACGGTGAAGGACGACTCTTCGTCGTTCTACCAGCGCGCGCTCACGAGCGCGGGCTTGCCCGTCCAGGGCGGCGATCCGGTGTCCAACGTGTTCTTGCGCTTCGACCAGGACATGACGCTGGCGGACGTGGCGGGTGATCTGGGCGTGACCCCGGATGATCTGACGGATGCGCTCGACCTGCTCGATCCGACGTTGACGGTCCTGCGCCGCGGTACGGTCGACCGTGACGACTTCACCGACCTGTACCTCTCGAGCTTGTGTGAGCTGACGTTCACGCTCGAGAATCAGCCCGAAGCCGCCGTGTGCGACAACGCGCTGAACGACCTGCGCGACGTCCGCCGTCGCTGAGCAGCGAGGTGGCCAGTTCACGGGAGCTGGCCACCGCTTCCAATTGCAACGCCTGCTGAGGGCGCTGGCGTCGGGCTCGACGGCAGCGCCCTTTGTTGCATACAGGGGGAATGTCGAGCGCCAGCTGGCTCCTCGGGTGCCCGCCAGCGGTGCAGGCCGCGCTGGAGGCGTATGGCGCCGGGGAACTCGGGCCGCACAACGCGCTGCTGCAGGTGCTGATGGCTGCGCGCTCTGCCGCTGAAGCGTCCGAGCTACTGGAGCAAGCGGCGCGGCTGGCGAGGAGCAGCGCTGAGCCGGCGCTCCAGGGCAGGCTGGAGCAGCTGTGTGCTCTGGGCCGTGAGCGGGGCGACGCCTGGCAAATCGTCGTACGCACGCTGCAGCTCGTTGATGGCGGTGAGCCCGGTGCCGCCGCGACTCGGCCCGCACCGGGCGCATCTGACTCGGGCGCGGCGAGTCGCCTCGCCCAGCTCGCGAGCGGCTTTGATCGCGCCGCGGAGCTCTGCCCCGAGGCGAGCGTCGCCTTGTACTCACTCGGCGACGCTGCGCGGCTTGCCGCCGCCACAGCCGAGCTCGAGGATCGCCTGCGGGACTGGGACTTGCTGGGGCGCGAATGGAGCTACCTGGACATCGGCTGCGGTATCGGGCGGTTCGAGCAAGCGCTCGCCCCCGCCGTGTACTTCATCACCGGCATCGACATCTCCGGCAGGATGCTCGAACTCGCCCGCACGCGCTGCGCGGGACTGCCGAACGTCGCCTTCCAGCTGGCGAATGGCTCAGATTTACGGAGCTTCGCAGCGGGAAGCATGGATGTGATCCTGGCGGTCGATAGCTTTCCTTATCTGGTGCGTTGCGGCGGGTCGCTGGTTGAACGACATCTGTCGGAAGCCGTTCGCGTGCTGAAGCCCGGAGGTCAACTCGCGATCTTCAACTTCTCCTATCGCGGCGATCTGGATCTCGATCGAAGCGAGCTGGAACGCCACGCGGCGAGCGTGGGTCTCACCCTGGTGCGCAATGGCGTGCGTGGGCTGCGGACCTGGGATGGCGCCGGCTATCATCTGATCAAGTGAATGCCGGCCTCGTGAACCTGCATGGCCGGCAGCGTACGGCCTGCGGGTTGCAACATGCGTGCTAGAGGCATGCCCTTTGCTTGGGTTCTCACACATCACCGCATTCGGTGACTGGAGCCAGCAAGGCAACAAAGAGGAGCCACATGTCCGCTGCAAAACAAACCATTGATCACCAGGAGATCCAGCGCTGGGTCGAGAGCCACGGCGGCCATCCCGCTACGGTCGCGCGTACCCGTTCGAAAGCTGATGTGGGACTGATTCGTATCGACTTTCCCGGCTTTTCCGGCGAAGGCACGCTGCAACCCATCAGCTGGGAAGAGTGGTTCTCCAAGTTCGACGCGCAGGGGCTGGCGTTCTTGTATCAGACCGGAAAAGACACCAACTTCAACAAGCTGGTACGGCGTGAGTCACTGGCACGACGGGCCAGCGATCGAGCGAGCGACAGAGCTGGAGCGGGGCGGCGCAGCACGCGAGCTGGAGGCTCGAAGGCGAGTGCCAGCCACAAGTCCGACGGCAGTAAGTCCGATGGAAGGAAGTCCAATGGGAGCAAGGCACGGCGCGCGAGCGCGAGTCCTGCTCGCGCAACCTCCCAACGCAGAGGACGAGCCAGTCAGGATTTGCAGCAGCTGACCAAATCCGAGCTGCTGAAGCGTGCGCAGCGCGCGGGGGTGCGGCAACGTTCGGGCATGAACAAGGGTGACCTGGTTCGGGCCCTGCAGGGTACGCGCTGAGGGCGCGAGCTGGCGCAGCGCTCAGGCGGCTTGCTCCAGGCTGTCGTCGAGCGGCAAATCGATCGTGACCAGCAGGCCTTGCTCCTGATGATTCTGAGCACGCACGTTGCCGCCGTGAAGGTTCACGGCCCGCTCGGTGATGGCCAGTCCGAGCCCCGTGCCGCCCGTGCTGCGCGCCCGGTCGCCACCCACCCGATAGAAGGGTTTGAAGATGCGCTGCAGCGCATCTTCCGGGACGCCGGGGCCGTGGTCTCGCACGGTCAACACCGCCCGGCGCGCCTGCGGCTGGAGCGAGACCTCGACCTCCGTGCCGTCTGCCGTGAAGCGCACGGCATTGCGGATGACGTTTTCGATCGCGCGCTGCAAGAGCTCACGGTTGCCGCGCACCGAGAAGCCTCGCTGCAGGCTCGCGCGCACGCGGCAACCGCGCTGCTCGGCTTCCAGGTTGGCGTCGTCGACGATCTGTTGAGTCAGCCCGGCCAGATCGAGCGCCTCACCGTGCACCCTGGTTTCTGCCTCCAGATGCTGAAGCTTCAGCAACTCGCCGATCAGGGTATCGAGCCGCGCCGTGTCTCGTTCGATGCGATCGAAGTGTGGCGCGAGCTCCTCCGGGGAGCGCCGGCGGATCAGCTCGAGGGCGATGTTGAGCCGTGTCAGCGGGGAGCGCAGCTCATGGGACATATCGCGGCGCAAGCGCCGCTCGGACTCGAGCAGCGCCGTGATGCGCTCCGCCATGGCATCGAGATCGCGCCCCAGGGCACGGGTCTCGCTGTCCGCGTGGGCGAGTTGGCCGCCTACGCGCACCGACAAATCGCCCGAGGCCATGCGTTGCGTGGCTTGCCGCAGCTGCGCGATGGGGCGTGAGAGATAGCGCGCCAGTGCAACCGACACCAGGCCCGTCACCAGTACGATCGCGATCAGGCGATAGGGCAGCGTGTCCGGCACCAGGAAGAACATCCAGCGCGACCAGACCGGGCCCTCGGCGACCACCACATAGTGCGGATCGCGATCCAGCACCACCGAGGTGAGCTCGCTCTCTCGTACCTGGAAGGCGTCGTGATCGGGGGCGCCGAGCGCGGCGCGCACCATCTCCGGTCCGGCTGCGATCGGCTCCCCGAGCGCGAGCTCACCGTCGCGGTACAGGGCCAGCTTCAGGTCGCGCGGCTCCCGGCGCGCGAGCCCCTGCTCGCAGTGCTCGAGCCCGAGGCGTAGGCAGTAGACGGCGTTCTCGCCCCGGATCTCGGCGGCACGCGCCGTGAACTTCTGGCGCAGCTCACCCGCTTCGGGCGGAAAGGCCCAGGCGTGGATCAGCGCAAAGGCGCCGACCAGCAGCGTCATCGCCAGCCACATGAACGTGAGCAGGCGCAAGAATAGGCTCTTCATGAGTCCCCTTTCGCCAGGATGTATCCGGCGTTGCGCACGGTCTTGATCCGCTCGCCGCGCGGGCCGTCGCCGAGCTTCTTGCGCAGGTTCGAGACGTGCATGTCGATGGCCCGATCATACGCGGCGAGCCGCCGCCCCAGCACCAGCTTGGCCAGCTCGTCCCGCGCGACCACGCTGCCGGCGCGCTTCACCAGCACCTCCAGAAGATCGTATTCGGCCGTCGTCAGATCGAGCTCCGCACCGCGCACGCGCGCCACGCGCGCCGACGGCACCAGCTCCAGATCGTCGACGGCCAGCACCGCGGCCGTTAGCTTGCGCTGACCTCCCGCGCGGCGCTGGATCGCACGCACGCGCGCCACCAGCTCGCGTGGATTGAAGGGCTTCGGGAGGTAGTCGTCCGCGCCCATCTCCAGACCCACGATGCGATCGACATCTTCGCCCTTGGCGGTCAGCATGATGACTGGCACATCGGCATTTTGTGCGGGGCTGCCCTGGCGCAAGCGCGTCAGCACTTCGAAGCCGTTCATGCTGGGCAGCATGATGTCGAGCACGACCCGAGCAAAGCGCTGAGCTTGCGCGCGAGCGAGCCCCGCGCGCCCGTCACCGTGACTCTCCACGCCGTAGCCTTCTTGTCCGAGCAGCTCGCCGAGCAGCTCGCACAGTTCCGCATCGTCGTCGATCACCAGGATCTCGGGCCGCTCTGCCATCTGGTGGAACTCTAGCCCCGGAAGCCGTCAGCGTCAGCAGACGCAAAGCGCTCCTTACAATCCTTGACAAAGGTCGACGGCCCTTGAAATTGGGCGCCTCAGACTATGGACCATGAACACTCCTCGTCTGAGCTGGCTGCGTCGGGCTCACTGGGCTCCGCTGCTGAGTCTATGCATCGTGGGGCTGACCCGGCAGGCCGCCGCGGAAACGCTCTCCGCCGAGCAGGCGGTGAGCCGCGCTGCCACGAACAATCCCAGCCTGCGTGCGGCGCTGCTCGATGCAACGGCCGCGCATCAGGGCGTGGCAGCGGAGCGGGGCGCGCGGGACCCGAACCTGGTCGCCTCGCTGCAGGCGGAACACTCCGAGACGGCGGGCCGAGCGAACGATGCAGGAGTCGACGCCAGCGGCGCGTCACGGTCGGTGACCGACGCGCTGAGCTCGAAGGCGGCCGTGTCCTACACGACCGAGATCGGCACACAGCTCGAACTCGGCGCGTCGACAGGCGTCTCCTGGGACAAGCGCATCTGGTCCGGGCAGAGCCCGCTGCCCGACAACCTGAATCTGGGCCCGACCTACTCGGTCGAGGCCTATCTGAGCGCGCGGCAGCCTCTGCTGCGGGGTGCCTGCAGAGACGTGCAGCTCGCGCCGCTGCGCCAAGCTGAGGCTGTTGCCCATGCGGCGGAGAGCCGCGAGCAACAGGCTGCGAGCCAGACCGCGCTGGACGGGTTGGATGCGTCCTGGAATCTCTGGTACGCGGACCGTGCCGTAGCGGTGCAGGAGCAGGCGCAGAGCGTCGCAGCCCGGCTGGTGAATGACGCCAAGCTCCGCGCCGACACGCTGGGCACGGGCGCCCAGGTGGACGTGCTGCAGTTCACGACCTCCGCGGCCTCGATCGCCGACGCGTTGTCTCGGGCCCGTGCCGAGCGCACCACGCGTGCGATCGAGCTCGGGCGCTTGCTCGGCATGTCCCCCTCGGCCGCGCAGAGCCTGCAAGCCACGGGCGATCCGCCCGCGGCGGGCGCGGCGCCGGCGCTGGACCAGCTGACCCAGGAAGTGGACGCGCGATCGCCGGAGCTGGCCGCGCTGCGCGCAGAGCTGGAACGCAGCAAGTCGCGCGTCAACGTGGTGCGCAACGCCGACCGGCCGCGCGTAGATCTGTTCGCCAAGGGTTCCATCGGTACACTCTGGGACGACAACCAGAGCTTTTCGCTCGGTGGGGGGCGCCCCACGTATGGCGTGCTGGGAGGCGTCGAAGTGGAGCTGCCGCTGGGCTCCGGGCGCACGGGCGCTGACGCCGCCTCCGCACAGGCCGAGCTGGAGGCTGCCGAGGCGCGCTACGGCGCTCAGGTCCAGGCCTTGCGCGCACAGGCCAGCTCGCTCGGCGTGAACCTGCAGGCAGCGGCAGAGCAGGTGTCGCTCACCAGCGAAACGGCGTCCGTGGCCAGCCAGCTCGCGGAAGCCGAGCGTCAGCGCTTGCTGCTCGGCACGACCACCTCTCAGAACGTCGTCACGGCCGAGCAGACCTTCCGCGAAGCCGAACTCCGACGCCTGCAAGCGCTCGTCAATCAGGCTTCCGCTCGTTTCGAGTTGGAGCACACCACGGGCCACCTGCTCGATCGGTTTGCCGCGCTCTAGCCCCCAGATCTTCTTTCCGCAGTCACGAGGAACACCCCATGAACATCCACACGAAGAAACGCGCTCTCCTGTCTTCTGCTGGCGCCCTGTTGATCGCTACGGCAGCCGCCGGCGGCTACGCCTGGCAGCAAAACGATCGGCCGCGAGCCGCCGGCCCCACCGTCACGGCTCACCGCGGCACGCTGGTCGAGACCGCCGCCGCCTCCGGCAAGATCGAGCCCGATGTGCAGGTCGAAGTGAAGTCCCGCGGCTCGGGACAGGTGATCGAAGTACTGGTCAAGGAAGGCGATCAGGTGCAAGCCGGCCAGCTGCTGGTGAAACTGGATCCTACCGATGCCACACGCCAGCTGGCCTCGGCGAAGGTGGCGAGAAATCGCGCGCTCGCTGACGTACAGGCGGCACGCGCCTCGCTCGGAATGGCGCAGTTGGACGAGCAGAACAGCGAGGTCACGGAGTCGGTGGCGCAGAAGAGCGCTGAGCTCGGGTTGGGCTCTACGGATGCGGCGCGCACGGCGACGCATGCCACGAAGGTGGCCGCGTCGAACGTGACCCTGAAGCGCGCGCAGTTGAGCGCGTCTGAGGGCGCGCTGCAGGCTGCAGAGCTCAGCGTACAGGACGCCGAACTGCGGCTGAAGGAGACCAGCATCTACGCCCCGATCTCGGGCACCGTGCTGGACATTGCGGTGGAGAAGGGCACGCTCGTTTCCTCCGCGCTCACCAACGTCAGTGGGGGAAGCGCCGTGATGACGCTCGCGGATCTTTCCCATCTGCGCATCGTCGCTTCGGTGGACGAGGCCCAGATCAGCCACATCGCGACGGGCCAGCGCGTCGACATCAGCGTCGATACGTACGGGGATCGCCTGTTCCAGGGGGTGGTCGACCGCGTCAGTCCGCTCGGCGTCGACACCTCCAGCGTGGTCACCTTCGACGTCGAGATCGCCGTCACCGACGAGTCGGCGCCGCTGCTCCGCTCGGGCATGAGCGCGGACATCGAGATCGTGACGGCCGAGCAGAAAGATGCCTTGCTGGTGCCGCTGCTGGCCGTGCAGTCCAAGGGCAAGCAGCGTTTCGTGCGCTTGCCGGACGGCGCCGAGCGCCCGATCCACGTGGGCGCTACCGATGGCACTCAGATGGTGGTGCTCGACGGCCTGCGCGATGGGGACACGGTCCTGGCGAGCGCACCCGCTGGCGCGCCTGCTGCCGCGCCCAGCAACAGTAACCGCGCGCCCATCCCCGGCATGGGCATGGGTGGCGGCCGGAGGGGGCGCTGAAATGACCGCTCCCATCCAGATCCGCGACCTGAGCAAGGTCTACGACGCGGAGCACAGCGAGCTCGCCGTGCGAGCCGTCGACGGCATCAGTTTCTCCGTCGAGCGCGGCGAGGCGCTGGCGATCATCGGCCCCTCGGGCTGCGGCAAGTCGAGCTTGCTGAACATCCTCGGCTGCCTCGACCGGCCGAGCTCTGGTCGTTACGAGCTGGAGGGGCGCGACATGGCGTCGCTCGATGACGATGAGCTCGCCGCCTTGCGCAACCGCCACATCGGCTTCGTATTTCAGAGCTTCAACTTGCTGCCGCGCATGACCGCGGTCGAAAATGTGGAGCTGCCGCTGCTGTACGCCGCAGCGAAGAACAGCCGGGAGCTGGCCCGCACCGCGCTGGAGCGGGTCGGGCTGGGTGCGCGCGAGCGGCACCTGCCCTCCGAGCTCTCGGGTGGACAGCGGCAGCGCGTGGCGATCGCGCGCGCCATCGTGACGCGCCCCTCGATCCTGCTTTGCGATGAGCCGACCGGCGCGCTCGACAGCCGGACGGGTCAAGAGGTGCTGGAGTTGCTCTCGACGTTGAACGGGGAGGGTACCACGCTGATCATGGTCACTCACGACCTCGCCATCGCGCGCGCCATGTCGCGCGCCATCCGCATGAAAGACGGCCAGATCGTGGCCGACGGTGACGCTCACGGCGTCGTCGCGGCGCTGCGCGCCGATGAAATGGAGCTAGCATGTTGATCCGAGAAACCGCGAGGAGCGCCTGGCGTTCCCTGACTTCGAACCGGCTACGGTCGTTGCTCACGATGCTGGGCATGATCATCGGCAGCGGCGCCGTGGTGGCCGTGCTCGGCATCGGCGAGGGCGCCCGCAGCAGCGTGGAGGAGCGCATCCGTGCGCTCGGCTCAAACCTGCTGATGGTGCGTCCGGGCACCCAGGCCGGTGGTGGCGGGGTGCGCTCCGGCTCTGTCCAGACCCTGACGCGCGCGGACGCTGCGGCGCTCCAGGCGCTGGAGGGGGTCGCGTCCGTGGCGCCCGAGATGAGCGCCAGCGCGCAGTTGCGGCACCTGGAGAAGAATGAGAATGCCTCGGTGGTAGGCGTCACGCCCGAGTACTTCGACGTGCGTGCACTGCCGCTCTCGAGCGGCGTCAGCCTCTCCGACCTCGACGAGCAGAATCGCTCGCGGGTGGTCGTGGTCGGGGCGAACCTGGCCTCGGAGCTGTATGGGGCATCCACGCCGGTGGGAAGCAAGCTGCAGATCAACGGCAATGCGTTCCGTGTGATCGGGGTGCTGGCCGCCAAGGGGTCCGGCATGGGCTCGCCGGACGACAGCGTGTTCGTGCCGCTTTCAACCCACGCGAGCGCGCTGTTCGGGCGCGACTATCTCTCCACCGTCTCGCTGCAGCTGAAGAGCGAGCAGCAGGCCGCGCAGGTTCAGGCCCAGGCGGAGCAGCTGTTGCGCTTGCGGCACCGCCTGCGCAGCGACCAGCCGAGCGACTTCGAGGTGCGCTCGCAGGCGGAGATGCTGGAGACCATGGGCCAGATCACGGGCACGTTCACGACTCTGCTGGGCAGCATCGCCGCAGTGTCGCTGGTGGTGGGCGGCATCGGCATCATGAACATCATGCTGGTCTCGGTGCGGGAGCGCACCCGCGAGATCGGCGTGCGCATGGCGGTCGGGGCGCGGCGGCGGGACGTGCTGCGTCAGTTCCTGTTCGAGGCCGTGGCGGTGTCGCTCGCCGGCGGCGCTGTCGGTGTCGGCCTGGGCTATGCAGCGGCACAGCTGCTGGCACGTTTCGGCGAGTGGCAGACCATCATCCCGCCGTACGCCATTGCGTTGGCGCTCGGAGTTTCGGCTCTCATCGGCATTGCTTTTGGTGTCGGCCCGGCGCGCAGGGCGGCCCGCCTGGATCCGGTGGAGGCGCTGCGCTTCGAGTGATGACGCGCGCGCGGGCCTCCTCTAGGTTGGCGCGATGAGAACGTGTTTGCTCTCGGCCGCCGCACTGCTCGTCGCCTGCCAGCACGGGCCCCAGTCGGCGGCCGCCGCGCCACAAGGGGAGGGCGGACGGGCGAGAGCGGCGGAGGCTTCTGCAGCGACCCAACCAGCGGAGCGCGCTGACGGGCGCCTGGCGGAGGGAGTGTGGCCCGTTTCCTATGAGCTGGCCCTCGACGTCGACCCTCGCCGCGCCGATTTCAACGGCCACGCGCGCATCGAGGTCCAGCTCGAGCGACGTGTCGATTTGATCCAGCTGCACGCGCGCGATCTGAGGATCTCTCGCGTCTCCCTCGCCGTACCTGGCAGCGGGCGTAGCGTCACGGCTAGCCCGCAACCGCTGCCGGGGCGGCTCGGCGAGAACGGCCTGACCAGCCTGGTGTTGGCCGAGCCGATCGGGCCCGGCACGAGCGTGATCGACCTCGAGTACTCCGGGGAATTCAACGGGCGCCTGCGCGGCCTGTACAAGGTGGAGACCGGCGGCGAGAGTTACGCGTTCACGCAATTCGAGCCGATCGACGCACGCCGCGCGTTTCCCTGCTTCGACGAGCCCCGCTTCAAGACGCCGTTCCAGCTCACCCTGCGCGTGCCGGTCGGAGAGCGCGCGGTCTCCAACACGCCGCTCGAAGCCCAGCGTGACCTGGACGGGGGCCAGAGCGAGGTGCGCTTCGCGCGTACCGAAAAGCTGCCCACGTACCTGGTTGCACTTGCGGTCGGCCCGCTCGACGTGGTGGAGGCGCCCCCGATCGCTGCGTCCGCCGTGCGCCCGCAACCTCTGCCCCTGCGCGGCGTGTCCGCTCGGGGGCGCGGTCCCGAGCTGGCCTTTGCGCTGAAAGAGACGCCGGCGCTCGTGGAGAGCCTGGAGCGCTACTTCGGTGTCGCGTACCCGTATCCCAAGCTCGACCTGATCGCCGTCCCGGATTTCGCGGCCGGCGCCATGGAGAACGCGGGGGCGATCACCTTCCGCGACACGCTGTTGCTGCTCGGGGACGCCGCGCCCGAGGGCCAGCGCCGCGCCTCGGTGTCCGTGAACGCACACGAGCTCGGGCATCAATGGTTCGGCGATCTGGTGACCATGCCGTGGTGGGACGACACCTGGCTCAACGAGGGCTTCGCGACCTGGCTCGCGGGGCGCGTCGTGCAGGACGTGCACCCCGAATACAAATCCGAGTTCGCGCGCGTCGCAGGGCTCGAGCGCGCGTTCGACGTGGACGGGCGTCGCAGCGCCCGGCAAGTGCGCCAGCCGATCGAGAGCGACCACGACATCCGCAACGCCTTCGACGCCATCACCTACACCAAGGGTGGCGCGCTGCTCGCCATGTTCGAGCGCTATCTCGGGGCCGAGGCCTTTCGCGCAGGGCTGCGCCTTTACCTGGAACGCCACCGCTTCGGCAACGGCACTTCGGTGGAGCTGCTGCAGGCGCTCGAGCAGGCTTCGGGGCAACCGGTGGCGGCAGCCTTCTCGAGCTTTCTCGATCAGCCGGGCGCGCCGAGCATCGCGGCACAGCTCGAGTGCGTGAATGGCGCTGCGCCGCGCGTACATCTGAGGCAGCAGCGCTTCGCGCCGCTCGGCTCGGGCATTGAGCCGGGGGGGCGCTGGCAAGTGCCGGTGTGCGTGCGCTACGCGGGGTCGGCCGCAGAGGGAGCGGCGGCGGCAGCGCCCGGGATGGCGGTCGAGCAGTGCACTCTGCTCAGCGCGGCCGAGGCCGATCTGGAGCTCACGCAGCGCGAATGCCCGGCTTGGCTGTTCCCGAATTCGCGCGCGTCGGGTTACTACCGCTGGTCACTCGGCGCGAGCGAGCTGTCGGCCTTGCTCGAGCGCGGCTATGCCAGCCTGGACGCGGCGGAGCGGCTGTCCCTGCTCGCCAATGCCGAGGCGGCGGCTCGCTCCGGCACCCAGTCGTTCGCTGCGCTGATGGCCGTGGTGCGCCAGGTCGCCAGCGAACCGGAACGAGAGCTGGCGAGCGCGGCGCTTGGCGTGCTTGCCCGCAGCCGGGATGCGCTCCTCCACGAAGCCGAGTTGCCGGGCTACCGCCGCGTGGTGCGCGAGCTGACGGCCGCGCGCCAGAAGAAGCTGGGGCTGTTCCCGGGGCGTGGCGAGGACGGGGAGACCAAGCTGCTGCGGGCCGAGCTCACCTCCGCTCTGGCCTTCGAAGCGCGAGATGCCAGCGTGCGGTCCGAGCTCGAGGCGCTGGGGCGGGCTCATCTGGGGCTCGCGCGAGATGCCCGAGCCGCGCGCCTGCCCAGCGAGATCACCGGCATCGCGCTCGCCGTGGCGGTGCAGGCGGGCGGCAAGGCCGTGATCGAGCGAGCGCGCGCGGCCCTTGGCACCAGCACTGACGGCGTGGAGCGCGCGCGGCTGCTGTCCGCTCTGGGCAGCAACCAGAACCCCGAGCTCAGCCCCTTGGTGCTCGAGGTGGCGCTCGCCGACGAGCTTCGAACCAACGAGCGTCTGCCGGTCGTGTTCGGTCAGCTCCAGGAGCTGGAGACACGGCAGGCCGCCTACGACTGGATCGAGCAGCACTTCGATGTGCTGGTGGCGCGTGTTGGCAACGAACTCGGGGCTCAGCTCACCCGCGCGGCTGGCGCTTTTTGCAGCGCCGAGCAATCGGAACGCGCGCGACGCTTCTTTGAGCCGCGCGCGGAATCCCTGACGGGGGGGCCCCGCTTGCTGCGACTCAGCGTGGAAGGGAGCGAGGCCTGCGCTGCCTATGCTGCCGCCCAGCGGCAGGGCGCCCGCGAGTACTTCAGTTCGCCCTCTCGCGCCCCAGCCAAGCGGGTCAGTGCTGCCTCAGTGCGAGAACGCACGGGTGCCGGGAGCGTCGGGGCATTCCGTCACATTTGACCAAGTGAATCGCCCGTGAAACATTCATGAGGTGCAGGCCTCATCGCTTCTTCTCATCTCGGGCTGTCTGAGTCTGCTCGCGTGTGCGAACCACGAGCGCGTCACCCTGATCGACACGGAGACCGCGCCGGCAGAGGCGGACGAGGGCGCGGCACCCAACGAGCCGTCGAGCATGGACGAGGCGGCAGCGCAGGAGGCGCCCGTCGAGCCGCCGCACAGCGCGGTCGTCGAGATCGCGCACGGAGAGTTCGTGCCCGGAGCGGCGCCGTCGGCGAGCCCCGGTGGCGCCGATGCAGGGCTCGATCTGCCGCGCATCGTGGCCCTGACGGGCCCACCCGGAGTGACGAATGGCGGCACGGCTAACTTGCGTGTCACCCTGGAGCCAGCGGTTGCGAACCCGCTGTTCGTGGTGAGTGTGGACGGTGACAGCGGTTATCATACCGTCACCGGCAGCGACGCCAACGGCGACGGCGTTCAGGAGATCCAGGTCCAGATGCGCTCGGAAGCCCGCGAGGGCGCGATCGTGCTCCGGATCGCGCCGACGGATGGCAAGGGCCAGATCGGCGAATATCGTGAGCTCGAGCTGACGCTCGTCCCCAGTGGCGTCGGAGACGTGAAGATCACGCTCTCGTTCGAGCCCATTCACGATCTCGACCTGCACGTGGTCGAGCCGGACGGCAGCGAAATCTACTTTGCTCATCCGACCTCGCGCTCGGGCGGCAAGCTCGATCTCGACTCGGGAGCGAACTGCACCCCCAGCGTGGCCAACGCCGAGAACATTTACTGGCCAGCGGGAGCGGCCCCGACCGGCGAATACCGGGTCCGCGTGCAGGACTTCGAGCCCTGCGACCGCGGAGCCATCCCGTTCACCGTGCGCATCGAAAACGGCGGCGTGGTCGACACGTATCAGAAAACGTTCGCCGACCTCGCACAGGGCAGCGTGATCGACGTCGCGAGCTTCCTGCACTGAGCGGGCGCTTCGCCAGCGTCAGGCGCTGAGCGCGAGACCGGGGCGCGGCGCGCTCAGACTTGCGCGTGCCGGGGCTGGCAACGGCGCCAGTTCGTGGGTGGCGCCCTCGATGCGCAAACGTGCCGCGCAGGCACGAGCCAGTTGCTTGAGCCGGGTGTCGACATACACGACAGGTGCGGGCAGCGCGCGCGCCCCAAAGCCCTCCTTGAAGAACTTCACTCCCGAGAGCGTAGGGCTGGGATTGAAATCGAACCAGCTGTAGCCCTCGCGGCAAGCGTCCTGGATGATCTCGGACATCAACAGCTTGGCCACTCCGCTGGTGAGGTGCTGCTCCAACGTGGCACCCAGCCAGTACACGACATGGTGCCGGGCGTAAAAGATGATGTTGCCGCTCACGACTTGGCCGTCGCGGCGCGCCAGCCAGAGCTGAATGTGCGGCGAGCGGCGCTCAAAAAGGATATCGAACAAGCGCCGGTCATAGCCCTCTTCTTGCTGATTGCCCCAGCGGCGCAGCGAGTCCTGGTACACGCGGTGATAGTCGTGCCAGTCACTCTGGCTGCCCGCTCGCTGGATCACGAAGCCGGCCTCTCGCGCCTTGCGGATGTCGGTGCGGCAGCGGGACTTGAAGCCCTTGACCACGGCCTCGACGCCGGCGCCCAAGGCCAGAGCGTAGGTCTCGTCGTTGCGGCACTCGAGTCCGTGCCGCTTTCCGGCTTCAAAGCACAGCTCATCGTAAGGGTTGAAGCGCCAGACCAGGCTGCGGCCTTGCTTGCGAGTGAGCCATTCGGTGAGGGCCAGGGCGTGGTCGATGGTCAACGGCTCGCGCGAGAGCCAGCCGCCGAAGGTGCCCTCGGGCGAGCTCACGTAGCGGCTCAGCAAACCGCCGAGGCGGCGCTCGAAGCACAACGGCAAGAGCGCTTCACGCCCATCGCGAAACAACACCTTGCGTGGAGCCGGGCGCACGCCGCCGCGCGAGTACTCCGCCCAGATTGCGGCCCACTCGGGCGAATGAAAGTACGTCGCCTGGTCACTTTCGCGCCAAAATGTTTCCCATTCGCTGACTGTTGCAGTCGAGATACGATGAATGACGGCTGCCATGGTCCAGCGAGTGTGATGCTGGCCGCGCGCGAAGTTGCCGGCATGAGACACGAGTCGCAAGAAGCGGCTTCGTCGCAACACGCTGCGCGGCGCGTCTGCTGCTGCGTAGCGCGCTGCCCCGCAGCGCATGTGTGCGCGGACAGCCCACGTGTGTCGATCTGAGCACGCGCGGCGGTTGCCCATCGGCCTGACACGGCATGCGGCTGTTGAGCTCACGGGCACAGCCGCGGCGGGTGGCCGCCACCACGCGCGTGGTTACTTATGAAGCGGGTAGGTGACAGGCCGACAAGTGCCGCAGGCAACTAGACCCGGCGTGGGGTACGAACGATACTGGGTCGAGCATGTGGCGATTTGGCATTGTGCTCGGCCTGGCGCTGTCCGGCTGTGCTGCTGAGCAAGAGGCCGGGCTCGGCAGCGGGGCCGTGTCGCCCCACCAGGTTGCTGCCGCGCGCCCGTCGGGCCGCAGCTATCCGCTCGATCGGCTGCGCCGTAGCTCCCATGGTGCAGCTGCCAGCTGCCCCAAGCTGGAGCTGCGTCGGTTCCGCGGGGACACGCTCCAGTTCCTACCCTCCGTGCGGGTGGTCGAGCCGTTTCGGGAGCGCCTCCTGGAGTTCGAGCGCGTGGTCCGGGAGGTGTCGGAGCGCGTCTACTCGCGCTCGCCGAGCGCGATCCTCGTCGCTGCCTCGTATGGCTGCCGTTCGGTGCGCGGCAAGCAGCTCCGCCTCAGCGAGCACGCTCTGGGCAATGCCATCGACATTGCCGGCTTCAGATTCTCGCCCCTCGCCAAGAGCAAGTCCGCGGGAGTTTCGCCGATCCTTGCAGCGGGTTTCGACGTGCGCGTGGACCAGCACTGGAGGGGGCGAGGCAGCGCCATCGGCCGCCGTCATTCGCGCTTTCTTCACGAGCTGACCGCCGCGCTGGTGAAGCGGGACACGTTCCGCACCTTGCTCGGGCCGGCCCATCGCGACCACCACGATCACTTCCACTTCGACATGGCGCCGCAACACTATGTCGACCTTTGAAGCAGCCGAAAGTAGAGGGGACGCCTGATGGAATCAGGGGCGGCGGAGCTCGTCGGTCAGACCATCGCAGGGCGGTATCGCGTTCTGCGGTTGGTTGGGGAGGGCGGGGTCGGCAGAGTCTACGAAGCGGAGCAGGTGCTCGGCTCGTCGCCGCGCTCGGTCGCGCTGAAGCTGCTGCGTCCGGAGTGGTCGCATGACGCCGCCGTCCAGGCGCGCTTTCACCGCGAAGCAGCCCTGGTGGCAAAGCTTCAGCACGTCAATACGGTGCGTATCTATGATTTCGGCGCGACCGCCGATGGCACGCTGTACATCGCGATGGAGTTCCTGCGCGGCCGCTCGTTGCAGCGCTTGCTCGATGAACGAGGCGCCCTGCCGCCCGAGCGCGTCGATCGGATCGTGGGTCAGGTCGCTGCATCGCTCCAGGAGGCGCACGACGTCGGCATCATCCATCGCGACCTCAAACCCGACAACATCCTGATCCTCGATGGCCATGGCTCCGAGCACGACATGGTCAAATTGCTCGACTTTGGTATCGCCAAGGGCCGGCCCTCGTCCGGCTCGGCGCTGACCAAGCTCACGGCACTCGGTACGTTCGTGGGCACGCCCGCGTACATGAGCCCCGAGCAATTCGGCGCAGGCGCGATCGGTCCCGAGAGCGACATCTATTCACTGGGAGTGACCAGCCACCAGATGCTGGCGGGGCGGCTTCCGTTCGATGCGCAGAGCGCGATGCAGTGGGCGCAGGCTCACCTCGGTAGTGCCGCGCCGGCGCTGGCCGCCGACTGCGGCGCAGGCCCCATTCCCGAGAGCATGCGTCGCGCCGTGTTGCACGCGCTCGCCAAGGAGCCTTCACAGCGGCCCGCTTCGGCGCGCCAGTTCGCGCGCGAGTTCTCGGGAGCGGAGGCTCCGGCGCTCGTGGCCGAGGGCCCTGCTCCGCCCGCGGTGCACCCGGCTTCGCGCGTCGCTGCGATCGAGCCATCCCAAGCGGACGCGCGGCGAGCGCCGGTGGCGTTCGCGCCTGCGCCGGTCGCGCCCGCTGCCGTCGCGGGAGGGCCTCGTACTGCGCCGATGACGCGCGTGCCCGACTTCGTGGCAAACGCGGTCGCGCCCACGCTGCCGATCCCGTCTCCAGTGCCGCCGCGACCTGAGGCGCCTCGCGCACCACGCCGCGGCGGCGCTGTGAAGCTGCTGATCGGCGCGACGAGCGTACTCGGAGCGGCCTTCATCGCGGTGCTCGGCCAGCAGCTGGGCTGGTTTTCGGCGAGCGGCGGCGGCCCGCCGGCGCCGGAAGATCCTGGGCTGAGCGCTGCGCCACCTCCCGTGGTGATTGCTCCGGAGCCCGCGCCGGTCACGCCCGAGAGCCCATCGCGGTCTTCCGAGCCATCCCCTCCGGTGGAGCGCGGGCCATCGCCGAAGCCGGCGCCGCCCCGAGCCACGCCTCCCGTGCCGCCTGCCACGAGGCCACCCGCGCCGGGCACGCCCCCGGCGCCTGCACCCGGAGTCCCTCCCATCTTGCCGGGGCCATCGACCCCGGCCCCGGCGCCGTCCACGCCCGCAAGTCCTCAGTTGCCGCCGGGGGTTCTGCCGCCCGGGGTTCAGCTCCCGGATCTGCAGCTGCCACCGATCAATTTGCCCTCTGCGGCAGGCGCCTGCGAACGCTGCCTGGAGACGCTGAGCAAAGGCGGCAACGGCAGTGTGGTGAGCGCCGCCGCCGATGACCTGCTGTGCAACGATCGCCAGGGGAGCCAGGCGTGCGAGGCACAGATCCGCGAGCTGGCGCCGACGGTCGCGGAACAAGCCGCGCGCGCCGGCGACTGCCCCGCCGCCCTCGCGACCGAGGCGGCAGGCCTCCGTCTGGGCGTGGACCAGGCGCGCTTCGGCACCGTCCACACGTTGTGCGTGCGCTGAGCCGCCGAGCATTCGCTGTAGTTCGGACGACACCTGCGATGGCCGGCGTGTCCACCGGGCATCCCTGAACGAGGTCGCTCAGGCGGGCGGGCGGCAGGGGCCGCAGTCGAGCACGCCACCGCAGCCGTCCGGCGTGTAGCCGCAGCTCATGACTCCGCACTCGATGGGCGTGCAGGGCGGGGGCACCGGCGGCGCGCCGACGCAAGCGCCGAGGTCGAACAGCATGTAGAGCAGCACCTTCTCCTGAGGCGTCAGGTTGCCGGAGCAGTGCTCGGGAAAGGTCTTGTTGATAAACGGTGTGGTGCCGCCGCCCGTGGCAGCGACGTGGAAACCGCTATACGCGACGCGGCCGCAGCTCGCCCCTTCAGGCGCTCCGTAGGGCGTATCGAACGAGAACTGTTGCACGCGGCCGTTGCCATCGCTGCGATACACGAACTCTTCCGACGAGGGCCCGAGCGTCATCACCATGCTGCGCGGATCGGTGATGTTGAATTGGTTGTTGTCCCCGATCAGCCCTTCGTTGCGCATCCAGTCGGCGAAGTTTTCGATGCGCGGGCTGGCCTTTGTGCGACCGAGCGACACTACGCCGGTGCCGCTGGTGTTCAAGTTCCCGTCAGCTCCGCCAAGGGTATAGTTTGCCGCGGCATCCCAGCTGCCGACCGAGCTCAGGCCGGTCGCGATGGGCGCGTTCTCGGCGTAACTCGCGTTACCGTTGCCATCCAGCCAGCTGTAGCTCAAGTGGCTCGCGAACAGGCGGCCGCCCCGGTTCACGAACTCGCGCACGTTAGCGCCGGACTCGTTCCGCTCCGAGAAGTCCAGGTCCCAGGTTTGCCCCTCGCAGTCGGCGACGACCATGTCGTAGGTCTGCATACGCGGCAGGCTCTTGTACAGCGTCGAGTCGTGCGGCGTATTGCCGTCGATCTTTGCGCCGGCGGGTGACGCCGAATCACCACCGCGATACAGGTGTACACGCGGCGTCGCGTTGCCATCCGCGCCCGGGTTGCCAAACTCGCCATGCGCG
>JAICTU010000330.1 GCA_025936205.1 Polyangiaceae bacterium | reverse complement strand
GCTGGCGGTGCTGCTGATCGCCAGCGGCGTGCATCGCGAGCTGCTACCGCCATTTTCCGGCGGACGTCGCTTGCGCCAGGCGACGCGGCTGGCCAGCGCCAGCGTACGCTTCCCCGAGTATCGCGTACCCACCACGCTCGCCGGCGGCGTGGTCGCCAGCTTGCTCTCGGGGCTGCCCCCGCTCGCGCATCAGCTACAGAGCGCTCAGGTACGATTGCCCGCGAGTGTCCAGCTCCTGTCGGAGCGCGTGCACGAGATCAGCGGCGAGAGCGCGTTCTTCACGGGCGTGCCGCAGACGCGCGCCGCCTTCGGCTTCGATCGCGGCTGGAACCGCTACGAAGCCATCTCTCCCGTCCAGGACCAGCCGGCGAGCGCGCCGCTGGAGCAAGCGCGCACCTGGCTCGAGCAGGCTGTCGAGCGCGACCGCGATGTGCGCCGGCTGCTGGTAATCCACGTGCGCGGTGGTCACCCGCCGTGGGATCTGACGCACGAAGAGGTCAGCGAGCTCGAGCCGCGCGAGTACATGGGGCTGCTCGAGGCGCGGCGCGGCGGCATCCTGCTCGCCAACCAGCGCGCGCAGCCACGGCCGCTGCAGCGCCGCCTCGCACCCGCCGACTGGACGCGGCTGCAAGCCATGGAGCTGGCCGCGCTGGCCAAGCAGGATGACGCGCTCGGCGCGCTGCTGGAGCTGCTCGAACGCACTCAGCTCTGGGATCAGACGCTGTTCATCTTCGCGGGCGACGTCGCGCCCGGCGACGCGCCCGAAGCCCCCTTCGGTGACGGGCGCAGCGCGACCGAGGATCGCCTGGTCGTGCCGCTGTGGATGAAGCTCCCCGGCGGTCAACTCGCAGGCAGCGTGGTGACGAGCGCGGTGACCAGCGTCGATATCACCGCCACCATCGCCGCTGCGCTCGGGCTCGCCACCCGCGAGCGCCGCGACGGCATCGACCTGGCGCGGCTCGCGCTGGGCGAAACGCCACCATTGGGACGGCCCGTGCTCTCCACGCTCGGCTCCGAGTACGCGCTGCGCTGGGGCTCTTGGTTGCTGCACGGCACCAGCCCCAAAGCCCCGACCTTGTGCGACCTCGGCGCCGATCCGGTGTGCGCCAATGACGCACTGGAGCGCAGCCCGCTCGCGGCCGAATCGCTGTGGCGCGCCACCTTCGACGAAGAGCGCCGCCAGGCCCAGAGCGAGGGCTCGCCCCGGCGCCCGGAAATGGCCCTGATCGATCACGACACGGCCGCCGCCCTGCAAGTCTGGGGCGACTGAGCGTTTTCCTCCCCGCGCTGGCGCGGGTGCCTTAGCATCGCCCCATGGGCAATTCCGACGGGTCAGCTGCGGTGAGTCCACTCGGACCGCTGCGCGTGTTGCTCTCGCGCGATCAGCTGCGCCAGCGCATCGAGGAGCTCGGGCGCGAGATCGAGCGCGACCACGCGACGGCCCCGCTGGTGCTGATCGGCGTGCTCAAGGGTAGCTTCATCTTCCTCGCCGACCTGGCTCGCGCCATTTCACGCCCGCTGCGCGTCGAGTTTCTGGGCGTGCAGAGCTACGGAAACGAGACCAAGAGCAGCGGCGCCGTGCAGATCACGCTCGACGTCACCGCGCCGGTCGACGGCGCCGACGTGGTGATCGTCGAAGACATCGTCGACACGGGCCTGACCGCGCATTTTCTGATGCAACAGCTGGCCGCGCGCCGCGCCCGCAGCGTGCGCCTGTGCGCGCTGCTGCACAAACCCGCGGGCAAGCAGCGCGAGGTTCAGATCGACTACCTGGGCTTCACCATCGAGGACGTGTTCGTGGTCGGCTACGGGCTCGACTACGCCCAGCAATACCGCAACCTGCCGGACATCTGCGTCGTGGGTGGCTGACCACCGATCAGGATTTGGGCCGGGCCTCCGCCGTCCGGCAACCCGCGTCACTTCGGGACAGTGTTCGGGCTTGCGCCCGGCGCGGGCGTAGCTACCTTGATCAGATGTCGCCACGCGAACGCCAGCTGGCCCGGCTCCTCCGGGCGCTGATCGCGTGTTGCGCACTGCTCTTCGCGTTCGCGCCGCCGTCGTTCGCGGCCGGATCAGCGCGCGACACGAGCGGCTGGGTCGCCGAACGCGTCACCGCTGCGATCGCCACGCGAACGGTAGCGCGCGCTTCTCGAGCGTCGCTCCGCGCGGGGCGCCGGCACTCCACGGCGCCCACTCCGTCGCTGGCGCCCGCTCCGCTTTCGCTGCGCGTGCCACGCAGCGCGCCCGCCGGGCGCCGAACGGTCTTCGACGCCCGATACCGGTACCTCGCTCTCCGCACCCTCCTCTGCTGAATCCGCGCGGCTCTCGCCGTCGCGGAACCTCAGCAAAGGAGAAGAACCGTGTCGAAGCCAACGCGGCGGAGGCGATCGTTCGTCTTCCGCTACCTGCTCCGTCCATTGTGGCGCGCCCTCCGGATGATCCTGGTCGCGTGCTGCGCCCTGGGCCCCGCCCCGCCGCCCCCTGAACCCCGCGGGCGCACCCCCGTCGAGCAACACGAGACGGGCCCGTCGCGCGGCGGCAGCGCGCTCAGCCGCCGCGCCTGAAGCCGCTCGGCAGCACTGCTCGCCGGGCCGCGCCCTGTTTCACGGGAACGAGGCACCTCCCGGCGCGACCGCTGAGGTTTCCATGGGAACAAGGCACCTCCCGGCGCGACCGCTGACGTTTCCATGGGAACAAGGCACCTCCCGACGCGCACGCTGAGGTTTCCATGGGAACCTCGAGTTCAATTCTCGAGTTGGGCTCGGACTCGGGGCGCTGCAGGGCGGCTCCGAGCGCCAGCGCGCGCGACCATCTAGCCGACGAGGTGTTCGCGGATCAGGTTGAGGCCGCACCAGGCGGCGTAGAGCTGCACACCTTCGCGCGGGCGGTTGCTGACGTTCACATCGCGCACGATGGTTTCTCGAGCAGTGCTGAGCGCGTAGTAGACGAGGCCGACGGGCTTTTGCTCGGTGGCGCCGGTGGGGCCGGCGATGCCGGTCAGGGACAGCGCGAGGTGGGCGTGGAAGCGCTGGCGCGCGCCTTCCGCCATCTGGCGCGCCACCTCGGCGCTGACGGCGCCGTGGCGCTCCAGCACCTCGGGATCGACGCCGAGTTGTTCGATCTTCACCTGGTTGGCGTAGGAGATGACGCCGCCGAGCAGGAAGTCGCTCGCGCCCGAATGTGCCGTGAGCAGCGATCCAACGAGGCCGCCCGTGCACGATTCAGCGAGGCCCAGCTGGAGCTGCCGCGCGCGCAGCAGCTCACCCACCACCTGCGGCAGGTCGCGCTCACCTTCGGAATAGACGGCCTTTCCGAGGCGCTCGCGCGCGCTTATGGCCGCGGCTTGTGCCTTCGCTTGCGCCGCGGCCGCGTTCTCCGCCAGGGCGAGCAGCTTGACCTCGATCTCGGGAAAGTGCGCGCGGTAGCCGATGCGCACGCCGTGCTCCTGCTCGACGCCGGCGAGCTGGTCGTTGACCATGGATTCTGGCAGGCCGAAGCAGCGCAGGCGGATCTGGTGCTGTGCACCCTGCACCAGGCTCTGCGCAGCCGGTGCGACGAAGCGCTCGAACATCGGCTTCATCTCGCGCGGCACGCCGGGCATGAAGAACAGCCGGCACGGGCCGCGCTGGACGCCGAAGCCCGGCGCCGTGCCGTTCGGGTTTTCCAGGATCTCGGCGCCTTCGGGAAAGTCGGCTTGCTGCGAGTTGGACGCGGTCAGCGTGCGGCCCGCGCGCGCCAGACGCGCCTCGAGCCCGGCCAGCACCGCCGCATCGCGGAAGCGCGGCACGCCGAGCCAGCTGGCCACCGTCGCGCTGGTGATGTCGTCCGTGGTGGGGCCGAGTCCGCCCGTCGCCGCCACGACTGCGTTGTGCGAACTGACTTGATCGAGGGCGCGCCGGATCGCGACCGGGTCGTCGGCGACCACTTCCATGCAGCTCACCTCGAGGCCCAGCGCCGTGAAGCGCTCGGCGAGCCAGGTGGCATTGGTGTTGTTGATCTCTCCGCGCGTCAGCTCGGTGCCGATGCAAACGATGGCGGCTCGCCCGAGCGCGGTCATTTGGGGCCCGTCACGCCGAACGCGAGCTCGCCCAGGTTTTCGATGCGCACGCTCACCTGGTCGCCGGCCTTCAGCGGACCGACGCCCTCCGGGGTACCGGTGTAGATCACGTCGCCGGGTTCGAGCGTCATCGACTGGCTGGCGTAGGAGATCAGCGTCGGGATGTCGAAGATCATGTCCGAGGTGGAGCCGTCCTGACAGAGCTTGCCGTTTACCGACAGCTGCAGGCGCAGGCCCGCGGGGTCCGAGAGTTGCACCACGAACGGGCCGAGCGGCGCGAAGCCATCGAAGCCCTTGGCCCGCGTCCACTGCTTGTCTTTTTGCTGCAGATCGCGCGCGGTCACGTCGCAACCGATGCTGTAGCCAAAGATGGCAGCCCGCGCCTCGCCCGGCGTGCAACGCCGGCAGCGCTTGCCGATCACCACGACCAGCTCGCCCTCGTAGTCGACGCGCTCGCTCTCGGGCGGCAGCTCGACCGTGCCGCCCGGATCCAGCAGGGACGACGGCGGCTTGAAGAACATCAGCGGCTGCTCCGGTACCTCGTTCTTCAGCTCTTCCGCGTGCTTCTTGTAGTTGCGACCGATGCCGATGATCTTGGAAGGCGTGACCGGGCACAGCATCTTCGCGTCCGCGTGGAGCTGGATGCCCGTCGCCCCGGCGTGCGGGTCGCCCCCGGAGAGCCACGGAGCCCCCATCAGCAGCTGCGCCGGCCCCGTCGGCGGCACCAGGACGTAAGCGGGTTGCCCGCGGTGAAGGACTCGAGCATAACGAGAGCCGATTTCGGTCATGGCGTTCTCTCGGATGCCCCGGTCGGCCGTGGGACGTCAAGCCGGAACGTGGGCCTGAAAAACTGAAGCATAGACTGATGGCCCTGACTATGGTGCGGCCGGCATGTCCTTGACCGAGAGCGATCCGCGCGGCAGCAGGATGCGCGTGGACTCCGGCAAGGCCATGAACAGCCAGGGCATCAACGGTAATGGCGGCGCCGATGCAGAGGCGGCGCCGTCCACGGATTCGGTCGCGCTGCCGCCGCCGCCACCGCCGAGCGAGGGCGTGCCGCTCATGATCTGGCGGCTGGGCGGGCTGTTGCTCACGATGCGCCCGCACCAGTGGGTGAAGAATGTGTTCGTGCTCGCGCCGATGGTGTTCGCGCGCGAGCTGTTTGTCACCGATCTGTTGGTGCGCGCGATCGGCGCGTTCGGCGTGTTCTGTCTGCTGACGGGCGCCGTGTACACCATGAACGACCTGGTCGACATCGACGCCGACGCGACGCACCCGGTCAAGCGCTACCGGCCGATCCCCTCGGGCCGCGTGCCGATCGAGTGGGCTCGCAACGGCGCCATCGCGCTGGTGATGATCAGCCTGGCCGGCGCCGCGATCGGCCCCTGGGAGTTTCTGGTCACCGCGATCGGCTACTTTCTGCTCAACGTCGCCTACTCCTTCCGGCTGAAAAAGAAGGCGTATCTCGACGTGCTGGCGATCTCGGCAGGGTTCGTGCTGCGCGTGCTCGCCGGCGGCTTCGCGACGCACATCGAGGTCTCCAAGTACCTGGTGCTGTGCACGGCGTTGCTGGCGGTGTTCCTCGGTCTGGGCAAGCGCCGTCACGAACTGATCAGCGCCGCGCGCGGCATCGCGCAGCAACAGCGCGCGGCGCTGGGCGGCTACACACGTCGCGGCCTGAAGTGGGCGCTGCGCGGCACGGCGCTGCTCACCGTGGCGAGCTACGTGGCGTACTCGCTCGACCCGGAGACGGAGGCCTTCTTCCACTCGCAGCGGCTGTGGTGGAGCAGCATCTTCGTGGTGCTCGCGCTGTGGCGTTTCATGGTGCTGGTGCGCACCCGGCCCGCGGCGGAGAGCCCGACCCAGGAGATGCTGCGCGACGGACCCTTCGTGGCCGTCGTGTTCTCCTGGGTCGCGCTGGTATTGTGGCTGGTCTACAACCTCGGTCCGAGCTGAGCGACGAAGCTGTTGCCCGAGGTCAGGCGCGCAGCGCGGCGAAGGCCTTTTGCGCCCGTTCGAAGCGGCGATTGACCTCGTCCCACTGGATGTTCGTGAAGAAGGCGTCGATGTACTTCGCCGCCGCCGCGCCGTAATCCATCTGGTAGGCGTGCTCGTACATGTCCATGACCAGCAGCGGCGCGCCGAACGCGACCGCCTGCGTGTGGTTGCCCGCCCAGTAGGTGTGCAGCGCGCCGCTTTGGAAATTGAAGGCCAGCACCGTCCAGCCGCTGCCGCCGCCGAGGCTGGCGCCCGTGGCGCGAAACAGCTCTTCCCAGCGCCCGAAGCTGGAGAAGTGCTCCGCGAGCACCTTTTCGATCGCGCCGCCCGCCTTGCCGCTGCCGCCCAGGTTGCCGAAGTAGAGCTCGTGCAGGATCTGCGAGTTGGTGAAGGTCAGCTCGCGCTCGCGCAGGCCGCCCACGATAAAGCCGGGTGTGTCCTTGTTCACGCGCCCGAGCTCGTCTTGCACCTTGTTCAGGTTGTTGACGGCGCCGGCGTAGTTGTTGTCGTGATGGGACACGATCAGTTTCTCGCTGATGCCCTTCAGCTTCTTCGGGTCGAAAGGCAACGGTACAGGAGTGTGCTTTCCCGCATCCGGCTTGCCGGGTTCCGCTTTGCCTGCTGCAGCGCTCGCCAGCTGCGAATGCAACAGAGCGACCGAGCCCACTGCCAGTGCACCAAATGCTTCGCGTCTCGTCAGGTCCATCGTCTGATCCTCCTCCGGAATTCTGTGCGCAGCGTAGTGCGTGCGTTCGCGACTGATCAAACCGCAACAGGCGTGTATAATTGCCCCAACTGCGAGATCACATGAGCCGCGAGGCGGAGTCTCGACGAGAAAACAGCGGATCGACGGTGCTGGCGCCGAGCAATGCGCGCACGGATCTCGGGCTGACGCTGCCGATCTTCGTCGCGTATCACCTGGGCGTGATCTTCTTGCCCGTACGCAACGCGGCGGACCTGGTCACGCAGTATCTGGTGGAGCTGGCCAATCAGAGCCGCGTCTCTTATGTGGCGTTCACCATCGGCATCGGAGCGACGTTCGTCACGGTGCTGGCGCTGCTGGGTCGGCGGCAGGTGTTTCGCTGGCAGAGCTTCGCCTGGCTGGCGCTCGAGGGCGTGCTGTATGCCGTGGCGATGCGCCTCATCGCCGCAGCGGTGGTGGGCCGATTGTTCCTCGGCGCCGGCATCGAGCGACACTTCGCCGGCTTGGTGATGAGCCTCGGGGCAGGGCTGTACGAAGAGATCGCCTTCCGCGTAGGCCTGTACGGCCTCGGCTTGCGCTGCCTGCGCGTGATCTGGCCGTCGAAGGCGTGGTGGCGGCGCGTTTTGCTGGCCTCGAGCTGGGCGCTGTTCACCGCCTGCCTGTTCAGCGCCTGGCACCACCTGGGCATGTTCGGCGAAGCGCTCGATGGGCGCGTGTTCGTGTTCCGCGCGGTGTGCGGGCTGGTGTTCACGTTGATCTATGTGACACGCGGCTTTGCGCCCGTGGTCTGGACGCACGCCGTCTATGATCTGTGGGTGCTGCTCTGAGCGCGCGGGAGCGGCTTCAGATCAGGTGCGGCGCAAACACCAGCACGCCCACGGCCAGCGCGCCCAGCGCGCAGAGCAGCACCGCGCCCGCGGCGACGTCTTTGGCCTTTTCGATCAGTGGATGGAACTCCGGCTGCGCCGCGTCGGACAGGAACTCGATCGCCGTGTTGAAGCCCTCTGCGCTCCACACCAGCGTCATCGCCAGCACCAGCGCCAACCAGTCTGCGCGCGAAACATCCAAGACGATGCCTGCCACCACCACCACCAGCGTCCCCGCCGCATGGATCCAGCTGTTGTGCTGCGAGCGCAGCAATATCCACACGCCGCGGCCCGCGTAGACGAAGCTGCGCAGGCGCGCCGCGGTTGAGAATGGGCGCCCCCCCGCCATCCGCTAGCCCGGACGAACCAGCCCGATCACGATCAGGAACGCCGGCTCGGACAGCTTTGGAAAGATGTTCCACGCCACCAGCAGGCCGACGATCTGCAGCACCGGGACCTCGCGCAGACGGTCGTACAGCTTGCCCAGCGAGTTAGGGAACAGGCCCTCGACGATACCCGCGCCGTCGAGCGGGGGAATGGGGATCAGGTTGAATAGCCCGAGCAGCACGTTCAGGTTGACCAGCACCGAGAGCGCCATGGCCAGCCCATTGACGAGCGAGCCCGCCCGCGGTTCTCCTGCCTGCCGTACCAGCTGGGTGAAGCTGAAGTGGTAGGGTACCTCGAACACGTGCGCCGCGAGCAGCGCCTTGATGATCAAGATGCCGACCAGCGCGAGCGCGAAGTTGGCGGCCGGGCCCGCCAGGCTCATCAGCGCTTGCCGCCCCGGGTAGCGCTTGCCCCATTCGGAATCGTAGGGCGTCGAGGCCCAGCCCATCATCCACCCCATCTGAAAGAAGGTGAGGATCGGGATCAGCACCATGCCCCACGGGGAGCGGCGAATGTGCTCCAGCGGATCGAGCGTGACCTGGCCGCCGTTGTAGGCGGTCAGGTCGCCGCCCAGGTACGCGGCGTAGCCGTGCGCCGCTTCGTGCGCCACCGTGCTGAACAAGAACACGATGTACCAGATGCCGAAGCCGGCCAAATCCAGGTTCATCGAGCCTCTCCTTCAGCCGGGCTACGCTGCTTCACACTCCGCGTCACACGCGCAGCGTAGCCCAACCCTTCGCGCCGTCCACCGATTACGCGGCAGCGGAGCGAGCTGTCTCCAGGGTGATCGCGCCATTCCGCGCGGAAGCGACGATCGTGGAGCCGGCAGGAAACTCCCCGGCCAACACCCGTTGCGCCAGTGGATCTTCCAGGTGCCGCTGGATTGCCCGCTTGAGCGGCCGGGCACCGAACTGCGGATCGAAGCCGATGTTCGCGAGCAGGTCGCGCGCCTCGTCCCGGACCTCCAGCGTGAGGTTGCGGCGGCCCAGCCGTTGCTGCAAGCCCGCGAGCTGGATGTCCACGATCTTGCGGATCTGCTCCCGGCCTAGCCGGCGATACACCACCGTCTCGTCGATGCGGTTGATGAACTCCGGTCGGAAATGCTTGCTCAGCGCCTGCAGCGCCACCTCTTGCAGCTGGCTGGCGAGCGCGTCTTCGTCGCGATCGGGGCGCTCTTCAATGCGAGCCAGCGCCTCGGAGCCGATGTTGCTGGTGGCGATGATCACCGTGTTTTTGAAGTCCACGGTGCGGCCCTGCCCATCCGTCAGCCGCCCGTCATCGAGCAGCTGCAGGAGCGTGTTGAACACGTCGGGGTGCGCCTTCTCGATCTCGTCGAACAAGATGACGCTGTAGGGACGGCGCCGGACCGGCTCCGTGAGCTGCCCACCTTCGTCGTAGCCCACGTAGCCGGGGGGCGCGCCGATCAGCCGCGAGACGGCATGGCGCTCCATGTACTCGCTCATGTCGATGCGGATCATCGCCCGCTCGTCGTCGAACAAGAACTCGGCGAGCGCACGCGCCGTCTCGGTCTTACCGACCCCGGTCGGGCCAAGGAAGATGAACGACCCGATCGGACGGCGCTCGTCCGACAGACCCGCGCGCGAGCGCCGGACCGCGTTGGCCACGGCGCGCAAGGCGTCTTCCTGACCGACCACGCGTTTGCGCAGGCCTTCCTCCATGCGCAGCAGCTTCTGCATCTCGCTCTCGAGCATCCGGGACACCGGGATGCCGGTCCACTTGGCGACGACCGCCGCGATGTCCTCTTCCGTCACCTCTTCCTTGAGGTAGCCGCCGTGTTCCTGGACGCGGGCCAGCTCGCCGCGCAGGCTCGCCAGCTCTTTCTCCTGGGCAGGGATGCTGCCGTAGAGGATCTCCGCGGCCTTGCCCAGATCGCCGCGCCGCCGGGCTTGCTCTTCTTGCCCGCGCAGGTCCTCGAGCGCCTTCTGGTGCTCGCGCAGCTTGGTGATCATCTCTTTCTCGCGCAGCCACTGGGCGCGCGCGGTATCGCGCTGAGACGAGAGCTCCGCCACCTCGCGCGAGAGCTCGCCCAGGCGCGCCTTGGAGGCGTCGTCGCGCTCGCGCTTGAGCGCCGTCTCCTCGATGCGCAGCTGCATCAGCTTGCGCTCGAGCTGGTCGATCTCGAACGGCAGGCTGTCGATCTCCATCTTGGTCTTGCTGGCCGCCTCGTCCACGAGGTCGATCGCCTTGTCCGGCAGAAAGCGGTCGCTGATGTAGCGGTGGCTGAGCACCGCCGCGCTGACCAGCGCCGCGTCCTGGATGCGGATGCCGTGGTGGACCTCGTAGCGCTCCTTCAGGCCACGAAGGATCGCGATGGTGTCCTCGACGGTGGGCTGCGAAACGACCACCGGCTGGAAGCGGCGCTCGAGCGCGGGATCCT
>JAICTU010000849.1 GCA_025936205.1 Polyangiaceae bacterium | reverse complement strand
GCGCAGCTCGTGGCTCATCACCGCGAGGAACTCCGACTTGGCGCGATTGGCCGCCTCGGCTTCGGCGCGCGCCGCTTCAGCGTCGGCGCGTGCGAGCTCGCTCTCCGCGAGGAGGCGCTCCACCTCGCCACGGGCAAGCACCTGCTCGGTGACGTCGGTGCCGTGCGCGACGATGCCATACGCTTTTCCGTCGGCATCGAGCAGCGGCTGGTAGATCAGGTCGACGAAGCGCTGCTCGAGCGGCGCGCCAGGCTTGCGGGCGAGGGTGACAGGGAGCGCGCGCCCGACGAACGGCGTCGACGTCCTGATGACATTCTGCACGATCGCGTCATAACCCTGGCCGCGAATTTCGGGGAGCGCCTCGAGCAGCGGCTTGCCGAGGATGTCGCGGTGTCCGACGAGCTGATAGTACGCGTCGTTCACGAGGTCGAAGACCAGATCGGGACCGGTGATCACCGCGAGGAACGAGGGCGCCAGCCGGAAGACGTCAGCGAGTCGCGTCTTCGCGATACTGAGCTCGCCGAGGAGCAACTGCATCTTCCGCTCGCTGAGCACGCGCTGCGTCGTCTCCTGGCAGACGACCAGGCAGCCACCGATGCTGCCATCGTCGTCGCGAACGGGGCTGTAGCCGTACGTCCACCACACGTCTTCCATCCGTCCGTTGCGCTCGATGGGGAGGTGCTGGTCCTCATGCCACGTTGCGCCCTGGCCCGTCATAACGGTCTCGATCTGCGGACCGATCGCCTCCCAGATGTCGGTCCAGAAGTCCTTGCCGCGGGCGCCGAGCGCGCGCGGATGCCGGCCGCCGCCGCCGAAGCTCGGCCGATAGGCGTCGTTGTAGATCTGGACGAGATCGGGGCTCCACCAGAGGAACATCGGGTTCCGCGACATGAGCAGCGTGCTCACGATCGTGCGCAAGCTGTTCGACCAGCCCTCGACCGGACCGAGTGCGGTGCTCGCCCAGTCGAACTCGCGGCAGCGCTGCGCCATCTCGCTGTCGCCGACGAACACGCTCTCCGGCCGCGCGCCATGAGAGGCGTGCGTGCTTGGGACCGTCGTCGGATCAGGAGTCATGAAACCCAAGCTACAGCGGCAAGCAGGAGCCGGAAAGCAGGGGCGGCACCAGACATCGCGGCGCCAGAGCCGTCATGACGGAGACTGCAACTGCATTTTTACCACAGAGGCACAGAGCACTGCGCTGCCTCGGTGGTCCCAGCCGCCAGAGCCGGACAACTTTGGGGCAAGCGGAGCGAGATGGTCTCGCCCCGCTTATCCCCAAAGTGGTTCATGCTCCGGTGAATCGGCCTGTTCGGCCGGGGCAGTCCTCCGCGCCTCCGTGCCTCTGTGGTAAAAGCTGTTGCTGTTTCAACTGCTGTAAACAGGAGACACGGAGGCACGGAGAGTAGCATTGGACTGGCTCTCTCCAAGCACTGACGTTGTGCAGCTGTCTAAAAGAGTTGGGGTCCCGTGGGGCGAGACCATCTCGCCCCGCTTGCCCCAAAGTTGTTGATGCTCTGGCGACTCGAGCTGTTCGGCCGGGGCAGTCCTCCGCGCCTC
>JAICTU010000850.1 GCA_025936205.1 Polyangiaceae bacterium | reverse complement strand
TGGGGAGCTCTTCGAGCAGGATTGCCGGAGGAATCAGCGGCCGCAGGCCTTTGATTCGAACATCGTCGGTACCGTAGTCCATGGCTCTGTCCTGCCATTGCAGCCGAGCTGCGTCCAGCGGGGCTGCGGCCTCGTCGACTAAACCGGTGGCTGGAACATGAAATCCGAGTAGGCGCGCTCCGCCGTGCCAAACCAGGGGAACATCTCGCGCCGAGCTTTGTCGTACGCCTCGAAGAGCTTCTTGTACGCCGGATCTTTAGCGGCCTGTTCGGCAAACAGCGCGTCCGATGCGCCGCGCGCGGCCCGCAGGATGTCGTCCGAGAAGCGCGTCAGCTTGACGCCCTGCTGGAGCAAACGAACGAGGGCTTGTGGATTGCGCTGATCGTAGCGGTTCTGCATGTGCACGCCGGAATGGCTGGCAGCGAGCTCGAAGATCTGCTGGTACTCTTTGGGCAGCTTGGCCCAAGCGTCTTGATTGACGAGATAGCTCAGGCCCGCGGAAGGCTCCCACCAGCCCGGGTAGTAATAGAGCTTGGCGACCTTGTGGAAGCCGAGCTTCTCGTCATCGTACGGCCCCACCCATTCCGTGGCATCGATCGCGCCGCGCTCCAGCGCCGGGTAGATGTCTCCGCCCGCCAGCACTTGTACCGTCGTGCCGAGGCGAGCCATCACTTGGCCTCCGAGACCGGGGATGCGCATGCGCAGTCCTTGCAGGTCCTTCGCCGTGTTGACCTCTTTGCGGAACCAACCGCCCATCTGCGCCCCGGTGTTGCCGCCGGGAAAATTCAGCACCTTGAAATCGGCATACAGCCCCCGGAGCAAGTCGAGCCCTCCGCCTTCGTTGACCCAGGCGAGGTGCTGGCGTGCGTTGAGCCCGAACGGCACCACGGTGTCGAAGGCGAGCGCGGGATTCTTGCCGGTAAAGTAGTAGCCAGCGGTGTGGGCGATCTCGGTGTTGCCCTGTTGCACCGAGTCGAGCACCTCCAGGCCGGGCACAATCTCGCCCGCGGCAAACACGCTGATCTTGAACTTGCCGCCGGTGAGTGCGCTGACGCGCTCGGCGAGGCTCTCCGCGCCACCGAAGATCGTGTCGAGGCTGCGCGGGAAGGAAGAGACCAGGCGCCAGTTGAAGTTCTGCCCCACCACGGCGGGCGCCGCTGCGGGCTTCGCGCCAGCTTTCTTCGTGACCGCTTCTTCCTTCTTGCTGCAGCCGAGCGCTGCAGCGGCCCCGACAGCGGTGATGGCTGTCATTGCTTCGTGAACGAACTCGCGACGTCGCATGCTTGACCCTCCGTGAGCAAGGCGCTCCTTATAGTTGCAAGGGGTGACCACTGGGAAGGAGGGCGCGCCGCGCCCGCGCTGCCGCTATTTTGCGAAGACTTCTGCGGCTCAATCCCTCATCGAGACCGGGCGCCGCTGCGGCCATTTGGCCTGAGGGAATTTCTGGGGCCATGCGTCAGAGCCCGCGCACGAGCCTGACATGCCGGGTGCGCGTGCGCTTGCACGCGTTTGCCGTGCGTCAGGCAGGAGCCGGGGCGTGTGACGAACCGAG
>JAICTU010000458.1 GCA_025936205.1 Polyangiaceae bacterium | reverse complement strand
GATTTGCAGGAGGTAGCCCCGCCGCAGCGCGAAGCGCGAGGAGGGACGGGTGAGGCATCCATCAAAAATCAGCCCCAAAAAACGGCGCAAGGCGAGCCTAGCAGCCGCTCAGCGCGCTTTCGGCCGCACCAACAGCGGTACGTTGCAGATCTCGATGCGGCCGGCGGCGCGCTGAAACCATTCCTCGCGGCGGTTGCGCCGCGCTTCCACCAGCGCATGGAAGGTCGCCGTGTCCGTGCGCAACAGCTCCAGCTGGGTGCGCTGCGCGGGCGGCACGTCGGCCGCGATGCGCAGACGTTGGATGGGAACGCGCTGTTCCGGCTTTTCGTAGAAGCCGAGCGCGGCGGTACCGCGCGGCAACGCGCTGAGCAACTCGATGCCGGAGAGCACGCGCCCGAGCAACGTGACGTTGCGATCGAGGTGGCGCGGGGCGTGGCCGATCACCACGTACAGCTCGGCGCCCCCGCCGCTGTCGGCTGCCGTGTCACGACCTGCGCCGAGCATCCCGTAGCAGTGCACCAGCCAGGCTCTCCCTCCAGCGCCATCCCGCGCGGCGGGGAAGCCATCAACAAATCCGACTTCGGGCGCATACGTGTCCGGATCGGGCAGCAGCGTCAGCGGCAGGCCCGCCGCAGGGCGATCGAACTCGGGCGGCAAGCTGCGCTGCGCGCTGCGAATCGGGCGCTGGGCTGCATTGCCCGCCTCGGGGTCGCCCCACTGCACCACGTAGTTGTCGTGCACGCGCACGATCGCCAGCCCGTCAAAGTAGCCCTCGCGCGCGAGCGCTTTCACGTTCGCGACGTGCGCCGGCGCGAAGGCGGGCGCCAGCTCGAGCACCACGCGCCCCGTGGCGAGCTCCAGGTACAGCACGTTCTCTGGATCGGGCTCGCGCCAATCTGCCGGCTGTGAGGCAGCGAGCACGTCTTGCATCGTCGGGGCCTTGGACGGACTCGTCATCTGCGCTCCTGGCTTTTCGCTGCCTGTGGCAACGGGCTGCTGGGCAACGGGCTGCTGGACAACGGGCTGGCTTGCCGCGCAGCCCGCGAGCCACGCGAGGGTGACGCCCCTTTTCCACTGCTCGCACATCATGGATCGCATGCTGCGCCAGCGTCCCATCGGCGCTGGCCTGATGCAAGCGGCTGCGGCCCCGGCGCGCGCGGTGGGCTCATCCTGAGGTCGCGCGTTGGGCTCGGGCGCCGAGCCTTCAGTCTATTGCGGGAGCGGAGTGCCGCTGGCGTGAGCGAGCTCCTCGAGCAGCGCGCCCTGGAATTTCAGATCGTGGACCGAAGCATGCGCTTCGGTTCGCTCTTGATGGTACCAGTAGCCTCCCGTCGTGCGAGCTTCGGCGGCATCGCTCGTGGCGAGCCACTCCTGTGTGAGATGGCCCAGTCGCAGATCGTCGGGAGCGGTTGGACCGCCCATCTTGGTGGGGACCCAGCCCGGGTTGACGGAGTTGCTGCAGACGTCTTGCCAGAGCCGCGCCACGGCGGCCGCGAATGCCGTCACGAAGAGCTTGCTGTCCGAGTAGGAGGCAGTGACGCGACTTCCGGTCCAGTCCATGCCGTGGGGGTTGGGTCGGCCGCCGCGGTGCATGCCGCTGCTCAGGTAGATCAGGCGCCTGGGGCGATGAATGAGGGCGGTCAGCAAATACGGCGCCACGACGTTCACCGGCAGCAGCGCCGGCCCGGAGTAGACGCCGGCGTTGTGGATCACCGCGTCCATGGGACCGAGCGCGTTCACCTGCTCGGCGAGGCGGCGAGTCTGTTCGGAGCTCGCGAGGTCTCCGACGAGGGCCACGGCGCCCTGTGCCACCAGCTCCCGCACCGCGCCGAGCCGCTGCTCGGAGCGCACGTGAACGACAACCCGGTGCCCTTCACGCAGCAGCGTCTGCGCCGTGGCCCGGCCCAGTCCGTCTGCAGATCCGGTCACGAGGATTTGCATGGGAGAAGGTGTTCAGTTGCGCAAGCCGGGCGCTTCTTGGCCCGTCTGGGCGACGTACTCATCGTAGCCGCCGCCGAACACGCGCGGGCCCTCCGGGGTCAGCTCCAGCACGCGGTTGGAGAGCGCGCTCAGGAACTTGCGGTCGTGCGACACGAACAGCAGCGTGCCCTCGTAGCTGCGCAGCAGGCGCACCAGCATGGCCTTGGTGTCCATGTCGAGGTGGTTGGTGGGCTCGTCCAGCACCAGGAAGTTGGGCGGGTCGAACATCATCAGCGCCAGCACCACGCGCGCTTTTTCGCCGCCGGAGAGGTGCTCGCAGTGCTTGTCACCGTCGGCACCGGAGAAGCCGAAGGCGCCCAGCAGGGTGCGCAGGACGCCCAGCCCCGCCAGCGGAAAGCTCTCCTGCATCATCTCGATCACGGTCAGCTCGGGCTTCAGGATCTCCATCGCGTGCTGCGCGAAGTAGCCGAGCTTCACCCCTGCCCCGAGCTTCAGGGTGCCGCGATCGGGCTCGGACGCGCCCGCGACCAGCTTGAGCAGGGTGCTCTTGCCCGCGCCATTGACGCCCATCACCGTCCAGCGTTCCAGGCGCCGCACCAGCAAGGAGAAGTCGTTGTAGATCTTGCGCGAGCCGTAGCCCTTCGACACGCCGTTGAGCGCGACCACGTCGTCGCCCGAGCGCGGCGGGGTGCGGAACTCGAATTCGATGAGCTTGCGCTGCCGCGGCGGCTCGATCTTCTCGATCTTGTCCAGCTTCTTCACGCGCGACTGCACCTGCGCGGCATGGCTGGCGCGGGCCTTGAAGCGGTCGATGAAGGCCTGCTCCTTGGCGAGCATGGCCTGCTGGCGCGCAAACTGCGCCTCGCGCTGGGCCTGGCGCAGCCGGTACTGCTCCTCGTAGAACTGGTAGTTGCCGGAGTAACTCACCAGATCGCCCTCGTCGATGTCGACGATGCGCGTGACCACGCGGTTCAAGAACGCCTGGTCGTGCGAGGTGAGGATCAGCGCGCCGTCGTAGCTCTGCAGAAAGCTCTCGAGCCAGATGATGGACTCGATGTCGAGGTGGTTCGTGGGCTCGTCGAGCAAGAGCGCGTCGGGCTTCATCAGCAGCACGCGGCCCAGCGCCACGCGCATCTTCCAGCCGCCGGAGAGCTTGCCCACGTCACCTTCGATCATCTCCGGGGAGAAGCCGAGGCCCGCCAGCACTTCCTGGGCGCGCGCGCTCAGCGCGTAGCCGCCCAGCGAGTCGAAGCGTGCCTGCACCTCGCCGAAGCGTTCGATGACCTGCTCGAGCTGGTCCGCCTGGTCCGGGTCGGCCATGGCGGCTTCGAGCTTGGCAAGCTCTTCCCCAACCTTCGCCACCTCGCCCGCTCCGGCGATGGTGGCCGCGAGCGCGCTCATGCCCTGCATCTCGCCGACGTTCTGATCGAAGTAGCCGACGCTGACGCCGCGGTCGACGTTGACCTGGCCGGCGTCGGGGTGCTCCTGGCCTACCAGCAGCCGGAACACGGTGGATTTGCCGGCGCCGTTGGGCCCTACCAAACCGACGCGCTCGCCGCGGAAGACGGCGAGGCTGGCGTCGATGAACAGGATCTGGCTGCCGTGGCGCTTGGAGATGGAGTCGAGCGAGAGCACGCGGTCTTTCGGGCAGGAGGCGGGAGAAAGCTCAGCGCTGAATCAGCAGCGATGGATCCCAGAGGCTGGGAGCTTCGTAGCCGAGCAGATTGACGATGGTCGAGGCCAGCGAGGACAGCCCGAACTTCTGATCCGTGCGCAGTCCCAGGCCGCCGTTGGTCTGGTTGTCGTAAAGGATACAGGGCACCGGGTTCAACGTGTGGCTGGTCTTGGCCTTGTACCCGCCGTGGCCGTCGGAGACGGGCTGGCCCTTCTTGTCCAGCTCGAACATCTCGTCAGCGTTGCCGTGATCGGCGGTGATGATGGCGACGCCTTTCATCGCGTCGATCACCGGCAGCAGCCGGCCGATGGCGATGTCGAGCGTCTCGATCGCGATCACCGCCGACTGGAAGTCGCCGGTGTGGCCCACCATGTCGCCGTTGGCGTAGTTGACGCGCAGCGTGCGGTGCTTGCCGGACTGCACCTGCTTGATCAGCTCGTCGGTGATCTCCGCCGCCTTCATCCAGGGCCGCTGCTCGAAGGGCACCGTGTCGGAAGGGATCTCCTTGTACAGCTCCAGCTTGTCGTCGAACTTGCCGCTGCGGTTGCCGTTCCAGAAGTAGGTGACGTGCCCGTACTTCTGGGTCTCGGAGATGGCGTATTGCGTGACGCCGGCCTCCGCCAGGTGCTCGCCGAGGGTGCCCTTGATGGCGGGCGGCGGCACCAGGAAGCGCTTCGGCAGCTTGAGGTCGCCGTCGTACTCCAGCATGCCCGCGTAGCAGACCTTGGGCACGGCGCCGCGATCGAAGCCGGTGAACTCGGGCCCGCTACAGAAGGCCTGCGTGATCTCGATCGCGCGGTCGCCGCGAAAGTTGTAGAACACGACGGAGTCGCCATCGACGATCGGCCCCAGCGGCTTGCCGTTCTTTACGATCACAAAGGGGTCGAGGTTCTGGTCGCTGGCCTTGGTGCGCTCGCGCAGCTTGGTGATGGCGTCGGTGGCGGAGGCGAACTGCTCGCCCTCGGCGCGCACGTGCGTCTTCCAGCCGAGCGCGACCATGGGCCATTCCGCCTGATAGCGGTCCATCGTGATGCGCATGCGGCCACCGCCGCTGGCGATCGCGGCGTCGAAGCTCGGGCCGTTGACTTCCTTCAGGAACTGCTCGAAGGGGCCGACGTACTCCAGCGCCGAGGTCTCCGGTACGTCGCGACCGTCGAGCAGGGCGTGGATGCGCACGGTGCGCACGCCCTCCTTCTTGGCCTGCAGGATCAGCGCCTTCAGGTGGTCGATGTGCGAGTGCACGTTACCGTCGGAGAACAGGCCCATGAAGTGCAGCGTCGAGTTGTGCTCCTTGACGTTGCTGACAATCTCCTTCCAGGCGTCGCGCTGGAAGATCTCGCCGGTCTTGATCGCGTCCGACACGAGCGCCGCGCCCTGCGTGTACACCTGGCCGGAGCCGATCGCGTTGTGACCGACTTCGGAGTTGCCCATGTCGGCGTCGGACGGCATGCCCACCGCGGTGCCGTGCGCCTTGAGCTGGATGCTCGGATACTTCGCCAGCAGCCGATCCAGCGTCGGCTTGCGCGCGGCGGCCACCGCGTTGCCCACACTCCGTTCGGTCAGGCCCACCCCGTCCAGCACGATGGTGACGATCGGACCCTGGATGGCCTTGAAACTGGCGCTCTTCTGCAACATGGCGTCTCCGGAAGTTCTTTCCCGCGGCGGTTTCCGCGCACCCGTCCATATCCAAACCCGGGCCCACGTCCTAGGGCAATTGCGCCCGGACGGCCTGGCAACGCTGCAGAAACAGGCCCGATCCGGCCCTCTGCTCAAAAGCTCAGTCACGCCGATGTACGGGACGGACAGGCAGCGAGGCAATCGCGCAAATGGCAGGCGCGTGCCGAGCTGCGGACCCAGCGAACGCTGCAGCGAAATCTGCGCATCGGGCTCGGGCGCGCGCGCATACTCCGGGCATGATTCCTCACGAGCCGAGCAGCACAGACTGCCGCACCGAGCACGACAGTCTGGGTGAAGTGCGCGTTCCGCGACGGCGCTACTGGGGAGCGCAAACGGAACGCTCGCGCCTGAACTTCCCCATCGGGCGAGAGCCGATGCCCAGGGAGTTGATCTATGCCCTGGCGATGGTCAAGAAGGCCAGCGCACAGGCGAACCTCGCTTGCGGCGTGCTGCCTGCGGAGAAGGTACGGGCCATCCAGGAGGTGTGCGACGAGATCCTCGCCGGCGAGCTCGACGACGAGTTCCCGCTGCCGGTCTGGCAAACGGGGTCTGGCACGCACACGAACATGAACCTGAACGAGGTGATCGCCAATCGCGCTCACGTGCGCGCCGGCGGCAACCTCACCGATTCGACGCGCTTCCTGCATCCCAATGACGACGTCAACCGCTCCCAGTCGTCGAACGACGTGTTCCCCACCGCGATGAACGTGGCGGCGCACCGGCTGATCACCGACCACACGCTGGTGAAAATGCGCGTGCTGCGCGACGCGCTCGCCGAAAAAGCGGAGGAGTTCATGCCCATCGTCAAGATGGGGCGCACCCATCTGATGGATGCAACACCCCTGCGCCTCGGGCACGAGTTCTCGGGCTACGTCGCGCAGCTGGATCAGCGGCTCTCGGCGCTCGAGCACGCCAACCGGCGGCTGGCGGCGGTGGCGCTCGGCGGCACGGCCGTCGGTACCGGGCTGAACGCCCCGGTCGGCTTTGCGGAGCGCGCGATCGCGGGCCTGTGCGATCTGAGCGGCTTGCACTTCGTGCGCGCCAGCAACCCGTTTGCGGCGCTGGGCTCCCATGACGACCTGGTGGAGGCATCGGGAGCGCTGCGCGACGCCGCCGTGTGCTTGATGAAGATCGGAAACGACCTGCGGCTGCTGTGCTCGGGGCCGCGCTCCGGCTTCGGCGAGCTGCTGCTCGAGCCACGCGAGCCCGGCTCTTCGATCATGCCCGGCAAGGTCAATCCCACCCAGATCGAGGCGCTGACCATGGTCTGCGCCCAGGTGATCGGCAACGACGCCGCCGTCGCGGTCGCCGGCATGTCGGGGCAGCTGGAGCTGAACGCTTACAAGCCGGTGCTGATCTTCAATCTGCTGATGGCCGCTCGCAATCTGGGGGACGCCTGCGAGTCCTTCGCGGAGCGCGGCATCGCGGGCCTCGAAGCGAACGTCGAGCGCATCAGTCAACACGTCGAACACTCGCTGATGCTGGTCACGGCGCTCAGCCCGCACCTGGGGTACGAGAAGGCCGCCCGGATCGCCCAGAAGGCGCATCGCGAACACACCACGCTGCGCGAAGCCGCGCTCGCCCTGGGCTGGGTCAACGAAGAAGACTTCGACCGCTGGGTGGACCCTGCGAAGATGTTGGGTCCGACGGGCTGAAATTGGCTCTACCGCACGGGGCGTGGGGGTCGCCCCGGGATCTTTGCGGCCGCTCTACGGCGGGAGCCTGAGGCGTCGTCATGCTGAAGCGCATGGATCGCGGATACCGCTCCGCTGTTCTCGTTCCTTCACCCACATCCCGCGGCGGGCACAGCCTGAAAGCCCCGAGGTTCTGCCAGGCCTGGCTCGCGGAGCGCTTGATCTCCAAGACCCGGTAGCGAGATACTCCAGGGCTTGACGAACTCACCCAGACCCCCTGAGGTTTCGGCCATGTCTTCGGTGGAAAACGGCGACGGCGACGAAGCGCCGGCCTCCCAAAGCGACAAGCGCAAGCAGAGCCTATATTTCCCGGAGGCCATGCTGGAGGAAATCCATCAGGAGGCGGCTCGGCTCGAGCGGTCCCTGTCGTGGATCGTGCAGCGCGCGTGGAAGACGGCGCGTCCCGAGATCCGCAAG
>JAICTU010000732.1 GCA_025936205.1 Polyangiaceae bacterium | reverse complement strand
GACAGAACGCCAATGTTGCTTCCGCCGCGTCCGACGTCACAGCCGCGAACCGGGTGCCGTCGGTGACATAGGTGGCGAACCCCTGATGGATGAACTGCAGGTTCGAGTCAAACCCCGGCAGCCCCTCGGGAGGCCAGCCAATCACCGCGGGTGTGCCGCCTGTTTGCTCGCTTCGTATCTCATCCAACGACAGGCTGCCGTCGCCGTCCCGATCGGTGGCAACCAGTACACTGCCGAGCGCAAATCTTTCCGCGTTTGTGCACGGGCAAATGGATCGATCGCGGCAGTCGCGCCAGCAGTTCAGGTTTTCCTCTGCAGGCAGCTCCAGACTAGAGAAGGGGATGGCCAGCTCCGTGAAACTGGAGTCGATGGGACTGTCGTAAGCGATGCGCATGAACTCGTCCTGCTCACCTGCGCGCTGGTGCCACCAGACGACGGCCAGGTGAGATCCAGCCGTGGCCGGCACGCTGACTGCTGCCTGCAAGAGTAGACTCGTGGGCATCTGCGCTTCCTGGTCCACCGGGTCGACCGTGTGGCCCTCCTGCGGAGGTAGCGGAGGCGGCTGATAGACTTCCTCACCCGGCCTCGAGCCGCATCGCTTGCCCGGGTACCGTGGCTCCTGGTAGCAGCTGGGATTGCCAACGGAGTCGTAGCATTGCTCTGCTGAATCGCACGACCGACACCGCCCGTCGATACAGAGGAAGCCTTGGCATGCTGCGTACTTGGCATGCTCGCGACCCGAGTAGTTGATAGGGCCGGAGTTGAAGTAGGGACCGTAGTCGGCACACTCCTGTGCAAGTATGGGGAAAGGGGAAGCAGGGTTCGTGCACTTGCCGAGATCGCAGAAGTACGCACAGCGGGGCGAAATGCCAGGGCGGGCGGCGCTTGGCGTTGCACTGGCGCGTCTCGAGATCAGGGACATGAACGCAGGCGTCTTCTCCGGTTGGTCGCGGGAGCAAAGGAATGTCGTCATCGCCAGCATGCTGGGCTGGACGCTGGACGCGTTCGACTACTTCTTGCTGGTGTTCGTGCTCAAGGATGTGGCGCACGAGTTCAACGTGCCGATCGCCGAGGTGACGTTCGCGATCTTGCTCACGCTGGCGGCGCGGCCTGTGGGCGCCTTCCTGTTCGGGCGCGCCGCGGACCGCTACGGGCGGCGCCCGACCTTGATGGTGGACATCGTGTTGTACTCGGCGATCGAGTTCGCGTGCGGCTTCGCGCCGAGCCTGACCGCGCTGCTGGTGCTGCGCACGCTGTTCGGAGTGGCGATGGGCGGAGAGTGGGGCGTCGGGGCTTCGCTCACGATGGAGTCCGTGCCGGCGCGGTCGCGCGGCGTGGTTTCGGGCCTGCTGCAGGCGGGGTACCCGGCGGGCTACTTGCTCGCCGCGCTCGTGTACGCTTTTCTGTTTCCGCTGATCGGCTGGCGCGGGATGTTCATGATCGGCGTGCTGCCGGCGCTCCTGGTGCTCTACATCCGGCGCCACGTGCCCGAGTCGCCCGCGTTCCAGAGCGGCGCCGCTCGCTCCAGCGGTGGTTTCTCCGATCTCGCGCGGCACTGGCGGCTCGGGTTGTATGCCGTGGCGCTGATGACCGCCTTCAACTTCTTCAGTCACGGCACGCAGGATCTGTACCCCACGTTCTTGCAGCTGCAGCATGGCCTGTCACCGGGCGCAGTCGGCACGATCGCGGTGGTCTACAACCTGGGCGCCATGGCGGGCGGCATCGTCTGCGGCACGCTCTCCGAGCGCCTCGGGCGCCGGCGTACGATGGTAACCGCCGCGCTGCTGGTGCTACCGGTGGTGCCGCTCTGGGCGTTTTCCTCCAGTCCTTGGCTGCTCGCGCTGGGCGCATTTCTGCTGCAGTTCCTGGTGCAGGGCGCGTGGGGGGTGATCCCGGTGCACTTGAATGAGCTCTCGCCGGAGGAAGTGCGCGGCACGTTCCCGGGCTTCGTGTATCAGCTCGGCAACTTGCTGGCTTCGGTCAACGCCACCTTGCAAGCGAACCTGGCGAGCCGCTGGGGTGGCAACTATGGCCTGGCCTTGGCGCTCGTGGCGAGCGTGGTGGCGCTGCTGATCACGCTCATCACCTTGCTCGGGCGCGAGGCGCGCGGGGTGGCGTTTGGCCGGCTGCGCGAGCCGGCGCTGGCCGGGGCGCGCGGCGGAGCGTGAGCCGGGAGTTGTCTCGGAGCGGCTTCCTTTCTAAGTAGCCGCGATGCGGACGGAGTTGACCGAGGGTGCCTGGCTCGAGTTGCTCGAGTCCTGGCTGGCTCCAGACGAGGCGGAGCAGCTGCGCTCGGAGCTGGTGCGGGAGCTGTGCTGGGAGCAGCGGCACATCGTGCTCTTCGGCAAGCCGGTGCTGCAGCCCCGGCTGATCGCCTGGGCAGGAGAGCTGCCCTACCGGTATTCGGGGCAGACGCTGGAGCCGCGGCGCTGGCCCGCCTCGATCTCGGGCGCGCTGGACGCGCTGGGGGCGCGGATCTCGGCGGTGTCGGGCGCGCTCTTCAACCACGTGCTCGTGAATCGTTATCGCGACGGCAAGGACAGCATGGGCTATCATGCGGATGCGGAGCCGGAGCTGGGCCCAGATCCTGTGGTGGCGACGCTGTCGCTGGGGGAGACGCGGCGTTTTCTGATCCGCGCCCAGCGTCGAGCGGCGCGCGAGCGGGCCCTGTCGTTGCCGCTCGCCAGCGGCAGCCTGCTGGTGATGGGCGGTACCTGCCAGCGCCATTACCGGCACGCCATCGCGCGCGATGCGGAGACGCCGCTCGGAGAGCGCCTGAGCCTCACGTTTCGGCGCTTGCTCGCCGCGCCGCGCTGAGTAGGCTGCGGGCGCCTTGGACTCGCCGACGCTGCCCGTGTTGTACCGCGACGAGGCGCTGGTCGTGGTCGACAAGCCCGCGGGGATGATCGTGCACCGCGGCTGGGCGCAGGATGAGGTCACCGCGCTCAGCGTGCTGCGCGGCATGCTGGGCCAGTGGGTGTACCCGGTGCATCGGCTGGACCGCGGCACGAGCGGCGCGCTGATCTTCGCGCTCTCGTCCGAGATCGCCAGCGTGCTCGGTGAAGCGTTCATGGAGGACCGCGTGAGCAAGCGCTACCTGGCCCTGGTGCGCGGGCAAGCGCCGGATGAGGCGCTGGTCGATCACGCGCTCGCCAAGGAGCCCGGCAAACCCAAGCAGCCCGCGCAGACCCGGGTCGCGCGCCTGTTCAGCCACCCCGTCACGGACGAGCTGACGGGCATGTCGCGCAACTACTCCTGGGTCGAGGCGT
>JAICTU010000462.1 GCA_025936205.1 Polyangiaceae bacterium | reverse complement strand
GAGGCCAAAAGTTCGCTGCCGGAGCGGATCCCCTGCCACTCACTCGTGGCCCCGCTGGTGCTGAAGTGAGAGCGGCAGCGGGCATATGCTAGCGACGCGGGGGGACCTGTTTCGTCGAACGTGTATCCGCGCAGCCAAGCCGATGGAATGCCCAGCGAAAACACGTCGAACTTCGGTCGAACGAGGGCATGATGCCGCCATGCCAGAGCTGATCCGTTTCATAGGGCCGGTGTTGCTGGCGCTGGGCGCGGGCGCCTGCCTCGTGGTCCAGGCCGGAATCAGTTCCTCGTTGCGCTCGGCTCTCGGGTCCTGGGCTTGGCCTGGGCTCGTCAGCTACGTCGGTGGCACGCTGGCGATGCTGCTCGTGGTGACGGTGCGCCAGGAGCCTTGGCCGTCCGCGAGGCTCTCGGGAGTTCACCCGGGACTGTTGACGGCCGGCATGTTCGGAGCCCTCTACCTCGTGCTCGCGATCATCCTGCTGCCTCGGTTGGGCGCCGCAGCGCTCATCGCCTGCGTGGTTGCCGGTCAAATGCTCTTTGCGCTGGCCGCCGATCAGTTCGGCTGGCTCGGAGTTCCGCAGCACCCCGCGAGCGCGCCCCGGCTGATCGGAGCGGCTCTACTCCTCGCGGGAGTGGCGCTCATCCGACTCTGACCGGCCACGCGACGGTCGCAGCCGGTGGACTCGCCGACGATTCAGGCGGTAGCCCCTCCCGGACTCGAACCGGGAAGCCGTTGCCGGCGAGGGATTTTAAATCCCCTGCGTCTGCCATTCCGCCAAGGGGCCAGAACAGCCCCTATCGCGCGGGCTCCGTCTCGTCCAGACGGCGATTCGCGGGAGCTAGTTTTTCCAGCGCTGATCCGAGGCGAGGACCGGATTCGAACCGGCGTATGACGGTTTTGCAAACCGGTGCCTAACCACTTGGCTACCTCGCCGAAAAGCCAGCGTTCGTTACAACGTCGGTCGCGTCGAAGTCCACCGAAAGGCACGCGAATTTCCAGGGCGGTGGGCCCGGACGCGGTTAGCGTTCCCAGAGAGCGGCCAGGTCGAGCTCCAGCGCGTCGAAGGGCACGGCCCGCACCTTTTCGGCTCCCTGCGCCACCTGGGCGCGCAGCCACGCACGCTCGGTCCAGGCGTAGACCTCCAGCGTTTGCGCCAGCGGATCGACCAGCCAGACGTGAGTGACGCGCTCGCGGGCGTAGACGGCCATTTTCTTCACGCGATCATGGCCCTGCGTGGAAGGGGAGAGCACCTCGCACACCCAGTCGGGTGCGAGCTCAATCGCGGCGTCCTGCGGCACCGCCGGCATTCGTTCACGCCGCCAACCGGCGAGGTCAGGGACCAAGGCGTCGCCGTGCAGATGCAACTCCGGCTCGTGGAGGATGATCCAACCTCCGGGGCCACCCTTGCCGCGATTGAAGGGGGGGCTCACCTCGCCCATCAGCTGCGAAGCCGCGCGCGCATGCGGTACAGCCGGGCGCGGCTGCGTGATCAGCTCCCCGTCGATGATCTCGCCGATCTGATTCTCCGGGATCTCCAACAGATCGGAGTAGGTCGCTCGGCGCCGCCCGGCATTCGCCATGGGTTCAGTCTAGCCCGAGGCCCTCGGGCCTTCCCGCTTTGGCAGCACCGACCCTCGAGAACAGCGAAAATCAGAACAAATTCGAGGCGAGGACCGGATTCGAACCGGCGTATGACGGTTTTGCAAACCGGTGCCTAACCACTTGGCTACCTCGCCGAGAAACAAGATGTTCTTACACCAAGCCCCGGGGCGAGAAAAGTTGTTCCGCTTCGCAGGGGAGGAGGGGGCGCCTATTTGCGGCCGCGTGTGTCGGGGCCGTTTTTGCCCTGGGTGACGTAGCCGAGGATGACGTCGTCCAGGGATTCCTGCGGCGCCGTGCCGAAGATCGAATCGCCACCGGGTTTGGGGCCCGCCGCGGAGCGGACCAGGGAGCGGCGGCCCTTGGGGGTGACGCTGCGGCCCTTCTTGGCCATCGCTTCCGGCACGCGCGAGGGGCGGCGGCCGCGGGCCGGAGGTCGGCTGCGGCGCGCTTCCTTCGACGCCTCGGCGTCGCTGGGTTCGGCCTTCTCCGTGCGCCGTGCCTCGGGGGCCTTGCGTGAGCCCTTGCGCGAGCTCGGCGCGGGCTCTTCCTCGCCCTGGGCCGCTGGCGGCGGCACCGAACGGCGCGGCGACGCCTTGCGCCCCGCCCGCGGCGCGGCAGGCTCTTCGCTCAGCTCCTCGGAGGGCTCCGGCGCCTGGCTGAGCAGGCTATCGATGGTCTTGTCGAGGTGCCCATCGCGCAGATCGATGGCCATGGCGCGATGCTGGTCGCGCATCATGCGCTGGAGCAGCGCCGGGCGATCGGGGTGGCCGACGTATTCGGAATAGTCCGTGCGGATGCTCTTGATCACGCGCCCGCCGTCCGCGAACAGGTGCGTGATGATGTGCGGGCGCGCGCAGCCCGAGTCTTCCGTCTGGATGTGGAAGCGCATGCCGCGATAGCGGACGTTGTTGTTGAAGCCGACGAGCGGCGGAGGCGCGCTTTGCATCAAAAAACAATCACCGTTACGCGGTGACCCCCTCGTCCAGACGCCGCATTCCCTCGAGCAACAGGCCCTCGGGGCTCTCTTCAATCACCCGCTGGGCCGCCACGAAGCCGGGGTCGACCGCAAACTCGCCCGCCTGTAGCGCTACCATTGCATAGAAGGCATCCGCGCCTCGTTTCCTCCCGAAGAGGGCATTGTACACTTGCCCCTCGACGAAGTGGATCTCTCCCGTGCCCTCGGGGGCGTGGATCTTGAGCGAGCCCGTCTTGCGCCCATGCCAGAGCACCTGGACGATATCGGGGAGGCCCATCTCCTGTAGCGAACCGGAAACCCCTCGGGCATTCGCCACGCGCCCGCGCCGATCCATGATCTGCTTGAGCTTGGTCACCAGCAGGTCACCGCTCACCGGCTTGGTCACGTAGTCGTCGGCGCCCAGCTCGAAGGCGCGGTCGGCATCCTGGCGCGCGGTGCGCCGGGTCATGATCACCCAGGGCAGCTGCTTGCCCCAGGGCTGCTGCCGCGCCTCTTGCAGGAGCGCGAGGCCATCGCGGGCGCCCAGGTCGATCTCGCTGACCACCACTTCGATCTGGCCCCCCTTCAGTTGTTTCAGCGCGTCCTCGGCGGAGCGGGCCACGTGCACTTCGAAGCCCTGCTCGATCATGCGCAGCTCGAGCACGGTGGTCTCTTCGGGATCCACGTCGACAATCAGCGCCAGGTGGCGGTTGGCGAGCAGGCGCGCCTTCAAGCTGTCGCCGCTGACGGTGTGCTTGAACAGCTCGACCAGGTTGGGGTCGAAGATGCTGGGCGCGTAGCGGGCGAGCACGCTGCAGGCTTCCTCCGTCTCCAGCACCTTGGAGAAGGGGTTCTTGGGGTTGCGCGTCAGGTCCGCGTAGGTGTCGCAGATGGCGAGCAAGCGCGCGCCGAGCGGGATGTCTTTGCCGCTGCGCTGGCCCGGCAAGCCGTCACCGCCGTAGCGCTCGTACATCGACTCCAGCGCGTTCACCGTTTCATGCGGCAGCTTGACAGCTTCCATCAAGCGGCAGGGTGCGTTGTAACTGTGTTGCGCGCGCGCACGCTGCGTCTCGCTGACGCCGACGTTGAGCGCCGTCAGGTGGTGCTCCCCCATCTTGCCCAGGTCATGTAGCAGCCCGGCGATCTGGAAGGCGGCGTGCTGGGAAGGAGATACGCCGATGCGCTGGGCGAGCTTACCGATCAGGCGCGAGACGTGCGAGGAGTGGCCGCGCAGATCGCTGCGGGCGCTCTCGATCAAGCTCACCAGCACCTTGAGCGTCTCGCGATAGGACTGGTCCGACAGGTTCTGTGTGTCGCTCGGGCCGCCACTCGCCAGCTGCTCGGCGGTCAGCGTGCGCTCCTGCGCCGCCTCGCCGGCGAGCGCCACGGCCATCGATTCCTCGCTGACCAGGTTGCGCTCGAACACGTCCATCATGTTGCTGAACTGTTCGTGCGCGCTCTTGTCGAGTCGGGCAAAGGCGTGGATGTCGCCGCCGTAGTTCTTGGTGATCGCGGCCTTGATCGCCAGCGGACGGCCCACGAACGCCTTGACGTGTTTCACCCGCGCCGCCATCTGCACCTGCCGCAGCAGGTTGGAATCATCCGGGTCCGCCACCACCACGCTCAGCGTCGAGGACGCGGCGTCGTACATGACGGGGAAGGCCGTGCATTGCTCGGCCAGCTTCTTCGGCACCTTCTCCAGCGTGGTCCGGTCGATCTGCGCCTTGGCCAGCTTCTCGGTGGACACGAAGCGAGTGCGATAGGTGTTGGCCAGGAACTTCAGAAGCTCCTGCTCGCCCAGCACCCCCATGTCCAGGATGGCCTCCTCGATGCGCCCGCCGAGCAGTTGCTGCTGGCTGAGGACTTTCTCCCGAGCCTCCGGCTTCATCAATCCGCCATTGACGAGCCACTCAGCCAGCTTGGGGTTTCCCGTGGGATGCATCGATCTCGGAGAGTCTCGGGGCGTCGCTGCCGGGCGGGTTGGAGCCGAGAGCGAGCGACTTATTGGATCTAAACGGCGCAGGACCCGAGCCGCCTGCCGCCGCATCATGGAAATATGCAATGACTCGGCGAGATCGACCTCCGCGGGGCAATTTCAGGGGAGACAACCGCACCCGGGGTCGTCAAATGGGCGCGCACCAGACAGGGTAGCCAAGTCTTGGCGGCCCGTGGGCCAGGGACCGCGCTTCTCGAAGTCGAGCGGTGAACCGTCGCCAGCCGTGCCCCTCGGCTTGACGGATGCAACCGATGCCGCTAGAAGCTCCCGCTCCTTCAGCAGACCTGCGATCCATGCGAACCTTTGTTGCCAAGCCCCACGAAGCCATCACCCAGCGTAAGTGGTGGGTGGTCGATGCCCAAAACCAGCCGCTAGGCCGAGTTGCCAGCCGTGTCGCTACCCTGCTGCGGGGTAAGCACAAGGTGACCTTCACGCCCCACGTCGACACCGGCGACTTCGTGATCGTGGTGAACGCGAAGGACATCAAGGTGACCGGCAACAAGGCGGACGACAAGCTGTACCGCCGCCACAGCGGTTACCCGGGCGGCATCGCCGAGCGCACCTATAGCGAGCTGCTCGAGCTCAAGCCCGACCAACCGCTCACCCTCGCCGTGCGCGGCATGCTGCCGAAGAACGTGCTCGGCCGGCAGATGATCAAGAAGCTCAAAGTTTACCCCAGCTCCGCGCACCCGCACGCGGCGCAGCAACCGCAAAACCTTTCCTGGTAATCCCAGCTAGTTACTCCAGAGCAAGGTAATCCAGACGATGCCCGAAACGACCGCTCAGTACGCTACTGGTAAACGCAAGACCGCCATCGCCCGCGTGTGGCTCAGCGCCGAAGGCGACGGCACGATCATCGTCAACGGCAAGTCCGTGGACGAGTACTTCGAGCGGGCGACGGCGCGCATGATCGTGCGCCAGTCCTTCGAGGCGCTGGAGCTGCTGGAGAAGTACAGCGCCCGCGCGACGGTGACGGGCGGCGGCCACAGCGCGCAGGCGGAAGCCATGCGCCACGGCATCGCCCGCGCCCTGATCGCGGAAGACCCGGCACGCCGTGGCGTGCTGAAGAAGGCGGGCTTCTTGACTCGCGACGACCGCAAGAAGGAACGCAAGAAGTACGGTCAGCCCGGCGCCCGTAAGCGTTTCCAGTACTCCAAGCGCTAACCTGCGCGCTGTTTTGGGAGCAGAGCCTACGGGCCGATGCTTCAATCCGAACCGCCGTGGTCGACAATCTGTTGGCCGCGGCGGATGTGCTTGTGTCGGCCCACTAAATGTAGTCGATCATGGGGGTTCGACCCATGTCCCGCTTTACATTACGGAGCGACTTCGAGCCGCGGGGCGATCAACCCCAGGCGATAGCGTCGCTGATGCGTGGCCTGGAGGAGGGCAAGCGCGCTCAAACGCTGCTGGGGATCACCGGTAGCGGCAAGACCTTTACGGTCGCCAATGTGATCCAGGCCTACGACCGTCCGACGCTGATCATCGCGCCGAACAAGACGCTGGCCGCGCAGCTGTACGGGGAGATGAAGGATCTCTTCCCCGATGCGGCTGTTCACTACTTCGTCAGCTACTACGACTACTACCAGCCGGAAGCGTACATCCCGGCCAGCGACACCTTCGTGGAGAAGGACGCGATCATCAACGACCAGATCGATCGCATGCGCCACGCGGCCACGCACTCGCTCTTGTCGCGCGATGACGTGATCATCGTCGCCAGCGTCAGCTGCATCTACGGCATCGGCTCGGCGGAGAGCTACCATGGCCTGTTGATCGACATCGTGCGCGGGGAGGAGATCGGCCGGGACGTGTTGCTGCGGCGTCTGGTCGACATTCAATATCAGCGCAATGATGTCGACTTCCATCGCGGCACGTTCCGCGTGCGCGGCGACGTGGTCGAGATTTTCCCCGCGTACGAAGAGGCGGAGGCGATCCGCGTCGAATTCTTCGGCGACGAGGTCGACAACATCCAGCGCGTCGATCCGCTGCGCGGGCGGGTGCTCGGGTCGCTGGAGCGCTACGCCGTCTACCCCGGCTCCCACTACGTGACGCCCAAGGAACAGATGGGCCGCGCCATCAGCGCGATCCGGCTGGAGCTGCGCGATCGCCTGGCGTGGTTCGACAAGGAGGGCCGCTTCCTGGAGAAGCAGCGGCTGGAGCAGCGCACCTCGTACGATCTCGAGATGCTGGAGCAGATGGGCTTCGTGCAGGGCATCGAGAACTACTCGCGCCACCTCTCACAGCGCAACGCGGGCGACCCTGCCCCCACGCTCATCGACTATTTCCCAGAAGACTTCTTGCTCGTGATCGACGAGTCGCATCAGACCGTGCCGCAAATCGGCGCGATGTACCGCGGCGATCGCTCACGCAAGGAAACGCTGGTCGAGTACGGCTTCCGCTTACCCAGCGCGCTCGACAATCGCCCGCTCAAGTTCGAAGAGTTCGAAAAGCACATGCGCCAGACGATCTTCGTCTCGGCGACGCCGGGAGATTTCGAGCTCGAGCGCTCGCAAGGCGTCGTGGTCGAACAAGTGATTCGCCCCACGGGTCTGATCGACCCCGAGATCATCGTGCGGCCGGTCACCGGTCAGGTCGATGATCTACTGGGCGAGATCCGCATTCGCGTTGGGCTCGGCGAGCGCGTGCTGGTGACCACGCTCACCAAGCGCATG